>DVFQ01000009.1 GCA_018713185.1 Candidatus Copromonas avistercoris (nom. illeg.) | reverse complement strand
TGATCGCTCTTGCGGTTAAGGAGAAGGACAACTATGAGACGGTAAAGGTTACGGCTAAGGTTGCCCGCAAGGATAAGGACGGAAAGAGAGTGAAGGAAGTCGTTGACGGCAAGAAGGTTACCGTTTACGATGAGGTGGAGAAGGAGATCAAGAAGGATATGCCTTCCAGACTTCACGCTAGAAGACAGATGTTAAAGGTTCTCTACGGAGTAACCGAGGTTCCTTCCACTCCGGCTGGACGGAAGAAAGGAACGAAAAAGGCGGATATCCCGGCAAAATTATTTGACGAGATCGCTCCCAAGTACACTTCCCGCAACGGCGGCTATACGAGAATCGTAAAGATCGGTGAGCGGAAGGGCGACGGCGCGATGGCGGTTCTGATCGAGCTGGTATAAGAAAGCCGAGATCAAAATGCAATGGGGGAGGCAGTCATGAAAGGGTGACTGCCTCTTTTTGTTTCTGCCGCAGTTTTGCCCTATTATTCACAGATTTACCACATGAATGAAAGAATATCTTAAGTTGACTGACAAAGGAGCGTCTGTTTATAATAGAGGTAGAAAGAAAGTGGGGGAGTGGCAAATGAAGAAAGTGTATTTAATTAAGAAAATCCAGAAAAAGACCGTTTTGTTTGCGGCGGCCGCAGCTTTTTTTGCCGGCGCCTTCGGTACGCAGCCCGCTTACGCGGCTTCCTATGTAAATAGCGTTCGGATCCAGCTGGATATCGATTTGGAGGACGGGGATTCCCTTCCGCATCTGGATATCGGCTATACAGGCGACAGCAGCGCGGAGGTGGCGGTGCCCAGCAGCAACCGCTACGATATCCATTCCGCCAGATGGACGGACGATGTAGACGAGGTTCGGATCGGACGTTCCTATACGCTGGAAGTTGTTTTGGAGGCGGTCAACGATTACGAGTTCCGCAGCAGCTATTCTTCCTCCAGCGTGGATGTGAAGGGCGGAACCTTTGTAAAAGCGAAGCGTCAGGATGAGGACCGGCTCTTGGTGACCTTAAAGACAAGACCGGCGGAAGGAACGCTCCAGGAACCGGATGACGCCTGGTGGGAAAGCACAAGACTGAGCAGCTCGAAGCTGGGAGTCGCCCGCTGGGATAAGGTGGACGACGCGGCTTATGACGTTTATCTCTGCGCCGGAAGCCGGGTGGTGCACCGGGAAACGGGAATCCGTACGACGAGCTTTGATTTCTATCCTTATATGACGTCGGCTGCGACCTATACCTTCCGGGTGCGGGCCGTTCCAAAGGATGATGAGATGGATAAGTACGCGGACGCCAGCGAGTGGGTTTATTCGGGAGATCTGACCCTGGATAAGGAGCATGTTTCCGACGGGACAAAGAAGGACCGTCCCCAGAACCGTCCCGGACAGCAGACGCCTCCGGCCGCGCCGGCCAACGAGGTGGGCTGGATCAAGAGCGGCGACCGCTGGTATTTCCGTTATCCGGACGGGACGTACCTTACGGACAGCTGGGCGCTGATCGGAAATGTCTGGTATCTGTTTGACAGCCTGGGAGCGATGCAGACCGGCTGGCAGTTAAGAAACGGACATTATTATTATATGAATTCCGACGGAGCGATGCAGACCGGCTGGCTCTTGGAAAACGGAACCTGGTATTTTCTTCTTGACAGCGGCGAGATGGCGACCGGCTGGATCCAGCTGGGAAATCTTTCCTATTACCTGTATGGTAACGGAGCGATGGCCACCGGCTGGCAGGAGATCGACGGACAGATTTATTACTTCTATCCGGATGGGCATAAGGCTGCCAATGAATGGATCAGCGGATTCTACGTGGATCCCAACGGGGTGTGGAACCGCCCCTAGGGCGCGGGACCGCTCCTAGAAAGAGAGGCACCTAGTTTATGAAATCTGGAGTATGCGGAACATTGTTTGCAGCATTCGCGGCCGCCGTGCTGACGGCGGCCGTTTCGCCGGAGACGGCAATGGCGGCGGATGTAAGCCGGATCGAGCTGACGTTTACGGACCGTTATGAGCCGGGAGAGATCCTGGAACCGGATATTTCCTGCGGGACGTCGGGCGTATCCATCGATTCCGTTGACTGGAGCCGGGAGCCGGAAAACTGGCGGCCGGGAACTTCCGTTACGGCGACATTGACGCTGTCGTCCGGCGGGGATTTCGCGTCGTCCTATGGAAGCCGGACCTGCCGGGTGACCGGGGCGGAGTTTAAGAGCGCCAAAAAGGACGGGGATACGCTGACGGTGAAGGTCAGCTATGACCCGGTGGTGCAGCTGGCGGCTCCGGAAAGCGCGGGCTGGAACAACCTGGAGAAAACGACGGCAAAGTGGAGCCGTGTGGAATACGCCACCGGCTATGAGATCCGGCTGTACCGGGATACCAATTACGTGCGCACCGTCGATGCAGGAAACACGGTCACGAAGGATCTTTCGGAATACATGACCGAGGACGGAACCTATGACTACGAGGTGCGGGCGGTGGGAAAAGACCGCTCCGACGCGAAGTACCGGAAAAGCAGCGAGTACACGAGATCCACGGACCGGATCCTGGAGGATATGGGCGATTCTGAGGGCCGCTGGCGGCTTTACGCGGATGGCAAGCAGTATGAGAAGGAGGACGGCTCCGTCGTGACGGACCAGTGGTACAAGATCGGCGGACAATGGTATTATTTCGGCGCCGACGGCTATGCGGCCACCGGCTGGCAGCAGGTTTCCGGCAGCTGGTACTATTTGAACGATGAGGGGATCATGCAGACCGGCTGGCAGGAAATTGCCGGAACGTGGTATTTCCTGCGGGAGGACGGTTCCATGGCCACCGGCTGGGTCGAGGATCAGCCGGGAAAATGGTACTACTTAAATCCGGACGGCTCCATGGCGGCCGGTACGGTTGTGGCCGGATGCCGGCTGGATGAAAGCGGACTGTGGATAAAGTGATAGGATCGCAGATTCAATCGATAGGAACACGGATCAACCAGATAAGAACATGGATGAAACAGGACAGGGAACAGGCTCTTAAAAGTCTGTTTTCTGTCCTGCTTTTTTCGGCTTGACTAACGTATCAATATCAACTAAAATTTACTGGAATATGGAGAAGCGAACCAACGGGGGAAGAGCGTGCGGAGAGGGACGAAGGAGCCGGCAAGGCGGGACGTCCCCTTGGAGGAATTATGGGAATTATTAAAGCGGTCAATTTGATTTTTGATTATATCCGCCATGATGAGGAAAAGGATCAGGACGAGGTGAACCACGCGCTCCGCGGAGTGGATCTGGATATCGCGGAAGGAAGCTTTGTAGCGATCCTGGGACATAACGGCTCCGGAAAGTCCACCTTTGCCAAGCTGATGAACGGGCTTTTGCTGCCGTCGGAGGGAACGGTTTATATCTCGGATATGCGCACCAGCGACGAATCCCATTTGTGGGACATCCGCCGCACGGCGGGCATGGTGTTCCAGAATCCGGATAATCAGATCATTGGAAACGTCGTCGAAGAGGACGTGGGCTTCGGGCCGGAAAACATGGGAGTTCCCACGGAGGAGATCTGGGAACGGGTGGACCGGAGCCTGGAAGCGGTGGGGATGACCGCCTACCGGCTCCAGTCGCCCAATAAGCTCTCCGGCGGGCAGAAGCAGCGGGTTGCCATCGCGGGCGTTATGGCGATGAAGCCGCAGTGCATTGTTTTGGACGAGCCGACGGCGATGCTGGATCCCAACGGACGCCGGGAGGTGATCCGGACGGTTCATGAGCTGAACCGGCAGGAGGGGATTACGGTGCTTCTGATCACTCATTACATGGAGGAGGTCATCGACGCGGACCGGGTCGTTGTGATGGACGGCGGCCATGTGGTGATGGACGGGACGCCGAAGGAGATTTTTTCCCGGGTGAAGGAGCTGAAGCGATACCGCCTGGATGTGCCCCAGGTGACGGAGCTGGCGGACGAGCTAAAGGAGGCCGGCATGGAGCTGCCGGATGGGATTTTGACAACGGAGGAACTGGTAAAACGGCTGACGCCGGTTTTAAAGGGAAACGCCGAAGAGGGCGGCGCATCCCGGACGCGGAGGGACCATGTCGATTGAGGTCAGGAATTTGAGCCATATTTACGGCGAGGGGACGATCTTTGAGCAGTACGCGTTAAAGAACGTCAATCTCACCATTGGAGACGGGGAGTTTATCGGTCTGATCGGACATACCGGTTCCGGAAAATCCACGCTGATCCAGCATTTAAACGGCCTTCTTCGGGCTTCCAGCGGGGATATCCTCTATAACGGGGAGAGTATTTACCGGGAGGGCTATTCCATGAAGGAGCTGAGGAGCCATGTGGGCCTGGTCTTCCAGTATCCGGAGCATCAGCTCTTTGAGGTGGATGTATTTTCGGATGTGTGCTTTGGCCCCAAGAATTTGGGACTGTCCCAGGAGGAGGTGGAGGCCAGGGCAAGAGAGGCTTTGACGTTGGTGGGACTGGACGAGAGCTTTTATAAGCAGTCGCCCTTTGAGCTTTCCGGCGGGCAGAAGCGTCGGGCGGCCATTGCCGGAGTCCTGGCGATGAAACCGGAGGTGCTGATCTTGGACGAGCCGACGGCCGGACTGGATCCCCAGGGCCGGGAGGATATCCTGGGGCTGGTGGCGAAGCTTCACAGGGAGCAGGGGATGACGGTGATCTTAGTGTCCCACAGTATGGAGGACGTGGCCCGGTACGTATCCCGGCTGGTGGTGATGAACCATGGGGAAAAGGTGTTTGACGGAACGCCTAAGGAGGTATTCCGCCATTATAAAGAGCTGGAGGCCATTGGCCTGGCCGCGCCTCAGATCACCTATGTGGTGCATGCCTTAAAGGAGCAGGGAATCCCCATTGACGAGGACATTACGACGGTAGAGGAGGCTAGGGACGCGATCTTAGCCATCTGGAGGAAACAGGGGGCGGCGCAGCCGAAGGAGGAGACATGCTGAGAGATATTACGCTGGGACAATATTATCCGGTTGATTCGGTGCTGCATCGCCTGGATCCCAGGACAAAGCTGTTCGGAACGCTGGTGTACATTATCTCCCTGTTCGCTGCCGGAGGCGCGGCGGCCTACGGGCTGGCGGCGGTGTTTTTGGCGGCGGCGATCCGCCTGTCCAGGGTGCCGGTGAAGTTTATCGTGCGGGGATTAAAGTCCATCCTGATCCTCTTATTGATCAGCGTCAGCTTCAATCTGTTTTTAACGCCGGGAACGCCGATTTTTCAGATCGGCTTTCTTAAGATGACCTGGGAGGGCGTTCAATTTGCCGCGTTTATGGCGCTGCGGCTGATCTTTCTGGTTTTGGGCTCCACGATCTTAACGCTGACGACGACGCCCAACCAGCTGACGGACGGGCTGGAAAAAAGCCTGGGATTTTTAAAGCGGGTCGGGGTCCCGGTCCATGAGATCTCGATGATGATGTCCATTGCCCTGCGGTTTATCCCGATCCTGGTGGAGGAGACGGATAAGATCATGAAGGCGCAGATGGCGAGGGGCGCGGATTTTGAAAGCGGGAACCTGATCCAGAAGGCGAAGGCGATGGTGCCGCTTCTGGTTCCGCTGTTTATTTCCGCCTTCCGGCGGGCAACGGATCTGGCGATGGCCATGGAAGCGCGCTGCTACCGGGGCGGCGAAGGCAGGACGAAGATGAAGCCGCTAAAGTATGAAAGGCGGGACCGGATCGCATATCTGGCGGAGCTTGGATATCTGGCGCTGGTGCTGTTGGCTGGATTCCTGTTTTAACCGTCGCAGGAAGGAAAGCGGACGGATCCGGGAAAGTCCAACCGGCGCAGGCCGGGGAGAGGGCATGCCTGGGAAAGCCCAGCAGGCGCAGGTTTAGGAGAGGGCATGCTCGGGGAAGCCCGGCAGACGCAGGTTTAGGGAGCGAATGGAGCGGAGAAAGGGAAAGATAGAAAATGGCAAGAAGAGTCCGGCTGATCGTGGCCTATGACGGAACCAATTATAAGGGATGGCAGCTGCAGGCCAACGGGGTGACCATTGAAGAAGTGTTAAATAAAGCGCTTTCGGAGCTTTTAAAAGAGACGGTCTGCGTCCTCGGGGCCAGCCGTACGGATTCCGGCGTTCATGCCCTGGGAAACGTGGCCGTATTCGACACCGAAAGCCGGATCCCCGCGGAGAAGATCTGTCTCGCGGTGAATCAGCGGCTGCCGGAGGATATCCGCGTCCTGCGTTCGGAGGAGGTTCCCGCCGGGTGGCATCCCAGGAAGCAGAACTGTATGAAAACCTACGAATACCGGATCCAGAACTGCCGGATCGAGGTTCCGACGAAGCGGTTATATTCGTTTTTCTGTTATTATCCGCTGGATATTGAGAAGATGAAGGCGGCGGCGGCGTATCTTGTGGGGGAGCATGATTTTGTAAGTTTCTGTTCCTCAGGCCATCAGGCAGAGGAGACGGTGCGGACGCTTTACGAGGTTTCAGTGGAGGAGAGAGAGGAAAACCAGATCTGCATCCGTCTTCGGGGCAGCGGTTTTTTGTACAATATGGTCCGGATCATTGCCGGAACCTTGATGCAGGCGGGAATAGGAATGTATCCGCCGGAGCATGTGAAGGAAATCCTAGAGGCCCGGGACCGGAGGCTGGCGGGGCAGACGGCGCCGGCGAAGGGACTTACGTTGATCGGCATCGAATATGAGAAGGAGCAGAAGAAGGAAATCCGGGGCGGCAACGAGCACTGGGCCTATACGCTGGACCAGAGGGAGCTTTCGGGAAAGGGCCGGTCTGTTTTGACGGTGGAGTTCTGCGAGGAGGCGGAGCTTTTCCGTCTGGTGGGACGGATGGTTCATCAGGCGTACCGAAACGGGGCGAAGGAGGTTTACGTGCGGTTCCCGAAGGAACGGCCGGGGACGGACGGAGAACGGTTCGGACATTACCGGATCCGGAGGCCTCGGGAGAGGGAGGACGGCGTTTGGGAAAATTTGTGGCTGGCGGAGTTTGCGCGGAATTGATTTTTTGCGGCATGGAACGGATTGCTTATCGGTCTGGAGCGGTTGACTTATATACGGGTTTTCGCTAGAATGAGGGCAAGGGAAACTAGGCCGGAGATCCGGCGGAAAGGGGAGATATTTTTATGTATCGGGTAGATTTAAACAGTGATCTGGGAGAAAGCTTTGGCAACTACACCATCGGCATGGATGAGGAAATTTTAAAGTATGTTTCCTCGGCCAATGTGGCCTGCGGATGGCATGCGGGCGATCCTATGGTGATGGAAAAAACGGTGGCGCTGGCGAAGGAATTCGGGACGGCTGTGGGCGCGCATCCGGGATTTCCGGATCTGATGGGCTTTGGCCGCAGGAATATGGCGGTGAGCCCGGCGGAGGCAAAGGCGTATGTGAAATATCAGCTGGGAGCGCTGATGGCGTTTACGAAGAGCCAGGGGATGAAAATCCAGCATGTAAAACCCCACGGCGCGATTTATAATATGGCGGCGGTGGACGAGGCGCTGGCGGCCGCCATGTGCGAAGCGGTTTATGATGTGGATCCGGAGATTATCTTTATGGGCTTGGCCGGTTCCAAAATGATCACAGCCGCGGAGAAAACCGGCTTAAAGACAGCCAGCGAGGTGTTCGCGGACCGGGCCTATAATGACGACGGGACGCTGGTTTCCCGCAAGCTTCCCGGCGCGATGATCAAGGACCGGGATCTGGCGATCCGCCGCGTGGTCCGTATGGTAAAAGAGGGACAGGTTACGACGATTAATGGAAATGAGATCGCGATCCGCGCGGATTCCATCTGCGTTCATGGGGACAACCCCAAGGCGCTGGAGTTTGTGAAGAATATCCGGAAAACGCTGATTGCGGAGGGCGTCGAGATCAAGAGCCTGATGGCTTAAGCATAGGCCGCCTTTAGGCGGTGGAATGGAGAATTCGATGGAAAATGTAAGATACCTGATTTCCGGAGACAGCGCCGTAACCGTAGAATTCGGCAATACAATCAGCCCGGAAATCAACCGGAAGATCCGGGCGTTTAAGATCGCGCTGGAGCGGGCGCGGATCGAGGGGATTATTGAAACGGTGCCCACCTACCGCTCCCTTTTGGTGTGCTACCGTCCGGAAGTGATCCGTTATGGAGCGCTGACGGAGCGTTTACAGGAGGTTCTGTCTTCTTCCGACAGCATTCAGATTCCGCCGCCTTCCGTGGTGGAGATCCCGGTGCTTTACGGCGGAGAGATGGGGCCGGATCTGGCTCATGTGGCGGAATGCCATGGACTGACGAAGGAGGAGGTGATCAAAATCCATACCTCCCGGGATTATTTGATCTATATGCTGGGCTTTATCGCCGGTTTCCCCTATCTTGGCGGGATGGATGAGCGGATTGCTACGCCCAGGCTCGAAAACCCGCGGGTAAAGATCGAGGGCGGATCGGTAGGAATCGCAGGCGCCCAGACGGGGATCTACCCGGTGGCGTCGCCGGGAGGCTGGCAGCTGATCGGACGGACTCCGGTGAAGCTTTATGATGCGGATCGTGAAAAACCGGTGCTTCTTGAGGCCGGACAGTATATCCGTTTCCGTTCTGTTTCAGAGGATGAGTATCATGAAATCGAGAAGCAGGCGGAGAGCGGGAAGTATTCCTGCGCGGTTTATGAGAAGGAGGCGTAAGGAATGGGAGTACGATTCATAAGCGGAGGAGCGCTGACAACGATCCAGGATATGGGACGCTTCGGATATCAGGAAACGGGAATGCCGGTTTCCGGCGTCATGGATCAGCGCTCGGCGGCGCTGGCGAACCTCCTTGTGGGAAATCAGGAAGAGGAAGCGGTTCTGGAAATTACCATGCTGGGGCCGTCCATGGAATTTACAGAGGATATTATCATCGCGGTGACGGGAGCCGATCTGGGAGCCAAATTAGATAAAGCGGAGCTTCCCAGATACCAGGCGGTTTTGGTCCGCGCCGGGCAGACGGTAAGCTTTGCCGGGATCCGGTCCGGCAGCAGGGCATATGTGGCGTTTGCCGGAGGCCTTAAGATTCCTATGGTAATGGGAAGCCGGTCCACGAATTTAAAATCAAAGATCGGCGGATTTGAGGGAAGAAAGATCGGAGCCGGGGATGAGATCCCCTTTGCGGCGCCGAAGACCTTCCTGCTTCATATGGCGGACCGGAAGCTGGACGCGGAGGATTTTTCCGCCAGGGAGCATACCCTGAGAGTTGTGATGGGGCCGCAGGACGATTATTTTACGGAGCAGGGAATCGAGACGTTTTTAACGGGCGAATATACGATCTCCAATGAGTATGACCGGATGGGCTGCCGGATGCAGGGGCCGGTGATCGAGCATAAAAACGGCGGCGATATTATCACCGACGGAATCAGCTTCGGCTCCGTTCAAGTGCCTTCCCATGGAAATCCCATCGTTATGATGGCGGATCATCAGACGACGGGCGGCTATACGAAGATCGCTTCGGTTATTACGACGGATCTTCCGATCCTGGCGCAGAGTATGCCAGGACATAAGATCCATTTTCAGAAGATCAGCATCGAGGAGGCCCAGGAGATTTTCTGCGCCTGGAAGCAGGAGCTGAAGGCGCTGGATCAGAAGTGGAATACGGCGCCGGAGCCGGCTTCGGACGTCCAGGCGGCCGCGCTTTCCGCGGCTGTGTGCGAGCATAGGAGCGGCTACGCGGCGAAAAGCACCTACCGGGTTGTGGTGAACGGCGAGGAATTCCTCGTGGAGCTGGAAAGGGAAGAGGAGCCGTTTCGGGAGTAGGAGTTTCGGGAGCGGGATTCCCTGGGAGAAAGAGATTTCAGAAGCAGGATTCCTTAAAGAAAAAGAAAAAGGAGAATCGCGATGGAAGATTATCGCAGCTGGAAACCGGCGGACGTCCGGCGAAAGATCAGAGACGGAGAGATTACCGGCCCGACGGCCGGCATGTGCGGAGGATATGCCCAGGCAAACCTGGTGATCCTCCCGAAGGATTACGCGGAGGATTTTAAGGAATTTGCCAGGAAGAATCCGAAGCCGTGTCCGATCTTAGAGATCGTGGAAGGAACGCCGGACGTTCATGACATGGGGGAGGGCGCCAACCTGGTGACGGATATTCCCCGGTACTTTATTTATAAAAATGGGGTTAAGGTGGATGAGGTAACGGACGCGTCCAAGTATTGGCAGAAGGATTTTACCGGCTTTTTAATTGGATGCAGCTTTTCCTTTGAAGAAGCGCTTCTGCTGGCCGGGATCGATGTGCGTCATATTTCTATGAGCAGGAACGTGCCCATGTATAAGACGAATATTGAGTGCGAGCGGGCCGGTGTGTTCGAGGGGCCGCTGGTGTGCAGCATGAGGCCCATGACGCCGGATAACGCGGCTAAGGCGGTGGCCATCACGGAACGGTATCCCAATGTCCATGGAGCGCCGGTGTATATGGGCGATCCGGCAAAGATCGGGATTGCCGACATTAACCGTCCGGATTACGGAGACAGCGTTGAGATCCGCCCCGGTGAGATCCCGGTATTCTGGGCCTGCGGCGTAACGCCTCAGGCGGCGGTGGAGCGGGCTAAGCCTCCTATCGTGATCACCCATGCTCCGGGACATATGTTTATTACGGATCTTAAGAATACGGAGCTGGACGGCTATCTGGAGAAAAAACGGCGTTGATTCCTACGGCCGTTCCGGCGGCTATTTCAGCAGCTTTCCGGCGTTTTTCCTTGGTTTTTTCCGCGGTTTTTGCGGAAAAAGAGGTTGACACGCCCGAGAGAGTATAATATAATGTATTACTGTGACATCGGTAGAAAATATCGTATCCAAAGCCCCGGAAGCGGTATTTTGCGATAAGGAAACAAT
>DVFQ01000129.1 GCA_018713185.1 Candidatus Copromonas avistercoris (nom. illeg.) | reverse complement strand
GGGGAATCTTCCCATAAGTAAAAATAATTTTGTCGGTCATCCTGGAAATTTCATTTCCGGACATATGTTCCATTTGGACAGTCACGTTTATTCTATGATATTTTATCAAATCCTGCAAGTATTCTTTTTGTCTTTTCGACGCCGTTCGTTCCTTTTTTGCCTTATACCGCAGTTTTTTCGCCAAAAACAGGCCGTTTTCTTCCTCCGGATACTGTTCCTTCAGCTTCTGGTACAGCCGGTGGGCGCAAAGGGCGTCCGAAAGGGCCCGGTGGGCGTTCTCCTGGTCAATCCCAAAATACCGGCAGGCGGAGGAAAGATTTTTTCGCTCCCCGGCGGGCATCAGCGCACGGCAGAGGGCCAGCGTGTCGATTCCGTCCTTTTCCAGGCGGATCCCCTGATTGACCGCCGCCTGAGCAAGAAATCCGTAGTCAAACTGGATCTGATGCCCTAGGAGCGGGAGCTCTTCCATAAACTCAAGGATCTCCCCCAGGATCTCTTCCATGCCCGGCGCGTCCTGCACCATGGAATCGTCGATTCCCGTCAGCCGGACGATCTCCTCCGGAATCGGGCGGCGCGGGTTCACCAAGGAATGGTATGTACTAACAATTTGCCCGTCTAACACCTTTACCATTCCAATTTCCGTAATTTTTTCTTTTTTTGCTCCGATTCCGGTGGTCTCCAGATCCAGCGCCACATAAGAATCCGTCATAAGACTCCTTCCTCCTGGGATTCCCAGAGCGGTATTTCCGTCCATTCCGAATCCTGCTCCTTAAAAATCAGCCTTCGGGCGCGGCCGTTATGGTCTTTGGGATCCCGGTTCCGATAATCAAACAAAAGGAAGGTGCCGTCCTCCATGGCTTCCAGATGGGCCATCTTCGCGATCTGCCGGGAATCGTAGCCCTCATAGCCCAAAAGCCACCGGGGCTTCTGCTCTTCTCCGATAAAAAATTCCCGTATCCGCTTTTTTGCCGGCGTCTGATCCAGTGCGAAGGACGGACGGCTTTTCGCGTTTTCCCGCAGATACAGATCAAAAACCAGCCGGTCCCGGAAGGCGGACAGCTTCTCTTCCCGCTTAACATCCTCCTCCAAAAATTCTTCCAAAAACCGGTAAAAGATCTCATACCGCTCCAAACGCGCGATATTTCTTCCAAAGAGGCCTTCCCGCTCATAATAATCCGCCAGCTTTAAAAACAGCTCCGAAGGGCGGCCCGCCTCCCGCTCCAAAAGCCGCAAGGCGGCGCGAAACTGTCCGCTGTTTCCGTACACCTCCAACATTTCCTCCATGGCCTTTAAACGCAGTACCTCTCCATAAGACAGCCATTTCGTGGACATCACCTCATAGGGCGGCGTCCGGCGGCATTTTAACCCGTACTGCTCCTGGTTTTCCGCTAAAAAAGAGCCTTTTAGCACCTTTAGAAAGCCCAGCTGCAGCTGATCCGGCCCCATCCGGTAAACCTCGTCAAAAGAACGAAGGAAAGAAGAAAAATCCTCGAAGGGCAGTCCGGCGATCAGATCCAGATGCTGATGCACGTTGTTCCCTTTCCGGATCCGAGCCGCCGCCTCCTTCAGCCGGCCCAGATCCATCCGGCGTCGGATCTCCCGGATCGTCTGGGGATTGGTTGACTGAACGCCGATCTCTAACTGCACCAGCCCCGGACGCATTCTCCCCAAAAGCTCCAGTTCCTCATCATCCAACAAATCAGCGGAAATCTCAAAATGAAAGTTTGTAACGCCGTTGTCATGCTCCATAATATGACGCCAGATCCCCAGGGTATGCTCCCGCCTGCAGTTAAAGGTCCGGTCAACAAACTTCACCTGGGGAACCCGTTTCTCCAGGAAAAAGTCCAGCTCCTCAAGAACCAGCGAAAGACTCCGAAACCGCACCGTCTTATCCAGGGACGACAGGCAGTAGCTGCAGGAAAAGGGACAGCCCCGGCTGCTCTCATAATACACGATCCGGTTCTCAAAGCCGGACATATCCTGATAAACAAAGGGCAGTTCATCCATTGGCATCGGAGACCGGGGGCCGGTTTCGCAAAGGCTCCCATCCTTTTTCCGAAAAACCAATCCGGGAACCTCCTCCAGCCCGGCATCCAAGACCTCCCATTTTCCCTGGCTTTCGCAGTTTTCATAGACCTCCGCTGTTTCGGCAAAGGTACGCTCCCCTTCGCCGCAGAAAATCCCCCGCACCTCCGGGAAACGGGAAAGCGTTTCCGCGGCGTCATAGGAAACCTCCGGGCCGCCCAGCCAGATTTCCGTATCCGGCAGCACCTGATGAAGATCAGGAATCAGGCGGGATATCATGTCAATATTCCAGATATAGCAGGAAAACCCGATAAACTGCGGCTTCCTTCTAAAAAGATCGCCCAGGATCTGATCCTCCTGCTGGTTGATGGTATATTCCGCAAGATCGGCCGCAAGATCAGGCAGCTGTTTTTTCGCGAACGCCCGCAGACTGTACACCGCCAGGTTAGAGTGGATATATTTTGCATTGACCGCCGCCAGCAGAAACCTCATGGTAAAACGTCCTCCATTTTCCGCTTTTAAACGCTGAATTCAATCTTCCGGCCGGTGGGATTATACTGGTAATAGCGGACTCCGGCCGCGTTCAGCATCCGTTTCGACGCCCGGGTCGCCGCGGAATCGGCGTACTTGTCGCTTTCATAGATAATCGTTTTGATCCCCGCCTGGATGATCGCCTTGGCGCATTCGTTGCAGGGAAACAGCGTCACGTACAGCTTGCTCCCCTCTAAGCTCCCGCCCCGGTAATTTAAGATCGCGTTCAGCTCGCTGTGGGTCACATAAAAGTATTTCTCATTATAAGGATCCTCGTCCTCTCTGCTCCACGGGAATTCATCGTCCGAGCAGCCCGAAGGGAATCCGTTGTAACCCATAGAAAGAATCTTGTTGTCCTCGCTGACGATGCACGCCCCCACCTGGGTATTGGGATCCTTGGAGCGCATTGCCGCAAGCTTCGCAACGCCCATAAAATACTCATCCCACGTAATATAGCCTCTTCGCTTTTCTCCCATTATCTTCCCCTCTTTCTATACCTTTATCATATCGTTTACACCTTTATAAAATACGGTTTATACCTTTATAATATGGTATCCGGCCGCCTTGCACAGCCGGTTCATGATCGCCTGTCCCAGCTGGTCCCTGGAAAAGCTCTCGGAGAAAATACAGTCCACTTCCCTGCGGTCAAAATCCCTTAAAACCGCGAATAGATTGTGGGCCACCGTTTCCTCATGCTCACGGCTCCCGATCACCTCAAGGATTCCTTCCGGATACTGGCCGCGGCTTTCCTCGGTGCAAATAATGCCGACGGTTTTTCCGGCTTGGCGCGCCTTCCTCGTCTCTTCGTTAATATATTGGATCACCCGCTCCATTTCCCCCTCCACCAGGGTCATATCCGCCTTCGGGGCATAATGCCGGTATTTCATCCCCGGCGCTTTGGGACGCACGTCTTTGCTCACCGGCCCGGAAATAGCCGGATCCACCTCCACATGACCCAAAACCGTCTCCAGCATTTCCATCGTAACCGCGCCGGGCCGCAAAAGAACCGGCACCGGGCCGGAAACGTCCACGATCGTAGATTCCACGCCGATCCCCACCTGGCCGCCGTCGATGATCATATCAATTTTTCCATTTAAGTCCTCGATCACATGCTCCGCTCTCGTGGGGCTTGGCCGCCCCGAGGTATTGGCGCTAGGCGCCGCCACCGGCACCCCGGCCAGCCGGATCAAGCGGGACGCCACCGGATCCGACGGCATCCGCACCGCGACCGTATCCAGTCCTCCCGTCGTCTCATAGGGGACATTCTCCTTTTTCGGAAAAATCATGGTAAGCGGCCCCGGCCAATAAGCGGCAGCCAGCTTTTTTCCGGCCTCCGGGATCTCCCGCACCAGTCCGGAAAGCTCCTCCATACAGGAAATATGCGCGATCAGCGGGTTATCCGAGGGCCGCCCCTTGGCCGCGTAAATCTTTTCCGCCGCCCTTTCGTCCAACGCGTTGCCGCCCAGACCATATACGGTTTCCGTCGGGAACGCCACCAGGCCGCCGTTTCTTAAAACCTCGGCCGCCTCCAAAAGCTCCTCATCCCGAACCGCCGCCTTATCTTTAATTTTAACGATCCGTGTTTCCATCTCTCTGCCTTTCCTTTTATACGCCATGCCGGCAAGCCCGGCCCTTTTTCCCTCAAAGCCGGCCTTATCTATCTTCCTAAAAAAGGAAAGCACCAGGCGCATATAGCAGTCTGGTGCTCGTCCCGTTCTTGATTTCCTAGTTTATCACAAGCCTTAACCGGTTTCAATACTTTTTCTATTTGGCGTCTTTCCATTTCCGGATCTCAACAAGCCCCTTCATGATCGAGTCCACAAAGCTGTCATAGATCTGGTTCCCTTTTTCCGCCGTAGCGCCCCGGGGATCTCCGCCGATCCCAATGGGCGTACCGTCCTCCGTTTCCCATTCCTCCGATACCCAGCCCAGCGTAATGGGGCCGTAGACCGTAAAGGTTTTGTTTCCCATGAACTTTTTCGGGATTCCGGCCTCTGCCGTTTCCATTTTTACCAGCTCCGGACGCTCCGCTAACACCATGGAGGTTTCCATTTCCCCGCCGTGGAAATCCCAGATATTCCCTGGGCTTACCGTATCCTTCACCGCCTGGTTTCCAAAAAAGGTCCCGCAGTTGATGATGAAAACGGCGATCCCCAGCTCGCTGCGAAGCTCTCTGCTGAGCACCTGGATAATGGGCGAGTTTCCGCCGTGGCAGTTTAATACCGCGATCTTGCGAAATCCATGGTGAGCGATTCCCCGGCAGATATCGGCCAGCACATGGTAAAAAGTATCCGGCTTCAAAGTTACAGAACCGCAGAAATTGATATGCTCCGTACTGAGCCCCACCGGGATCGTGGGGAAGATCAGCATCGGATAATCCGGAATCTCCCGGTCCAGCGCTTCCTTGAGCCTTCTGGCCGTCGCCTCCGCGATAATTTCGTCCGTTCCCAGAGGGCACTGGTTCCCGTGCTGCTCCAAGGCGCCCACCGGGATCAGGACCAATGTCTCTTCTTTATCGACGGCTTCCATCTCCAGCCGCGTCAGCTCTCTGTAATAACGTACCATTTTTCTTTCCTAGCCTTTCACCGAAGCTTTTCCTGGATTTACCGGTCTCTCCGCATGAAGGATCACGCTGATCCTCTTGTAGACCAGGACCGTCACCAGCGCGTTTAAGCTGCATTTTAACAGATTAAACGGAACAATGGCAAAGATCGCGAACGTATATAAGTTGGTGATCGCCGGATTTACCGCCGTTCCCATGGCGATAATATTCTCCATGCCGCCGAAAGCGATGGCATAAGTGGGGATCGTTAAGAAGCAGTTGATAAACACCGCTCCGATCACCGCGATCACAACCGAAACCGCCAGCGCCGCCATGGCGACCTTCTTCGTCTTATGACGGCGGTAGATCAGCGCCGCCGGCACGGAAAGGAGCATACTGCCAAGGGCGTTGGCCACCTCGCCCACATAAAAGGTCGAAGTTCCGTTGATCAGAAGCTTTAAAAGGTTCTTTACAACGGCGATCAGCATCGCCGGTACCGGCCCCATGGCGAAGCCGCCTACCAGAACCGGAAGCTCCGCGAAATCCAGCTTATAAAAAGGCGGAGCAAAGGGCACCGGGATCTGCAGCGTTTCAAGAACCGCCGCCAGGGCGCTGAACATGCCGATCAGCACTACATTCCTTACGTTGAACATCCGTTTTTGATTCATTTGGGATTCCTCCTTGTACTGTGTTTTGTTCTCCTGTACAGAGGAATTGCAGCCGCAGGAATGATTTTTATTTCGCCGAAGGCTCCCAGCTTTATTTCCGGAACCTTTACCGGAAGTTTTACGGAAAATCTTCCGAAAACCTCATTTTTCAGCAAAATAAAAAGCCCCGGACAAATCAAATAAGTCCGGGGCATACACTCCTGTCATACAATTTCTTCTCTCATCCAGACTATACTGTCGGTTTTGGAATTTCACCAAA
>DVFQ01000128.1 GCA_018713185.1 Candidatus Copromonas avistercoris (nom. illeg.) | reverse complement strand
TGAACATTTGAAAGGATCGACGAACTGCAGGCGCCGTCGATGATAAATTTCTGCTGCCAGACAGTTCCGCCATAATCATAGGCCCCGATCTCGAAAATCGCCGCCTGACCGTCAAAGGCGGAGCCCCACAGGCTTTTCTGCGTCTCCCAGTCCAGCCGGTACTGGAATTTCGATCCCCGCGTCATGGCTCCGGAAATCCCCGTCCCGCCGAAATCCGCAATGGGATTCCCTTTTGTATCATAGGCGGAAACATAAAATTCCGAGCTGGCGTCCAGTTCCGTAAAGGTCACAGCCGCGCCGCTTTTTACGACCGGAGCCGTTTCCTGGTACGTATTTCCTTCCCAATCCTTCAGCGTTACCGTAGCGGTTCCCACATAGTCCGTATCCATATTGTCCACCTGCCAGCTGAAATTCGCCAGGGCGGGAAACGCAAAGAGCGCCGTCAGCGTCCCGGCCGCAAAAAGAGTCTTCGCCGTTTTTCTCATTCCGATCTTCTCCTTTCCCAGAGTTCCTGGAATCCAGTATAACATAAATCCTTCCTTTTTGCACTGCGTATTGATAAAAAAACAGCTCGCCGGCCAGCCCGGCCCTTCCCATCCGCCCTCATTTCTGCTATACTTATGCCGTAAACCGATCAAAAACTTTTACTCGAATGGAGGAGCTTATATGAACACAGTTTCCGACGCGATCCGCTATGTGGGCGTCAACGACCATCAGGTGGACCTTTTTGAAGGACAATACGTTGTTCCCAACGGAATGTCCTATAATTCCTATGTGATCCTGGATGAGAAGATCGCCGTAATGGACACGGTGGACATCCATTTTACCCATGAATGGCTGGACAACCTGACCGCGGCCTTCGGAGGACGCACGCCCGACTATCTGGTCATCCAGCACATGGAGCCGGATCATTCCGCCAATATCGCCAATTTCTTAAAAACCTGGCCCAATACCACCATTGTCGCCACGGAAAAAGCGTTTGCGATGATGGAAAATTTCTTCGATAAAGAGCTTTTAACCAACCGGCAGCCGGTAAAGGAAGGCGACAGCCTGTGCCTGGGAAGCCATGTGCTGCATTTCGTCTGCGCCCCCATGGTTCACTGGCCCGAGGTAATGTTCACCTATGAAAGCACGGAAAAGGTTTTGTTCTCCGCCGATGGTTTTGGAAAATTCGGCGCAGTGGATACGGATTCCAACACAGAAAGCGGCTGGGACGACGAAGCCAGACGCTACTACATTGGGATCGTAGGAAAATACGGTGCTCAGGTTCAGGCCGTTTTAAAGAAGGCAGCCGGGCTGGATATCCAGACCATCTGCCCGCTCCATGGCCCTGTTTTAAAAGAAAATCTCGGTCATTATCTGAATAAGTACCATATTTGGTCCTCCTACGCCGCGGAAACCGAAGGGATCCTCATCGCCTACACCTCCGTGTACGGCAATACAAAAAAGGCGGCGGAGCTTTTAGCCGACCGGCTGAGGTCCAAGGGCTGCCCGCAGGTTGTTCTCCATGATCTGGCAAGAACCGATATGGCCGCGGCCGTAGCCGACGCCTTCCGCTACAGCAAGCTGGTTTTGGCGACCACCACCTACAACGCCGATCTCTTCCCGTTTATGAAGCAGTTCATCGGCCATCTGACCGAGCGGAACTTCAAGAACCGCACCGTCGGCCTGATCGAAAACGGAACTTGGGCTCCGTTGGCCGCCAAACTTATGAAGGAAAAGCTGTCCGGATGCCAGAATCTGACCTGGTTAAATACCACGGTGCGGATCCGTTCCGCAGTAAACGCGGCCAACAAAGAGGAAATTGAAGCGATGGCGGACGAGCTGTGCCGGGAATACATCGCCCAGTCTCCGGAGGCCGCCAACAAAAATGATCTCAGCGCCCTCTTTAAAATCGGCTACGGCCTGTATGTGGTGACCTCCAACGACGGCAAAAAGGACAACGGGCTGATCGTCAATACCGTCACCCAGGTTTCCGACAATCCCAACCGGGTGGCTGTCAACATCAATAAAGCGAATTACTCCTACCATGTGATCAAGCAGACGGGGATCCTAAACGTCAACTGCCTTTCCGTAGAAGCGCCCTTTGAAGTCTTCCAGAACTTTGGCTTCCAGAGCGGACGCACCGCGGACAAATTTAAGGACTGGACGCCTATCCGCTCCGACAACGGCCTGATCATTCTTCCTAAATATATCAACGCCGCGATCTCCCTTAAGGTAGAGCAGTATGTAGATCTCGGCTCCCACGGCCTCTTTATCTGCTCCGTTACCGAAGCCAGAGTCATGAGCGACAAGGAAACCATGACCTACACCTACTACCAGGAGCATGTAAAGCCGAAGCCTCAGACCGAAGGAAAGAAGGGCTTTGTCTGCAAGATCTGCGGTTATATTTATGAAGGCGACGTTCTGCCCGACGACTTTATCTGCCCGCTGTGCAAGCACGGAGCCGCCGACTTCGAGCCGATCCAGGGATAATCTAAAAAAGGCGCACCTTTTTGGAATAACAGTTCCGAAAGGTGCGCCTTTCTGTCTCATCATCTCAGATTCGATGATGTCCAGACATGTTTTTCAGTCAGCGGTTCGCTTTTTAAAAACCTTTTTTTAAGCTTATAAAACAATCAACGGCCGGGAAATTAGAGAACCGGCGTCCATGCCAGCTCCATAACCTCGTCCACGTCATCCATGCTGGTAATCAAGCCAAGGCGGATATAACGCTCCGCGATGTCACGGAGAGAGGTTCCGGTGAACTCCTGATCCAGACCAAACTGCAGGGAGTTGTTGATCATGACGTTCATCTCATAGTCGCCGCCGTTCCAGCCGCGCTCCAGAAGCAGAGTCGTCGCGTCCTCCGGATTCTCGCGCATCCAGGAATGAGCCTTCTGAACCGCCTGAACGATCTTCTTTGCATGAACCGGGTTCTCCTGTACGAAGGTGCGGTTCATGGCAACTACGCAGCAGTTCTCATCGGCAAAGTCCTCATCTAACAGGGAACGGATGCATTTTAATTTTCCATCCTTCATCATGGAGTAAGCGAAGGTATCACTTAACAGAGCCGCGGAAATCTCGCCCCGCTCCATAGCGGCCACGCAGGCGTCGGAAGAAACCTGAGTCAGCTCTACGTCGGTCTGGGGATTGATTCCATCCGCATCCAGCAGCAGGCAGGTAATATTATAGTCGGAAGCACCGATTCCGTTGGGAACAGAAATCTTGGTGCCCTTTAAATCTTCGGTGCTGTTGTACTCACTGTCCGCAAGAACATACAGGGACTTGCAGCCGATGTGAGCGCCGCCGACGAAAGTTAAGTCAACGCCGTTGGTGATCGGAACCAGCATGGTCGCGATATGGCCAACCGCAACGGTCGCCTGCTGGGTTCCAAGAGCTTCCGTATAAGAAGTTCCTTTAAAGCCTTCCGCCGTCAGGCCGGCTTCCTCATAAAATCCCTGGTCATCCGCAACCGTCGGGCCTGCGGTACAGCCGTCGGACATGTAGTAAAGAACCGGCTGGCCGTAAGCGGGCTCCGCCTCCATTGCCGCCTTCTCCTCCTCTGTGGGAGTCAGATCAAAGTCCGCCATATCGATGGCCCGTCCTTCGATCTCAACGGGAGTAAACAGAGCCTCCCAATTTCCGGAAGCAGAAGCTTCCTCCGCGTCCATATGAACGTCGGAAACATTCACCTCAACCTCTACGCCGTCCTGGCCCATTTCAATCTGGCCGTCGTTGTTTAAGTCGCCGGCCAGCTGGCCGTCCTCCTCCAGCGCAGCCGTCGTCTGCTCCTCGGCAGCTCCAGCCGCAGTTGTCTCCGCCTGTTCCGGTGTACCGCATGCGGTCAGGGACAGGGATGCCATCAGCGCCAGAAGCAGCGCAGTCGTTTTCTTGTGCATCTTACTCGTTCTCCTCTCTTTCATTGAAGTTAAAATTTTAATCTCTATTCAATCGCGGCCGAAAGGGCCGCCGGTTGAAGCTTAGTAAAATGTTGAAGCCTGGCAAGATCAGGAAGCCGATTTTTCGCTCTGCCCGCCGAAATGAAGCTTATTTAAAATATCATTCCGGTATGCGACGAAAGCCGCGGAAGACCGGTCTCTGGGCGCCGGAAGGTCGATCTGGATATCGGCGATCACCCGTCCCGGATGGGCGTCCATCACCAGAACCCGGGTGCCCATATAAATGGCCTCGTCCACATCATGGGTAACCATGATCGCCAGCTGCTGCCGTCTCTGCCAGATCTTTAAGATCTCGTCCTGCATATTCATGCGGGTAAAGGCGTCCAGCGCCCCCAGCGGCTCGTCCAAAAGAAGGATATCCGGCTCGCTGATCAGAGAGCGGGCCAAGGCCACACGCTGGGCCATGCCTCCGGACAGCTGGCCCGGATAGTCATCCTTAAAATCCTGGAGGCCGATGATATTGAGCATATTATCCACCTTTTCCTCATTGCCCCGCAGCGTTCCCTGCATTTTTAAGGAAAAGGCGATATTATTCCGCACCGTAAGCCAGGGGAAAAGGGCCGCCTTCTGGAATACCATTCCCCGGTCGGGAGCCGGCCCCTCAATGGCCTTTCCATCCACCGTCAAAGTGCCGGTGGTGGGCTTGATCAATCCCGCGATCAGGCGCAGGATCGTCGATTTTCCGCAGCCGGAGGGCCCCACCAGACTGATAAACTCTCCGCTTTCCATCGTAGTCGAAATATGATCCAGGGCATGGGTTACTTCATCCGTCTCAATTTTGGCAAAGCCCTTGGATACATGATCCAATTTTAAAACAACATGCTTCTTTTCCATTATTTTTCAACTCCCACCTGCCAGCGCAGCACACGGCGCTTCACGGCTTCCAAAGTTTTCGTCACCACAGTAAAAATAAAGCAGATCACAAACAGGGCGGCAAACATTTTATCATAGCTGGCCCAGGATTTGCTCCAGTTCATATACCAGCCAAGACCGGATTTTACGCCCAACATCTCTGCGATCATGATCGCGGTACAGGAACTGCTCATGGCCTGGGTACAGCCCTGGAAGATCGAAGGCATGGCCCGGGGGATCGCTACCCTAAAAACCAGCTGCCGGTCGGAAGCGCCTAAGGTTCTTGCCGCTTCAAAATATTCCGGATCCACATTGGAAATACCGGTCATAGAAGCCACCGTCACCGCGAACCAGGAGCCCAGCGCGATAATAAACATGGCGCCCTGGAACAGGGAAGACGCCACCACCATCATGATCGGGATCCAGGTGGAGGTCGGGATCGGCCCTAAGAACTTGATGATCGGATCCACCCAGTAACGGCAGCGGCTGGAATATCCGCAGGTGATCCCAGTCACAAGGCCGACGGCCACGCCGATAAAATATCCCAAAAACAGAAGGCCCAGCGTATGGATCGTACAGTCTAAAAGCATGGCCCGGTCTGTCCAGGCCGCATTGATCACAAAATTCAGACAGGGAACAAAGGGCTGGGTCAGGATTCCCGTCTTCAAAGTCAGATAATCATAGAAGGCGAACAGCAGAAACAGCGCCGTAAATAACGGAGCGCGGTACCGCTGCTTATCGATAATGTCCCGGTTTCCCTGGGTCAGAGCCGCAAGCGACACTACGCAGTAAATCCCATAGGCCGCGATCAAAATAAACAAAAATCCCAGATAGGTGCCCGGATTCCGGTTTAAGCTGTTGTCTGGGATCCGCGTATATTCCAATATGGAAACCAAACCGCCGAGAAAGGGCGAAAGCCAGATCAGAAGATCCAGCCACAGCTGCAATTTTGTTTTCTTTTCCCGTTCCAGCTCCAAAAGCTGTTTTCTTGTCAGATCCTGGAGCTGGCCGTCCTCTCGCTGGCCGGCTCCCGCCGGATTGATCCCATGTTCCTGCATTCTTATCACTCCTGATCGTATGGATTCGTTTCGGTCTTTGGCTGATTCTTTCGCTGATCCAGCGCGCTGTTTTCCATGCCGTTTTCCGCCTGCGCGGACTCCTTTTTGCGCGTTTTTCACGCGCCTTACGTATTCTACTATACCGTTTTTTCAAAGTCCAATACGAAATCTCAATCCGATTTCTCTCCCTATTGAATTATTCAATTTGACGAAATCTTAGCGGAATGATAAGGTAGAGCTTGCGTGTTTCATATTAATAAGTAGAAAGGAAAATCGATATGCGGATGCTGATTTGGAAAAACATTGCCAGGCGGCGGACCCAGTCGGCTCTGACGATCGCGATCACCATGCTGACGGTCATGGTCTTCGTCATGGTCCTCGGCGTTTTTCAGACCGTAAACCAGGGACTGGCCCTAAGCCGGGAGCGGATGGGAGCCGACGCCGTCCTGATCCCCAAATACGCCACGGCGGACGGCGGAGATCTGTTATTCACCGCCATCCCGGAAAACATTTACATGCCGGCCGAAGTGATCGAGCAAGCCAAAGCGCTGGAGGGAATCGCCGCGATGACGCCCCAGTTCTACTGCCAGACGTTGGCGCTCTCTTGCTGCGAACCAGGCGAGGAGGCCCGGATCATCGGCTACGACTCCTCTTCTGATTTTATTTTAAAGCCCTATTTGAACGACGCGGCAAAGGACGGGATCACGGCCGATGAGATGATCGCCGGAAGCGGCTTTGAGGACAAAGATCTGGTGGGCTACAATTATCTGGTCCTCGGAAAAAAATTCATGGTGGTAAGCCTGCTGGAGCCCACGGGCACCGGCATGGACAATACGCTTTTCATGGACATCGGCACCGCTCAGGATATGTGCCTGGAATCAGAGGTGCTGCGGGAGGACTGGCAGGATAAAGATCCCCATGATTTTATTTCCGTTATCATGATCAAGTTTGCCGACGGAACCGATCCCCAGGCCTTCGTCAAGCAGGTGGAGGAATCCGGCATCGACGCCAAATGTCTCTTGACCGGCGACACCATCGCCTCCCTTCAGAGCCAGCTGGACGTGACTATGCAGGTCATGTTTGCACTCTGGGCCGCTTCTCTCCTGATCGCGGTTCTTTCTCTGACCGGCAGATTCAACGCCTTGGCAAGGGAACGGAAAAAGGAGATCGGCCTTCTGCGCGCCCTGGGACTGAAAAAGAGCCAGATATTCTTCCTGATCATCGGCGAGACCTGCGCCATGGCCTTCATCGGTGGCGTATTGGGAAGCGCCGCGGCCCTTCTTGCCATGGAACCGGCCATCGAGTTATTGGAAAATGCCTTTAAGCTTTCCAGCTCTGTCTGGTCTGGATCGCTGGCAGCGGCCTGCGGCACGGCGGGTACGGCCTTAGCCGTCCTTTTAGGTTTTCTTGCCGCCGTCATGCCCGCGGTAAAAAGCGCTTCCATGGATCCGCAGGCGGCGATTACCCAAGGGGAGGTGAACTGACATGGAGATCTGCAGATTGGAACATATCCGAAAGGACTACCACATGGGAGAGCTGGTTACTCCCCTAAAGGATGTGACGCTTACGGTAAACAACGGGGACTTCATCGCAGTGGAGGGTCCGTCCGGCATTGGAAAAAGCACCCTGCTGTACGTCATGGGCACGCTGTTAAAAAGCGACGGCGGAACCTATCTTTTTGAAGGCAGCGACGTTTCCGGATTCAGCGACAGCGCCAGGGCGAAGCTTCGGGCGGAAAAAATCGGCTTCCTCTTTCAGGACAGCGCCATGATCCAGGCGCTCACCTTAAGAGAAAACCTGCTCTTTGTCCAAAGCATCTGTAAAAAGAAGGATCCGGCCCAGGTGGAGGAACTATTGCGGCAGTTTGGGATTGAGGACCGGGCGGATTTTCTCCCCCATCAGCTTTCCGGAGGCCAAAGGCGCCGCGCCATGGCCGCCCGCGCCCTGATCCATCATCCGGCCCTGATCTTAGCCGACGAACCCACCAACGACCTGGATGAACGGTGGTCCGAAGAAATAATCCAGGTTTTAAAGGACCAGGCAAAAAAAGGAACCGCCGTCGTCATGGTGACCCACAACAGCCGCTGGGCCGCCGAAGCCGCGCGGCGCTGCCGTCTGGAGGACGGAGTCCTTTTTGAGACCGGCAAAAACGAACGTGAAAAATAAACGAATACGATAAAAGATCAACGAATACGGAGGAAAAATAGAAATGAAAACCAAGCTGGACGATCTTATGACCGCACTCCAGGCGGCCGCCGCCGTCTGTACGATCGGCGCCGTTAAGCTCTGGGCTCCTGTCTGCGGCAGTATGCTGGAGCTGGCAAACGGCAATGAAACCCATATGAAATGCTACTACGCCGGTCAGGCAGCCTTAGGCGTCGCCCTCATTATCCTGGCCATTGCCGCCGCCGCTTTCTTAACGAAAAAAGGATATAAGAGTTTGCTGGCAGTCAATATCGTCGCCGCCGCCGTCCTGTTTTTTGTATTCAGCGGCAGTCTCATCGGCGTCTGCGCCAGCGAGACCATGCGCTGCCAGACGACGGCCCTTTGGGGAAGAGGTGCCGCCGTCGTCGTTCTTCTTACCTCTCTCATCGATCTCTTAGCGGGAAAAGAAGGGCAGCTGCCAAGCTAACCGTCGGTTTTAGGCGAATCGAAGCCGCCGGTTTCACAGCGCGCTCGGCTGTCAGACACACCGGCAGCCCTGCGCGCTGCATAAAAAAGAGACCCGGATCTCTCGTGGATCCGGATCTCTTTTTCTTTATTATCCTTCTATTTTTGTTCGGTGGGATCAGTTGATCTCGATCTTTTCCGCCTGCTCCGGGAAGAAGGAATTTTTCATATCATATTTGTTATGATGGGTGAAATCATACAGCGCTTTTCCGTTGAGGAAATAGTTTCTCTGATATTTTCCTTCCTTTACCAGCAGCCAGTTTTCCCGATCCCAGGTCAGATATCCGTCCTCGTCTTTGCGCGGCTCGGAGAAAACCAGATCCACCTGACGGTTGGAATCGATATACTTCATCAGATCGTCGTACGTAACCTCCAGCTCTTCCTTTTTCTGTACATCATACGCTTTCATTGCAAAACCCTCCTAAAATCCTGATGTTCTTTTATATCCGAGACATCCGGCTCTTCTTCATCTCGTAAAGCCGGTCGTCGGCTTCTTTTATAAACTGCTCCAGCTCTTTATCCCCATGGCTCGCCGCAATGCCGATGCTGACCGAAAGCTCGATGCCGTTAAGCTTCCGTCCCGCCTCCCGAAACCGGTTCCGGATAGTTTCCTTTCGTTTTGCCAGCACCTCGTTTTGAGTGCAGTCAGGGAGGAATAAAAGGAACTCGTCGCCGCCGATCCGGGCGGCCATGTCCTCCTGTCTGGAACATTCCTTTAAGGTATTGGCCAAAAGGATCAATACCTGATCTCCAAACTGATGTCCATATGTATCGTTGATCCGCTTAAAATCATCAATATCAAGGGCAAACAGCGCGCCGCCCCGGCCTTTTTCCAAAAAGGCTTTCAGCCGCTCCATGGCGCCCTTCCGGTTTAGGATCCCCGTCAGGGAATCCTCCATCGCCTCCCGTCTCAGCGTTTCCTGAAGCCGGATATCCTTGCTGATATCCAGCATGATGCTGAGCATAGCTTTTCTTCCGTCCTCGGTTATGATCTCCCGTCCCCGGTCATTGACCCAGAGTCTGGTCCCATCCTTTCGGACCACCCGGTACTGAACGTCATACTCTCCGCGCTTTTTGATTCCCTCGTAAACGGCCTTTTCCACCCGTTCCCAGTCCTCGGGAGCAATAATCTTCTGCATTTCCTCGCCGGTCGCCTCGATCAGCTCGTCGTACGTATAACCCAGGTAATTTAACATAGTGTCGTTGATAATATAGAGCGGAAATCCTTTTTCCAGATAACCGCCCATGATCCCGCCCGGGAGCATGGATATCATCAGATTCACCAGCGTCCTGCTGCTTTCCGCGTCCAGCTTTCCCACCGCCTGCCTGCCGTATTTGATCGGAAAAAACTCCTCTCCCTCCTGCTGGTCGGAGGGGGCCGACATATGAAGGCTGATGATCCGCCAGCCCTCGCAGAGCTTAGCCGCCGTCATCGTCAGCCTGGTAGACAGGGTAACCTCCGCGCCGGCTGCTTCCGGCATGGCGACCGCCACTGCGCAGTAAACTCCGTACAGGTCCTCCCGGTACCAATGCTCGCAGTAATCCTTTATTTCGTAGCGAAATCCGCCGGGGATCTCGGCAAATTCCGCCTCCATCAGCTTTTTTAACTCTCCCTTATTCAGCGCGACCTCATGGGCGCCGGTTCCAAGGCTGACAATGTTGTCGGACAAACACGCCAGCGCACGTTCCAAATCTCTCTTCACCAGGTAGGCGTCAAAAAAATGTATCAGCAGATCCTTTCCTGCCACGTTCTCTTCCTCCATCCATTTTTTATCGGCAGAATTCCCATCCGGCACGGACGTTCTGCCTCCGCCTTCGAAGTCAAGAAAACCTTTTGATGTCGATTCTTCTGTCAAAAACAGCAGCGCCCGCGCCTCCGGGCGCGGACGCTGCCAACAAACTGCCTGTTAAAGCGTCAGTATCCTATTTGTAGCCTTTCTCATGGAGAGCTGCCTGCGCCGCAGCCAGTCTTGCGATCGGCACACGGAACGGGGAGCAGGATACATAGTTTAATCCTACCTTGTGGCAGAACTCTACGGAAGACGGATCTCCGCCGTGCTCGCCGCAGATACCGCACTTCAGATCCGGACGGGTCTGACGGCCTTCCTTAACTGCCAGCTCAACAAGACGGCCAACGCCAGTCTGATCCAGTCTTGCAAACGGATCGGACTCGTAGATCTTTGCCTTGTAGTAAGCATCCAGGAACTTTCCAGCGTCGTCACGGGAGAAGCCGAAGGTCATCTGGGTCAGGTCGTTGGTACCGAAGGAGAAGAACTCAGCCTCCTCAGCGATGGCGCCTGCAGTCAGAGCCGCACGCGGGATCTCGATCATGGTTCCGATGTGGTACTGCATATCGGAATTCTTTTCCTTCTTAACCTGCTCTGCAACCTCAACAACGATATCCTTAACGAATTTCAGCTCTTTCTTCTCGCCTACCAGCGGGATCATGATCTCCGGAATGATATCGTAGCCGCACTCTTCCTTAACCTCGATCGCAGCCTCCATAACGGCACGAGTCTGCATCTTCGCGATCTCCGGATAAGTAACAGCCAGACGGCATCCACGATGACCCATCATCGGGTTGAACTCGTGAAGTCCTTCGCAAACCTGTTTTACATGCTCGAAGGTCAGTCCCATATCCTTCGCAAGATCAGCGATCTCTTCGTCGGTCTTGGGAACGAACTCGTGCAGCGGCGGATCCAAGTAACGGATCGTCATGGGTCTGCCCTCAAGAGCCTTGTACATCGCCTTGAAGTCGCTCTTCTGGAACGGAAGCAGCTCGTTTAAAGCAGCCTCTCTGGCCTCAACCGTCTCGGAAAGGATCATCTTGCGGATCTTCGGGATACGGTCCGGCTCAAAGAACATATGCTCGGTACGGCAAAGGCCGATACCCTCTGCGCCAAGGTTTACAGCGTTCTTGGTGTCGGTGGGGTTGTCCGCGTTGGTGCGTACCTTTAAGGTACGGAAGCTGTCAGCCCAAGCCATGATCCGGCCGAAGTTTCCGCCTACGGAAGCCGGCTGGGTCTTGATGTCGCCGTTGTAGATCTTACCGGTGGAGCCGTCCAGGGAGATGTAGTCGCCCTCATGGAAGGTATGTCCGCCAAGCTCGAACTCTTTTGCTTCCTCGTCGATCTTGATCTCGCCGCATCCGGATACGCAGCAGGTTCCCATACCGCGGGCAACAACGGCTGCGTGGGAAGTCATACCGCCGCGAACGGTCAGGATACCCTCGGCAGCGTGCATTCCTTCGATATCCTCAGGAGAAGTCTCAAGACGAACCAGGATGACTCTCTCGCCCTTCTCGTGAGCGGCTTTTGCTTCTTCAGCGGTAAAGTACACCTTACCGGCAGCAGCGCCCGGAGATGCCGGAAGAGCCTCGCCGATCACCTCGCCGGCCTTCAATGCTTCCGGATCAAAGGTGGGATGGAGCAGCTGATCCAGGGACTTAGCCTCGATTCTGCATACAGCCTCCTCAGGAGTGATCTGTCCCTCGTCTACCAGGTCGCAGGCGATCTGGATGGCAGCGGCAGCCGTTCTCTTTCCGTTACGGGTCTGTAAGAAGTAAAGCTTTCCTTCTTCAATGGTGAACTCCATATCCTGCATGTCGTGGAAGTGATTCTCCAGCTTCATAGCAAGATCCATGAACTGCTTATAGCACTCCGGAAGGTCCTTCTCCAGCTGGGAGATGGGCTGCGGAGTACGAACGCCGGCAACAACGTCCTCGCCCTGTGCGTTGATCAGATACTCACCGAAGATTCCCTTTGCGCCGGTAGCCGGGTTACGGGTAAAAGCAACGCCTGTACCGGAGGTGTTTCCCTTGTTTCCGAATACCATGGTCTGTACGTTTACAGCCGTTCCCCAGTCGCCCGGGATATCGTTCATACGGCGGTAAACGATGGCACGCGGGTTGTCCCAGGAACGGAATACCGCCTTAACGGCTCCCATTAACTGCTCCTTCGGATCCTGCGGGAACTCCTGTCCGTTCATCGCCTCTTTGTAAACGGCTTTGAACTTCTCCGCCAGCTCTTTCAGATCATCAGCGGTCAGCTCGGTGTCGTAGTGAACGCCCTTTGCTTCCTTCATCTCGTCGATGATCTTCTCAAAGTAAGACTTCGGAACCTCCATAACAACGTCGGAGTACATCTGGATGAATCTTCTGTAGGAGTCGTATGCAAATCTCGGATTGCCGGTCTTTCTTGCGAAGCCCTCAACCGCAACATCGTTAAGGCCAAGGTTTAAGATGGTGTCCATCATACCGGGCATGGACGCGCGCGCGCCGGAACGAACGGATACCAGAAGCGGATCCTCGGTATCGCCGAATTTCTTTCCATTTACGCCCTCAAGCCACTTAAGAGCCTCGAAAATCTGATCCTGGATCTCCTGGGTGATCTGCTTCCCGCTGTTGTAATACTCGGTGCAGGCTTCTGTGGTAACCGTAAAGCCCTGCGGGATCGGCATGCCAAGATTCGTCATCTCAGCCAGGTTGCAGCCCTTGCCGCCGAGAAGGTTTCTCATTGCAGCGCTGCCTTCCTCAAACTTATAAACCCATTTTGCCATAAGTTTTTCTTCCTCCTAAACTTTTTGTAGATCACGTCTACGTCTCTTGTTTCTCCATTCCCCGGCGTTTTTCCCGTTTTGTCCCCGCCGCGGTCCGCCGCCATTCTCATATCCGCGCCGAAAACAGGGCACAATAAGAAAACGGCCGAAGAACGGTCTGAACATATTATAAGGGATGTCGCAAAATATTGCAACATCCCTTATGGAAACTTTTGAAAAAACCTTTTGAAAACTGCGTGATCGTAAGCTCTGCCTAGTAATAGGCGCTGATCACCAGCGCAAGCCCGATTCCAAGGATCGCCCCGGCGACCACCTGGAGGGGGGTATGGCCCACGTACTCCTTTAATTTTTCCTGGAGCAGCACGCCGTCGATATTTAAAATATTCTCAAAAAATACCGTATTTAAAAGCCTGGCCTGCTTTCCCGTCTCCCGTCTGACTCCCATGGCGTCGTACATAACGATCATCGCCAGGACGAAGCTGATGGCAAACTCGAAGCTTCCCATCCCGTATTTCATTCCCGAAGCCGTCGTCAGCGCGCAGACTGTGGAAGAATGGGAGCTGGGCATCCCGCCGGAACCGAAGATCCGCTCCGGGTTAAAGGACCGGTTTAAGACCAGATCGATGACCGTTTTCAGAAACTGGGCCACGATCCAGCCGATCACCGAGCTGACCAGGACCTGATTCCCAAGTATCTCGTTCCAAATTTTCATCCCTGTCTCCTGCCTAGTATCCGATCAGCCAGTCGTATAGCTCCTGGTACTTCCCGGCGGAAGTTTTCCAGGAAAAGTCAACGGCCATTCCTCTGTCAATGATCTTGTTCCACTCCCGCTTCTTGTCGTAGTAAATATACTTCGCGTAGCGGATAATGTTTAACATCTCATGGGCGTTGTAGTTGGCGAAGGAAAAGCCGGTTCCCGTGCCTTCGTACTCGTTGTAGGGCCATACCGTATCCTTAAGGCCTCCGGTCTCCCGGACGATGGGCACGGTCCCGTAGCGCAGGGCCATTAACTGGCTTAAGCCGCAGGGCTCAAATAACGACGGCATCAAAAACGCGTCGCAGGAAGCGTAGATCTTGTGGGACAGCGGGTCGGAATAGTAGATCTGGGCCGATACCCGGTCATGGTACTTCCAGTCGTAATGGCGGAACATATTTTCATACCGCTCGTCTCCGGTTCCAAGGACCACCAGCTGGACGTCTTCCGTACAGATCTCGTCCATCACGCACTGGATCAGATCCAGTCCCTTCTGGTCCGTCAGACGGGACACGATTCCGATCATAAACTTTTTCTCATCCCGGGCTAACCCCAGCTCCTCCTGGAGCGCCCGTTTGTTTTTAATCTTCTCCTTGCGGAAATTCTTCGCGTTGTAATTCTGGACGATATGGGGATCCGTCTCCGGGTCGAACACGTCGTAGTCGATGCCGTTGACAATCCCTCTTAAGTCGTTGGCGCGGGCGCGCATCAGGCCGTCCAGCCCTTCTCCGTAAAACGGAGTCTTGATCTCCTCGGCGTAGGTATTGCTGACCGTCGTAATGGCGTCCGCGTAGACCAAGCCGCCCTTTAACAGGTTTCCATCCTTGTAAGCCTCTAATTTATCCGGCGTAAAGTAGTAATCCGGAAGGCCGGAGAACCGCTGGATCGTCTTAACGTCCCATACGCCCTGGAATTTCAGGTTATGGATCGTCATCACCGATTTCATGTTCCGGAAAAATTCCCCTTCATGGAACCGGCCCTTTAAATAAACGGGGATCAGTCCCGTCTGCCAGTCGTGGCAGTGGACCAGATCCGGCTGCCAGCCGATCACCGGAAGGGCCGAAAGCGCCGCCTGGGAAAAGAAACAGAATTTCTCCAGATCATAGTACCAGTCTCCGTACGGACGGTCTCCCCAGAAATAGCTTTCATTATCGATAAAGTAAAAGGTAATCCCCTCATATACGTACTGCAGGATTCCCACATACCGGCTCTGCCCAAGATAATCCATATAAAAATGGTCGATATAGGTCATCTCATTGCGAAGCTGCTCCTTGATGCAGAGATATTTGGGAATCATGACGCGCACGTCGAAATACTGTTTGTCAAAGCATTTGGGCAGAGAGCCCACTACGTCCGCCAGTCCTCCGGTTTTGATAAACGGGACGGCCTCGGAAGCTACGAATAATATCTTCTTCATCTTCTAAAACCCCATCCTTCCACATAAATCGACATGCCGCCGGCGTTCGCAGGCCGCAGATTGGCCGCATGTATTACCACCAGTATAGCATATTCTCAGAAAATTAGGAAGTGGGAGCCGAAAATTTCTTTGCAGTTTGCCTTACATTCTCTTATAGTCCAGCCGGATCTTATCAGCGATCAGAGCTACAAACTCGGAGTTGGTGGGTTTTCCCTTTCCGCCGTTGACCGTATAGCCGAACAGCTCGTTTAAAGTATCCATTTTCCCCCGGCTCCAGGCCACCTCGATGGCATGGCGGATCGCCCGCTCCACCCGGCTGGGCGTCGTCTGCTGCTTTTTGGCGATGGTAGGATACAGGATCTTCGTCACCGACGACAGCATTTCCGTATCCTGGACCGACATGATGATCGCCTCTCTCAGATACTGATATCCCTTAATATGCGCCGGAATCCCGATTTCATGCAGCATCTGGGTCACGTCCGTTTCCAGATTCTGCTCCATATAGGCCGTCTTATCCAGATAGGGCTTTACCGTCCGCTCCCCGCCGCCGGCCAATGGAAGCTGCTTTAGGCGGCTTTTGCTGACCCTGCGGATCTTATCCAGGATCACCTCCCGGTTAAAGGGTTTCATAATGTAATAATTGGCGCCCAGCCGAAAGGCGTCCTCTGTCACATCCTGGCTGCTGGCGGCCGTCACCATGATAAACGACGGGCTGTTTTTCATCTGTGTATTATTTTTCACCTTTTCCATGACGGAAATCCCGTCGAGCCTGGGCATGATCACGTCCATCAGCACGATATCCGGATTGGTGCGGACGATCATCTGATACGCGTCTTCACCATTATCCGCCTGGCCCACCACGTGGATCCCCTCTTCTTTTTCCAGTATTTCTCCCAACAGATTCAGCGTCTGCCTGTTATCATCTGCAATCGCGATCGATAATTCTGCCATAATCTCCCTCCTGACTGCCACAAAAATAGTGATAACCCGCTCCTGTTTTCCATTTTTTTCCAAAACCCGGAAACGAGTAAATCAATTATAGCCCCGGAAAGGAAAGGGGCGCAACGGAATTTCGCCGCAAATTTCGACAGGACATGACAGAAAAAAAGGGAGCTTCTCCTAAAAGAAACTCCCGAAAGATCCTTCTCTAAAGCCTTCCTAAAAAAACCTACAAAAGCTCCAGGAACGCCGCCATTCTCGTATTCAGCTGCTCCACATCCGCCTGGGAATAATCCGTTTCCACCACCGTATAGGGGATGCCCTTCTTTTCCTTTACCAGCCTGCGCACCAGGGCCGTCTCCACGTTGTAGGTGTGGCAGGCCTGCAGCACTAGATCCACCACGCCGTCCACCTTGAAATCGTCGATCAGCTTCTCCAAAAGCGCCATCCGGTTGGGATTGGGGCTCATGCAGGAGCAGCCGATATTCAGATATTTTCTTGCCAGCGCGTCGTAAACATCCGGGTTTTCCTCGTCCACCGGGCTCAAGGGCTTCATGCCGGAGCAGTTTTCAAAGCAGACGACGACTCCGCCGTTGTTTTCGATGGCCCGCACCACCTTAAGGGCCGCGCCGCCGGAGGGGGAACCGGTCACAAGGATCCTTGGACGTTTTCCGATATTTTTCCCTTCCGCGTATTCCTTTTCAATTTTATCCGTCACCGCGTTCAGCTCATCGGCCAGTCCCTCCACGTTCATGTGGAAGCCGGAGCCGTAAACCGTATTGACAATATTAAGGCCATATTCCGGGGCCGGATCGTTGGCCATCACGTACTGGAGCCGGTAAAGCGCTTTCTGGATCTGATTGCGGATATGGATCTGTCTGCGGATCGCTTCTTCCGTGATCGTCACCTCGAATTTTTTCTCCAAAAGCTCCTTAAACTTGATCAGTTCCTGACGGTACATCTGGATCCCCGTCTCGTTCTGGCAGTTGGGCAGCTCGATCACATGCACCGGCTTAAACTCCGCCAGCATCTCGTACATTTTCTTTTTTCCGTCGCAGGTGGTCTCGCCCACCACCAGGTCGGAGAAATAAAAGTAGGGACATTTATCCGTTTTCGCGAATCCATAGCTGGACTTGATTAGCGGACAGAGGTTTCTGGGCAGATCCTTTTCCGCGTCCGGGATCGTCTCGTCCGATACGGAACAGAGCCCTACCACCGCGGCCCCCATGGCGTTGGGGATTTCTCTCGGCAGATAGGTGCAGAACACGCCCACCACCGGCACGCCCTTTTCCTTTAATTCCTTAATCGTTAAAAATGAATTTTTTCTGGCGTCGGCAAATTCCTCAAAAATTTCCGGCAGATCCTTTTTAAGCTCCATGGTTTCTTTTCCTCCTCATTAGCTTCCGGTAACCCAAAACAGCGGCGCCCACGGCTCCCGTGTACTGGGCCAGCGGATGGGTTACGATTTCGGCGTCCTTCATGTATTCTCCCAGCACCCGGCGCATCACCTCCGACTGGGCGAGCCCGCCGGAAAAGAAAACTTTCGGTCTGGCCGGGGTGATCTTCTCCGCGAACACAGCCGTCCGGCGGCAGATGGAATGAACGCAGCCAAGGACAATGTCCCCGGGGTTCGCCTCCTTCGCCAAAAGCCCAACGATCTCGCTTTCGGCAAACACCGCGCACATGCTGTTGATGGGAATGGGGCTGCAGCCCTCCACAAAAGAATCCAGGCAGGAAATATCGCTTCCCACCCGGGCCATGATCATCTCCATAAAACGTCCGGTCCCGGCCGCGCATTTATCATTCATTAAAAAATCCGTTACCTGGCCGTCCTGATCCAGAAGGATCGCCTTGCAGTCCTGCCCGCCTACGTCGATCACCGCGTCGCAGCCGGGGCAAAGCCAGGCCGCTCCCGCCCCGTGGCAGGTGATTTCCGTGATCTTCGCGTCGGCGTCCTTTAAAAGTTCTCTTCCATAGCCGGTACTGATCACCATCTCCGTCTCAGAGGATTTGAGGCCGGTGCAGATCTCCCTCAAAACCTCCCCCGGCCTCATGGAAGTGGGGAGCATCCGCTGCGCAATTACGGAACTCCCATCGAATAAGACTCCTTTTGTCATTGTGGAGCCGGAATCAATCCCAAGACTAAGCATACGATTTCCCTAAACCGCCGTTCCCAGAGAAGAAACCGGCAGCTCTCCTTCCTAAAAGCACTCAGAAAGACAGCCGGCACGGCTTTGCAGGCTGCAAAAGCGTAGACCGACTGTGCGTATTCAATATAACAAAAATGAGAGAAATCGTCCAATTGTAAAAATAAATAGAGGAACGAAACCATATAGAAAAAATATATCTTTGGATCGGTTTTAATCCCCGCTTTCCAGCTTCTGCGCCCTGGCGCTTTCTTTCCCGTTCATCCGGGTCAGCAGATGGTTGGCGAACTGCTGGGCCGTCCTTCCGGAATAGCCGCCGCCCCGCATCTCGAAGCGGCCCGCCTCCAGGCAGACGGTCTCGTCGTCCATCATTTCTTCCGTGATCCCGGCCCGTCTGGCCAAGGCGACCGCGATCTCGTTAAAGTCCGCCTTATTGGGCTTGGCGTAAAAGATGGTCAGGCCGAACCGGTTTACCAGGGAAAGCTTTTCCTCCATGGTATCGGAGCGGTGGACGTCCTCGCTGTGCTCCATATCGTCCCGGTCCTTCCAGGTCTCCCGGATCAGGTGGCGCCGGTTGGAGGTGGCGTAGATCAGCACATTCTCCGGCTTCGTCTCCACTCCGCCCTCGATCACCGCCTTTAAAAATTTATACTCCGTCTCAAACTCCTCAAAGGACAGATCGTCCATATAAATAATAAATTTGTAATTGCGGTTTTTGACCTGGGCGATAATGGCCGAAAGGTCCTTAAACTGGTGCTTATAGATCTCGATCATCCGAAGGCCCATGGGATAAAACTGGTTGACGATCGCCTTGATACTAGTGGATTTTCCCGTTCCGCTGTCTCCGAATAAAAGGACGTTGTTGGCCGGCTTCCCGTCGCAGAAGGCTTTCGTATTCTCCACCAGCTTCTGCTTCTGGCTTTCGTAGCCGATCAGATCCCCAAGCATGACCGTATCCATGTTGTTGATGGGAAGGAACCGCACGGTCCCGTCTTCGTTTTCCGCGATCCGGAAGGCCTTATTCAGTCCGAACATGCCGACGCCGTAGTCCCGGTAAAAATCGGTAACATGGGTAAAAAACTCCTCCCCATCGGCGCAGGCGGCCAGCTTTTCGCTTAAGGAGCGCACCTTCTCGCTGACGTTTTTATTGTACATCAGCTCCTTTTTCTGGATCGCATGATAATGAGTCAGATGGGTGAAGCAGTCCACCGAAAGAGCCTCTTCCAGCCAGGAAAAGTCGTAGTGGAACAGCCGGCGGAACATTTCAAAATCATGCTTTACAAAATAGTTGACCGTCCCGTCCTGGGCTCCCGTCTTTTCACAGACCAAAGAAAAGGGATTTTCATTGGTGATCAAAAGGAAAGTCAGGTAGTTCTGCCACAGATTTTTATCAAAGGCAAAATCCGTAGAAACCGTCAGAAGATTTTTCACCTGGCGGAATACCCGGCTCCTTAAGGCGTCCCGGCTTTCTTCCCCGCTTCTTAACTTTTCGCAGATATCGGCCAGCTGCCAGAGGATCGACTCCTCCGGCAGGCTGCCGTACACCAGCAGATTCGATAAAATCTGGTTCATATTATTCTACAATGGCTCCCTTATCCGCCGAAGAAACGCTCTTGGCATACCGCTTCAGATAGCCCGTCAGCTCCTTCGGCTCCTTTAATTTCATGGTCTCTTTCCGCTTGGCAAGCTCCTCGTCAGAAACAAGAAGCTTTAAGCTGTAATTGGGAATATCGATGGCGATCGGATCCCCGTCTTTTACGTAGGCGATGGGGCCGCCGGCCGCAGCCTCCGGCGAAATATGGCCGATGGCCGCGCCGCAGGAAGCTCCCGAAAACCGTCCGTCAGTCAAAAGCGCCACAGTGGTATCTAATCTCATGCCAACAATGGCCGAGGTGGGAGAAAGCATTTCCCGCATTCCCGGACCGCCGGAGGGACCCTCGTACCGGATCACGACAATATCCCCAGGAACAATCTTTCCCGCATAGATGGCGGCGATGGCTTCCTCTTCCGAGTCAAAGCACCGGGCCGTTCCCGTATTGACTAACATTTCCGGCTTTACCGCCGACCGCTTTACGATGGCACCGTTGGGCGCCAGGTTTCCAAACAACACCGCCAGTCCTCCGGTTTTAGAGTAAGGATCCGACAGCGGACGGATCACCGTCTCGTCCATGTTCTTCGCCTTTTTCACATTTTCCGCAAGGGTCTTTCCCGTCACCGACAGACAGTCCCCATGGAGCATTCCTCCGTCTAAAAGCTCCTTCATCACCGCCGAAATCCCGCCGGCCCGCATCAGATCCTGCATATGGTGATGCCCCGCCGGAGCCAGATGGCAGAGGTTCGGCGTTTTCTCACTGATCTCGTTGATCATATGGAGATCCAGGGCGACGCCCGCCTCATGGGCGATGGCCAGAAGATGGAGGGCCGAATTGGTGGAGCAGCCCAGCGCCATATCCGTCGTCAGCGCGTTCTCAAAGGCGGCCGGGGTCACGATATCCCTAGGACGGAGGTTCCTTTCCAGAAGCTTCATCACCTGCATTCCGGCGGTCTTGGCCAGCCGGATCCGCTCCGCGTACACCGCCGGGATCGTCCCGTTTCCAGGAAGCCCCAGGCCCAAAACCTCCGTCAGACAGTTCATGGAATTGGCCGTAAACATGCCGGAGCAGGAGCCGCAGCCGGGGCAGCTCATCCCTTCGATCTCGGCCAGCTCTTCATCGTCGATCAAACCCGCTTTTCTGGCTCCCACCGCCTCAAAAACGGAATTTAAGTCCCGCTCATCGATGGACAGCATGGGGCCGCCGGATACGAAAATACAGGGAAGATTCAAACGCAGCGCCGCCATCAGCATTCCGGGAACGATCTTGTCGCAGTTGGGGATAAATACCAGCGCGTCAAAGCAGTGGCCTTTGACCATGCATTCCACCGTATCGGCGATCAGCTCCCTGGAGCTTAAGGAAAACCGCATTCCCTCATGTCCCATGGCGATCCCGTCGCAGACGCCGATGGTATTAAACTCCATGGGCGTCCCGCCCGCCGCCAGCACTCCGTCCTTTACGGCTCTGGCGATGGTCTGTAAATGAATATGGCCCGGCGCGATCTCATTAAAGGAATTGACAACGCCGATAAACGGACGCCGCATCTGCTCGTCGCTGTAGCCGTCCGCCTTTAGGAGCGAACGGTGAGGCGCATGCTCCACGCCCTTTTTTACCTGATCAGAATTCATAGCCCGTCTCCTTTTATCTTATTTCGCTTCGTCCAGATCCTGGGTCTGCTTCCAGCCCATCTTGGCCCGCAGCTCTCTTCCAGTCTTTGCCGCCAGCGTCTGCGCCGCGGCCTCCCGCTTCGCGTTAAAGGTGGTGCGTCCCACCTGATTTTCCAGGATCCAGTTCTTCGCAAAAGTTCCGTCCTGGATCTCCTTTAATACCTGCTTCATTTCCGCCTTCACCGCGTCGGTGATGATCCGGGAGCCGGTCATGTAGTCGCCGAACTCCGCCGTATCGGAAATGGAGTAGCGCATTCCCTCGAATCCGGCGTTGAAGATCAGATCCACGATCAGCTTCATCTCATGGATACACTCGAAATACGCGTTCTCCGGCTTATAGCCCGCTTCCACAAGGGTATTAAAGCCCGCCTCCATCAAGGCCGTCACGCCGCCGCAGAGAACCGCCTGCTCTCCGAAAAGATCCGTTTCCGTTTCTTCTTTAAAGGTGGTTTCCAGGATTCCGCCTCTGGCTCCGCCGATGGCGGCCGCGTATGCTTTGGCGATCTCCATGGAATTTCCGCTGGGATCCTGATAAACGGCTACTAGGCAGGGAACGCCCTTTCCGCCCACATACTGGGAACGGACCGTATGACCCGGGCCCTTGGGCGCGATCATGATCACATTGATGTCCGCCGGGGGAACGATCTGTTTAAAATGGATGTTAAAGCCATGGGCGAAGCAGATGGTCTTTCCCTCGGACAGATGGTCCTTGATGTCCTTCTGGTACAGGGCGGCCTGCTTCTCATCGTTTACCAGGATCATGATAATGTCGGAAGCCTCCACCGCCTGGGCGGTATTCATAACCGTAAAACCGTCCTCTTTTGCTTTTGCGGCGGATTTGGAGCCCTCATACAGTCCTACCACCACATCCACGCCGGAATCCCGCAGGTTTAACGCGTGGGCATGTCCCTGGGAGCCGTAGCCGATCACCGCTACCTTTTTCCCATCCAAAAGCGCAAGGTTGCAATCTCTCTCATAATACATTGTTGCCATAGTTTTTCTTCTCCTTTTATTCTTTTATTCTTCGTGACTGCCGCTGATATTCAGCGTACTCTCTATTCCCAGGCCGAGAGCGATATCTCCCGATCGGCTGAGCTCAAGGATCCCGAAATCCCGGACCTTTTCAATAAACGCCTCCACCTTATTCGCGTCCCCGGTAATCTCGGCGGTCAGATGCTCTTCCCCGAAATCCACCACCTTGCCGCCGTAGCGGTTGATCAGCGCCAGCACCTGATGCTTGGAGGAGCCCCGCTCCGTTCCGGTTAGATGCATCTTGATAAACATATGCTGGGCGAACACCGCGTTTTCCGGATCCAGAAGCGCCACCGCCCGGACGTCGATCAGCTTTTCCAGCTGACGGACCACCTGGTCCTTCATGTATTCGTCTCCGGTAGAAACAATGGTCATGCGGGAAAACTCCGGGTTTTCCGTCTCGCCTACCGAAAGCGAATCAATATTATAGCAGCGCTTGGCGTACAGCCCGGCAATCCGGTTTAAAACGCCGAAGCGGTTATTTACAATCAGGCCGACTGCGAATTTTTCAACCATATCCATCTGTCCTTTCACCAATTCGTCCGGCTTCCCGCCGCCGTTCTCTCATTCCTTCCGTTATCCCTTGACGATCATATCCTTCGCCGACCGTCCCGGCGGGATCATGGGCAGCACCTTTTCGTCCTTATCAATATGACAGTCGATGAGAACCGGGCCGGCCTCCTTTTGAGCCGCGTTTAAGGCGGCCTCCAGATCCGAACACGTATAAGCGGAATAGCCCTTCGCGCCGAAGGCGTTCGCCAGCGCCGGGAAATCGGTCCGGCGGTTTAACGTCGTCTGGGAATAATGCTCCTCATAAAAGATCGTCTGCCACTGGCGGACCATGCCTAAAACGTCGTTATTAAAAATCACGATGGTGATCGGAAGCTCCTGGCTGACCGCCGTCGCCATTTCATTGAGATTCATTCCAAAGCTTCCGTCCCCTGTAAAAAGGACCGTCCGTTTTCTTCCGCAGGCGATGCAGCCGCCGATGGCCGCTCCCAGGCCGTAGCCCATGGTTCCCAGCCCTCCGGAGGTAAGAAGCACCCGCGGCTTTTCATAATGGTAAAACTGCATGGCCCACATCTGATGCTGGCCCACGTCGGTGGCCACGATCGTATCCGGGCTGCAGTGCCGGTTAACCTCCTCAATGATCGCCCTGGGGCCGAACTCCTTCGGCTTTGGAAGCACCTCCGCGTTCTTATACTCCTCCACCTGGGCCGCCCACTGGGGATGGCTGCATTGGGGAACCGCCTCCAAAAGCTCGGTCAAGATTTCCTTTACATCCCCCCACATGCTCACATCCGGATTTACGTTCTTTCCGATCTCCGCCCGGTCGATGTCGATATGTACGGTCATACATTTTTTCGTATATTCCTCCAGATCGCCGGTGGCCCGGTCTGAAAAACGGACGCCCACCGCCAGCATCAGATCACATTCCGACTGGGCCTTGATCGAAGCGAATTTTCCGTGCATCCCGCACATCCCCAGATTCAGCGGATAGGACCAGGGAACCGCCGTGATTCCCATCATGGAAAGGCTCACCGGCGCGTCCAGCCGCTTCGACAGCTCCAGCACCTCTTTCTCCGCGCCGGAGGAAAGGACGCCGCCGCCGGCATAGATCAGGGGCCGTTCTGCCTTCTTTATCATCTGGACCACCTGCTGGATCCGCTCCCGGTTATCCGAGCTTCTTTTCTTTACCACCGAAGGCACCGTAAGCTTTGGATCGTATTCGTACTCGGCGATCTGCACATTCTTGGGAATATCGATCAGCACCGGCCCTTTTCTTCCGGAATTGGCGATCTCGAACGCCTCGATGATCGTTTTCTGCAGATCCTTCACATCCCGCACCATGTAATTATGCTTCACCACCGGCTGGGTCACGCCGACGATATCGACCTCCTGGAAGGAATCCTTCCCCAGATTCTCCACCGCCACGTTTCCCGTGATCGCGACCATGGGAACCGAATCCAGATAGGCGTTGGCGATTCCTGTTACGAGATTGGTGGCTCCCGGGCCGCTGGTGGCCAAAACGACGCCGGTTTTCCCGCTGGCTCTGGCATATCCGTCCGCCGCGTGGGCCGCCCCCTGTTCATGGGCGGAAAGGACATGCCTGATCCTATTGGAGGCCAGGTAAAGCTCGTCGTAAATATTTAAGACCGACCCTCCCGGATATCCAAAAATCACTTCCACCCCCTGGCGGATCAGCTCCTCCACCAGGATCCGCGCACCGTTCATCATCATAAGCAAAACCTCACATTTCCATAATCAAATCCAAAAAAGAAAGGCCCCGCAGCGTTATGCTGCAAGGCCTCTGAAAGCTTCCTCAAATTTACTTTGAGCGTATCGCGATTCAAATACCAGGAGATTCAGCATAGCGCAAATAAGCATTCCCGTCCACGACGATAATGCTGACGATAATTCGAACCACGATTGCGACTAGAACTAGGTTCATCATCATGTTTGCGCTCTCCTTTCCGTAAAACTCCAATCTCCAGTAATCTTCTGGAATTTCTTCTTATTATACAGAGTTTTCTAAAAATTACAAGTGGTTTTTTTTCATAGTTTCCATAAAGTCAGGTTATGGAAGACCCAGCCTCTACCAGGCCAGCACCTCGTGGCCCGTTTCCGTCACCAAGACCATGATCTCCCACTGGGCCGACGGCTTTCCGTCCTCCGTATAAATGGTCCACCCGTTGGAATCGTCCACATAGATCTCGCTGGTTCCCATATTGACCATCGGTTCAATGGTAAAGATCATCCCCGGCGCCATCACCATCTCCGTCCCCCGCTTTGTAACATAGCTGACAAAGGGATCCTCATGGAATTCCAGCCCCACGCCGTGGCCGCCTACGTCTTCCACCACCGAATATCCGTTTTTCTTTACATGGTCGTGGACCGCCTGGCCCATGTCTCCTAAGAATCCCCAGGGCTTTACTTCCTTAAGCCCCAGTTCCACCGCTTCCTTCGTCACCCGCACCAGCCGTTTTTTCTCCTCGCTCACATCCCCGATCAGAAACATCCGGGAAGAATCAGAAAAATAGCCGTCCAGGATCGTGGATACGTCCACGTTGATGATATCCCCGTCCTTTAAGACCACCGTTTCGGAAGGAATGCCGTGGCAGACCTGGCTGTCGATGGAGGTGCAGACGCTCTTGGGAAATCCCTCGAAATTTAAAGGAGCGGGAATGCCGCCGTGCTTTGTGGTAAACTCGTACACCCAGCGGTCGATCTCCTCCGTCGTCACGCCCGCTTGAATCCGTTCCGCCACATAATCTAACACCGCCACATTTAATTTCCCGCTCTCCCGGATCTTTTCAATCTGCGCCGGGGTCTTTATAATTTTGTGGGAGGGAATCTCATGTCCCATAAACCGGGCTTTGCTTAATCTCTGATCAAACTCCATATGACAGCTTTCGTAGGGCTTCCCGCTCCCGCACCAGCAGGGATCCTTCTTTCCAATTCTCCGAAACATCGATCGTTCCTCCTCTTTCCACGCTTCACCGGTCCACGGTCCATTGGCCGCAGGCCGCTATTTTATTCTTTTACAAATACCAGGCAGTCCTCCTTAGAGCGCCCGGCGTCAAAAGAAAACCCAAGAGCCCGAAACTCTCGGACCTCTTTTATCGTTTTTACCTGATTCTGGGCAAGATACCGGACCATCTCTCCTCTGGCCATCTTTGCCTCCGTGGCTTTTACCTTTACCTTCCCGTCCTTTAGAGAGCCAAATACACAGGAAACAAACCTGGTTTTAGGACTCAGATACGGCTCCGCGGCGCGGCTGTATTCCGCCGACGCCAGATTCAAGATCACGCCGGTTTCCTCCCGCTCTTCTTCCTGCTCCAGTTCCTTTTCTTCCCGCTCCAGTTCTCCGGCCAGAGCCCCGCCCCAAAATTCATAGAGGTTCTTCGCGCCTCCGGCCGCAAGTTTCGCCTGCATCTCCAGACGGTAGGGAACTACCGGCGTATCCGGCTTTAAAAGTCCGTAAAATCCACTTAAAATTCGTACATGCTTTTTCGCGTATTCCCATTCTTCATAGGAGAACAGCTTGGGCGCCATATACTGATACTGGATCCCCACATAGGATAAAAGCGCAGGGGTCTGCGCCCGGTCCAGATCCATTCCGGCATACCGGAGAAAATTTTCATGGGTGATCCGCTCATTGGCCCCGAACAGCTCCTTTAATTCCCCTTCGCTTTTTCCCTTTAAAACCGCCAAAAGCAATTTTGTCCGTTCAAGAAATACCGCCGGAGCTCCCGGTTCAAACAGATCGCCGCACTCCTCCATCCGCTTCGCCGGCGAAATAATGATCTTCATAATTTTCTCCCAATCCGCCGGAATTCTTTTTTGCAGGTGCGCGAAAATTCCCGCCGCAAAAATTCGTTTTTGCCACGAAAATTCTTTTTGCAAGGCTTGCGTCCCGGCCCATGCCTCCTATATAATACAAATATCAGAATCGTTTGTCAATGAAGCGAAGGAGGACTCCTATGAAAGTATTAGTGACCGGATTCGACCCCTTCGGAGGGGAGCCGATCAATCCCGCCTGGGAGGCGGTAAAGGCAATGAAGGACACCATCGCAGGCGCCGAGATCGTAAAAATGCAGATCCCAACCGTGGTGGGCAAATCCATCGAGAAAATCCACCAGAAAATGAAAGAGCTGCAGCCGGATCTTGTTATCAGCGTCGGACAGGCGGGCGGCCGGTTCGGCGTAACCCCGGAGCGGGTGGCCATCAATGTCACCGACGCCCGGATCCCGGATAACGAAGGAAACCAGCCCATCGACGAGCCGATTTTTTCCGACGGCCCCGCCGCCTATTTTTCCAATCTTCCCGTAAAAGCTATGGTGCAGGCCATTAAGGACGCCGGTTACCCGTCCGTTCTCTCCAACAGCGCGGGAACCTACATCTGCAACCATGTTATGTACGGCATCCTCTACTACATAGAAAAGGAATTCCCCAACGTCCGGGGCGGTTTTATCCACGTTCCCTACGCTCCCTCTCAGGTAGTAAATAAGCCGTCCACGCCGTCCATGGCCCTGGCCGACATTACCGCTTCCCTGGAGGCAGCCGTGGCCGCGGCCATATCCAGCAAGGAAGATATCCGCGCGGTGGGCGGAGAGATCCACTGATCGACATCATTTCAAATGACAGCGCAAAAAATCCCCGCCGGAAACGGTTTCAGTCTTCACACTCAAAACCGCCGTCCGGCAGGGATTTTTTAATGAACGGAGTTCTATTTACTTCGCGCGGTTTTATTTCATGCCATTTTTACTTCGCGCCATTTTTATTTCGCACCATTCTCCGCGCTCTTTCTAGCGCTTGCCGTAAGTTTTCCATCCGTCAGGTCGATATAAATCTCATCGCCCGTATGGACTCCGTCGGAGAGGATCAGCCGGGCCGCCAGCGTCTCGACGTTCTTCTGTAAATACCGCTTTAACGGTCTCGCGCCGTACACCGGATCATAACCGTTCTCCACGATAAACTGCTTCGCGCTGTCGGACAGAACGATGGTCAGTTCCTTATCCGCCAGACGTTTATTGACATCCGCGATCAGGAGGCCGACGATTCCGCCGATATTCTCCTTGGTCAGCGGCTTAAAGAGGATCGTCTCGTCAAGCCGGTTTAAAAACTCCGGGCGGAAGTGAGCCCGCAGATCGTTCATGACCATGGCTTCCGCCTCCGGCTTAATATTGCCGTTTTCATCGATGCCGTCCAGAAGGTACTGGGAGCCGATATTGGAAGTCAGGATAATGATCGTGTTCTTAAAGTCCACCGTCTTTCCCATGGAATCCGTGATCCGACCGTCGTCCAGAACCTGCAAAAGGACATTGAACACATCCGGATGGGCCTTCTCCATCTCGTCGAACAGGACGACGCAGTAAGGTTTTCTCCGCACCGCTTCCGTCAGCTGTCCGCCCTCATCATAGCCCACATATCCTGGCGGCGCTCCGATCAGTCTGGATACGGAATGCTTCTCCATGTACTCGCTCATGTCGATCCGGACCATGTTGTTCTCATCGTCAAACAGGCTTTCCGCCAGCGCCTTGGCAAGCTCCGTCTTTCCGACGCCGGTG
>DVFQ01000127.1 GCA_018713185.1 Candidatus Copromonas avistercoris (nom. illeg.) | reverse complement strand
GATTCCCAGGAACCGCCGCCGCCGTTCTTCGGCCTTCAAAATACAATACCTTGAGCTGCGCCCGGATCGTTTCGACCAACGCCTCGCTGCTCATGGGCTTTACGATCCCGCTGGTGCCAAGGATTGAAATCCCGCCCTCGATCCCAAGGACAGGATTAAAGGTTTTTTCAGCGATCCGGACCCCCTCCGGAGCGGACACCGTAAGGCGCAGCGGCCGTCTGACGCCGTATTCCTCAAGGATTTTAAATGCCTCCTCCTGGATCATCCTGCGGGGAACGGAATTTATGGCGGCCTCTCCCGGCGGCTGATCTAACCCCGCCTTCGTTACCCGGCCGATTCCCTCTCCCCCTTCAATAAAAACCAACTTCTCTGAATCCGGTTCCTCTGCTTTTGAAGCATCCCCAGCATATTCCGCGCGGACGTAAATCAAGATCCCGTCCGTTGCGTCGTGATCGTCCCCGGCGTCCTTTTTTACGGCGCATTCGGCAGAACGGATCCGTCCCTCCTTGTCCCGGCTGATCCGCCAGTCCTCCGGCTTCGCGCGTACCAAAAGCCCGCCCGGCACAAGGATCGTTTCCTCCTCCCGGCGCGTATCGGAAACCAGGCAGCGGACCGCCGATTTGGCGGCCAGCGCGGCGCAGGCGCCGGTGGTATAGCCGCAGCGAAGCTTTTTCTTATCCTGGTAAATATACGCGTCCATCCTGCGCCCCTTTCGCCCGCTTCCAATCCTCAAGAATCACTTCGGCGATCCCTTCTGCCGTAAAGGAACGGGCCGTAAGGATCGGGCCAGGTACAAATTCCCGAAGCGCCGCTGCCGTCGCCTCTCCGATGCAGACCGGACGGCTCTTTAAAAGCAGTTCCTTCTTTTTTTCCGGCTCTTCCAGGAAGAATCCCCGTACTCCGGACGCGCTCTCAAAGGTCAGATAATCCGCCTGGGCATAATCCAAAAACGGCGACGGTTCCGGCTCCACGTCATAGACCGGAAGATCACAGCAGTCAAAGCCCGCTTCCATTAAGATTTCCAAAAGCTTCGGCGAGCCCTGGGCGGCTCTTGGGATCAAGATCCGTTTGCCAGGCTCCATTCCGCCCTCCTTTTGGATCCGTTCCGCCAGGCCCCTGGCCAGTTCCTCCGTTGTAAACCGCTCCGGCATATAATCCGCGGCAAAGCCATATCCTTCCAGAAAATCCGCGGTCCCCCGGCCCACAGCCGCAAAGCGGATATCCGACAGGCATCGGAAATCGATCCGTTCCCGCCGCATCGCCTCAAAGAAAAAGCGGATCCCGTTCCTGCTGGTAAACACGATCCAGCGAAAATCAGAAAGCTCCCGAACCGCCTGGCGAAGCGCCTCCCGGCCGTTTTCCTTTACTCTAAGGATCCCGGCCCTCACGGTGCCGGCGCCCAGGGCCGAAAGCCCGGCGGAAAGCTTTTCATACATCTCCTCCGTCCCCGTGATCCCCACCAGCGCGCCGGATAACGGCCCTCTCTCCCGGCAGGTAAAGGAAAACCGGGCCGCCGACCCTATGGCGATCACCGCCGGAGAATGAAGTCCGGCTTCCCGCACCCGCCTCGAAAGCTCCCAAAGAGGCGCCCGGACGCAGCGCTCCGTTTGCCGCGTTCCCTCCATCACCGCCGCAGACGGCGTCTCCGGATCCATCCCGCCGCTTATAAGCCCGGCGGCGATCTGCTCCAGATTCGATAGCCCCATCAAAAATACCAGCGTGCCCGGAAGCTTCGCGTAAAGGGGAAGTTCCTTTAAAACGCCTTCGGCCCGATGGCCCGTGATCACATGAAAACTTTCCGCAAGTCCCCGATGGGTCACAGGGATCCCCGCGGAAGAAAGAGCGGCCACCGCCGACGTTACGCCGGGAATCACCTCGTAAGGGATCCCCGCCTTGATCAGTTCCTGGATTTCCTCCCCGCCGCGGCCGAACACAAAGGGATCCCCGCCCTTTAAGCGGACCACCCGTTTTCCCTCTCCGGCCTTTTTTACCAGCAGCCGGTTGATCTCCTCCTGAGCCATGCTGTGACGTCCCGGGGCCTTCCCCGCGTAAATCCGTTCGCAGCAACCGGGGACATGCCTAAGAAGCTCCTCCGGGATCAGCCGGTCATAGATTAAAACCTCCGCCCGTTTTAACGCCGCAAGCCCCTTTTGGGTGATCAGGCCCGGATCCCCCGGCCCCGCTCCTACGAGGCTTACAAAACCGGGAAAATCGCCGGACGCGATCCGCTTTGAGAGCGTAAGCGCCTCTTTAGGAAGGCCGTCAAGCTCTCTTCTCAAAAGACCTCTTTCCGTTTCCACCATCATCTTTAAATGGAATTGTCCGGCTTCCTCCCAGCCGTAAACCGCCGCCGCTCCGTTGCAGCCGACGCCGAACCGCCGCAGAACGTCCCGTTCCGCCAGAAGCGCCCGCATCGTCTTTTCATCATTAACCGCCGTTAAAATCCCGCCGAGCGTCTCGCCCTTCCTGGCTTCTATGGCGATCACCGCCTGTCCGCCTGCGGGAATAAATTCCTTCTCGCAAAGAGGCGTAAAAAGAAAACGGGGATCCTCGCGAAGGTCCATCCCCAAACGCAAAAGGCCCGCCGCCGCCAGGACGATCCCATCGTATTCCCCGTTCCAGAGCTTTTCCAGGCGGGTATTTACATTCCCCCGCAGCAGCCGGCATTCCGACGTCCGGTTCCAGTGACGCTTTAACCATTCCTCGATCTGGATCCTTCTGCGGGGGCTCCCAGTCCCGACGATAAAAGGCGCCGGTTCCCGATCCTCCTGCTCCGGCGCTGTTTTTTCGGCCACAAAAGGCCCGAAATCTCTTCCTTTAACGGTCACCAGAACATCCCTGGGATCTCCGCGTTTTAAAACCGCCTCGATTCCCAGGCCGTCCGCTAATTTTTCCGGAAGATCCTTGGCGCTGTGAACCGCAAGATCAATGTCGCCCTCCAGGAGCGCCCGCTCAAACTCCTCCACAAAGGCGCCCTTCCCGCCAAACTCCGTCAGAGGCTTCCCCAGGATTTTATCTCCCTTTGTCACCAGAGGAACGATCTCGATCCGCGCTTCTGGACAGACCTTCTTGATCGCGTCCGCCGCCAGCTGGGTCTGGGCCAGCGCCAGCCTGCTGCTTCTGGTTCCGATCCGGATCACCGTCTCCTCTTTTTTTCCTTCTGTCAGTCCCATTTTTCCTTATCCTTTACAATAATCAGCGAATAATATCCGGCGTCCTCCGGAATATCCTCGGTCCGCCGGATCACTCGCTCCCCCGGCATTCCGCAGTTTTCCACCATCTTGGAAGAACAATTTTCCGCCAGCAACCGTTCTTTTACGGCTCCGATCTGTTTCCCCGATTTCATCAGCACCCGGGTTCCCGAAAATCCCAGCCCCGCCTCCAAAGGATAGGAGCCTGGAAGAATGTGGAGCGCTTCCCCCTGCTCGCCCAGACTGATCCCCAGCCTGGCGGCGGCTGCGCAGAAGGAGGGCACGCCGCTTACCATAACCGTCCCGTATCCCATGTTCTGGATCTGCTTCTGAAGGTAACAGTAGGTGGAATAGACCGACGGATCGCCCAGGGTAAGAAAAGCGATGGATTTTCCCTGATCTAAAAGCTTTGCCGTCTGCATGGCTCCTTCCTGATGGGCCCTTTCCAGCACGGCCGGATCCCGGCTCATGGGAAAGGATACGAAAAGCGTCTCCTTCTTTTCGATCTCCGGGACTGCCTGGACCGCGATCTGCCAGGCCTTGCACCCCTCCTTTTTCGTCGAAGGGATTCCGATCACGTCCGCCTCCCTAAGGATCCGGACCGCCTTTAAGGTTAAAAGCTCCGGATCCCCCGGGCCGGTTCCCACGCCGTAAAGAATACCGGCCGGCTCTCTTTTAGAATCTTCCATTGGTTCTCCTCTCAGTCTCCATTAAAATTTCCGTTAAACTCCTCCGGAAGAGGGCCGGTTCCCGCCAGATACCGATACAGCCCATCGGCCAGCTTGGCGCCGTAAGGTACGGTCTCGAAAAATTTCTGCTCCAGATAATCGGTCATCGCCGTATCGTCATGATGGGGCTCCCGCCTCATTAACATCCCATGGATCGTCCCATAATTTCCCGTCAGCTTTAAAATCATGCAGACCAGCTTTTTCGTCGGCTCTTTGGAGTTAATAAACAGCCGGTTCATGGTCCGGTAGCTGGTAATGCATTCCGAAATAATTCCCATATCCTCATGAAAAATCCGGGAAGCCGCCATCCTGGTCTGCTTTGTATTCCTGAGATGGCAGGTCAGGTTTGAGTGGAGCGGACGCATATTCTCCCGCATCAAAAGCCGCCGTTCCAGCTCCGTTTCAATCTCCGCGTGGGTGATCCCGGTTCGTTTCTCCTGCCGGTTTATGTACCCGTGAAGGCTGCGGTCAAGGGCATAGTGGCAGCTGATCCCCAGAAGGAACGCCGTCAAGGCGTCCCGCTCCTTTCGGTCGGCCGCCTTTCGGATCTCCTCCCGCCCCGTCTCAAAAAGCCGGGCCGCCGGTTCCATATGCATCCGGACCCCCTTCTGGTTTACCCTGTTTTTCCCCAGCGCCCGATAAAAAAACAGCAGATCCGGGCCGTGGACCCCCAGCAGATAGCAGTACCGCTCCTTGCGGATGATCCGCTTCACCTTGGGATCCACTTCCAGATAAACCCGTCTGCCATATAGATCATGTGCAAATGCCGCCGGCATCGTCTTCGCCTCCGTATCCTGCAATCTTTATCTTAAAAAGAGGACGCCGCAAAATTCTGAAACCAGAACAGTTCAAATCCTGCAGCACCCTCACGCAATTCCTCAAACCGGCCGGAACCGTCCCGGCCGGTCCTGTGTTCTCTACTTGATTTCTGTCATTCCGCCCATATATGGCTGAAGCGCCTTAGGAATCCGTACCGTTCCGTCGGCCTGCAGATTGTTCTCCAAAAACGCGATCAGCATCCTAGGCGGCGCCACCACCGTATTATTTAATGTATGGGCAAAATACTTCTTTCCATCCTGGCCATTTACCCGGATCCTAAGACGTCTCGCCTGAGCGTCTCCCAGATTGGAGCAGCTTCCCACCTCAAAATACTTTTTCTGTCTCGGGGACCAAGCCTCCACATCCACGGATTTCACCTTCAGATCCGCCAGGTCGCCGGAGCAGCATTCCAGCGTCCGCACCGGAATATCAAGGGTGCGGAAGAAATCCACCGTATTCTGCCACAGCTTGTCAAACCACATGGGAGAATCCTCCGGACGGCAGACCACGATCATCTCCTGCTTTTCAAACTGATGGATCCGGTACACGCCCCGTTCCTCGATCCCGTGGGCTCCCTTCTCTTTGCGGAAGCAGGGAGAATAGCTGGTCAGCGTCTTCGGCAGCTCCGCCTCAGGGATGATCGTATCAATAAATTTACCGATCATGGAGTGTTCGCTGGTACCGATCAGGTACAGATCCTCGCCCTCGATCTTATACATCATGGCGTCCATCTCCGCGAAACTCATTACGCCGGTCACCACGTCGCTGCGGATCATAAACGGCGGCACGCAGTAGGTAAAGCCGCGTCCGATCATAAAATCCCGCGCGTAGGAGATCACCGCCGAATGGAGTCTGGCGATATCGCCCTGCAGATAATAGAACCCGTTTCCGGCCACCTTTCTGGCGGAATCCAGATCGATCCCGGAGAATTTCTCCATGATCTCCGTATGATACGGAATTTCAAAATCCGGGACTGCCGGCTCGCCGAACCGCTCCACCTCCACGTTCTCGCTGTCGTCTTTTCCAATGGGGACGCTGGGATCGATAATATTGGGGATCGTGAGCATGATCTTGCGGATCCGCTCCTCAAGCTCCCGTTCCTTTTCCTCCAGGGCGGCCAGATGCTCCGAGGCGTCCGTCACCTGCTTCTTGCAGGCCTCCGCTTCTTCCTTCTTCCCTTGTCCCATTAACGCTCCGATCTGCTTGGAGATCCGGTTCCTGTCCGCCCGCAGATCATCCGCTTCCTTCTTTGTTTTTCTATTTTCCTCATCCAGGGCGATCACTTCATCCACAAGGGGAAGCTTGGCGTCCTGGAACTTTTTCCGGATATTTTCCTTTACGATCTCCGGGTTCTCTCTCACAAATTTTAAATCCAGCATTTTTCATTCTCCTTTCCCCGGGGATTCCTTTTTATCTGTCCTGCACAGCCAGCTTTCCTGGCCTATGATGCCCGGGACTCATCCAGTATAGCATAAATCATGCCGAAAAGGAAGGCCTTAATCCCTGGATTCCACGCAGATCAGGCTTCCCCGCTCAAAAAAGATCTGAGCCCACTCCAAAAGGAGCTCGTTGCTGACGCACAGGCTGGGATTTTCTTCTATGGAAATATCCTTCTTTTTTAAGGGATAGCGGAAGCCTTCCAGGGTAATCCCCTCAACCTTCTGGGAAAGAGGAAGAAAGGAAACGTACGTCCCGTAAACCTGGTCTTTCAAAAAGCGGTATCCGCTGTCCGTTTCCGCCTCTAAAAGAAAGAGCCGGTTATGCTCGTCATAAAGTTCCATGGATACTCCAAGCTTTTTCGCCTTTTTCATTAGAAGGACGTTGGAAAGCTCATGATCCAGCCGACCGCCGGTTCCTCCCAGCACATAAAGGCGACGGCATCCGGCCGCCGCGGCGCCTAACACCGCCAGCTCCATATCCGTCTCATCCTTTTCCGGCCGGTGGACCTCAAAGTTCCAGCCCGTTTCCTTCCGGAGCGCTTCCATCCGTTCCCTTCCGAAGGTATCAAAATCCCCCACCGCCAGGTCGGGGCGAAGCCCCAATTTCATACAGAGAGAAAGGCCGGAATCCGCCGTCACCACCCAGGAATAGGGGTATTTCTTTACGAAACCGGCGGCAAATTCAAATCTTACCGGCCCTCCAGCCAAAAGAAGGCCCGTTTTCTCCCCACTCATTCTCTCCCGCCGGCTCCCCGCCCGGCTTCAAAATCCTGGAAAATCTTTAAAAACTCCGCCGTATTGGCCGCCGCGTCCCCGCGAAAGACCGCCGAACCGGCAACGATCACATTGGCGCCGGCCTCAAGGATCTCCCTCACATTCGATAGCGAAACGCCGCCGTCCACCTCAATATCCGCCGGGCTTCCCGCCTCATCCAGCATTTCCCGAAGACGGCGGATCTTCTTTAACGTGTAGGGGATAAATTTCTGTCCGCCAAAGCCGGGATTCACCGTCATTAAAAGAAACATATCGGCTTCGGACAGCACGCAGGAAAGCGTCTCCACAGGCGTCGCCGGATTTAGGGCCACCGCCGCCTTTAATCCGCATTCCCGGATCTGGTTTAACGTACGGTCCAGATGGAGGCAGGCTTCCTGATGAACGCAGATCAGATCGGCGCCCGCCTCCTTGATCGCCGTCACATATCTTCCCGGCTCCTCCACCATCATATGAACGTCAAAGAACAAACCGGAAGCTTTCCTTAAGGAGGCGATCACCGGCATTCCAAAGGAAATACTGGGGACGAACGCCCCGTCCATCACGTCCAGATGGAGATACCTGGCTCCCGCCTGCTCCACCGCCTTTACATCTTCTCCCAATCTTGTAAAATCCGCCGACAGGATCGAGGGCGATAAGATACAGGTTCGTTTTCCCATGTCCCCTTCCATGCTCACGCCCATCCTAATACCTCCTTTTGCTCTTTAGCTCTTCGTAGATCAAACGGTAATTTTCATACCGCTCCCCGTCGATCTTTCCTTCCCGCACCGCGTTCTTTACGCCGCACTCCCGTTCCCCGATATGGACGCAGCCAGGGAACCGGCATTCCGGAACAAAGGGCGCGAACTCCAAAAACAGGCTGGAAAGTTCTTCGGGTTCCATACCGTCAACGAAGATGGAGCTGAAACCGGGGGTATCCATTAAAAAGGTCCCCTCCTCCACAAAAAACAGCTCCGAATGGCGGGTCGTATGGCGGCCCCGCCGGATTTTTTCGCTGACCGCTCCGGTTTCCATCCCCGCCTCCGGATGGATCCGGTTGGTAAGCGTCGATTTCCCGACGCCGGAGGGGCCGGCCAAAGCCGTCGTCTTTCCCTTTAACAGCGCCTGGAGTTCTTCCAGTCCTTCCTCCCGGAGCGCGCTGATAAAAAAGGTTTCATATCCGGCCTTCCGGTAAATATCCGAAAGCTCCTTCGCCTTGGCCTCCGTTCCCAGATCCATCTTATTAAAGCAGATCAGGACCGGCACCTTCTGATATCCCATGGTGACCAAAAACCGGTCCAAAAGGTTCCGGCTGGGCTTGGGATCCTCCAAGGCAAATACCACCAGCGCCTGGTCGATATTCGCCACCGCCGGGCGGATCAGCTGGTTCTTCCTGGGAAGGATCTCCGTCACATTTCCCTCTGTATCGGAAAGAACCTCAAACTCCACCCGATCGCCCACTAGAGGCTTGATCTTCCGGCTGCGGAAGACCCCTCTGGCCCGGCACTCATAAATCCTGGAGCGGCCGTCGTGGACATAGTAAAAGCCGCCGATTCCTTTGATGATCGTTCCTGTCATTCCATTCTCCGTTTCTGTCGTCTTTCGCCGAAGCGGGCGTCTCTTTAGTACACCTGCGTTTCCGTAAACGTCACGTTATACGAGGTCAGCACCACGTTATTGGTAAGATCCACGATCTCCACCTCGCCGCTTGCGACGCCGTCGGCTCCTCGGATATTGTCAAGCCGGATTTCCAGCATGGTATCTCCGCTGTAGGATTTGGGCTCCGTAAGCTTTGTATAGACCACCTGTCCGTTGACTGTCTGTTTTAGGCGGATCAAAATCTGGATCTCCGAGGCTCCCGCTCCCGGCCCGTAGGAAACCATCAGGGGATAGGACGCCTCCAGCGAAGCCAGAAACTGTGTTTCCGGCTCTTTGGGGCCAAGGCTTAACACATAGTCCACCGCGCTGCCCTTCTCGACCTGCGTATCGGCGGCGATGCCCTGGCTTAAGACCTGCCCCTTGGGAACCGTATCGTTATGCTCCGCTCCGATCTGGCCGCTTACAAGCCCGGCGGCGGTAAGAAGCTCCGACGCCTCCGCCTGGGTTTTTCCCTCCAGCTGCGGAACCAAAACCATCTCCACGGCCGGACCGGTGCTGACAAAAATCGTTACCGTCGAGCCGTAGGCCGCCTGATCCGCCGGCTCTATGCGGATAATATTTCCCGCTTCCTCGGTTTCACTCGCTTCCTCTGCTACCGAGGTCTTTAAACCTTTGGCCTCCAGCAGGCGGATGGCCGTCTCAAGGGTCATATCCGTAAGTCCCATGGACGCAAGGTCGATCTTATCGGAACCGGAGCTGACGACCACCGTCACCTTGGAAAACCGGGGAACGATCTCTCCGGCCGCCTTCTCCTGGGAGATCACGGTTCCCTCCGGAACCGTATCCGAAGCCTCCTGCTCGATCTGCATCACCAGATCCAGTTCCTTAAGCTCCGCTTCCGCTTCCTCCTGGGTTTTTCCTTCCAAAAGCGGCATCCGCGCTTCCTTCTGGCTCAAGGTGGAATCCTCGTCCTCCGTTTCCTCCTCCGAGGGAGCGGCGGCCGCCGTTTCCGTTCCCGAAGACGGCTCCGTCTCCTGGCTGGAGGGCGTAAGCATGTTGCCGATCTTCAAGAAAAATAGGATCGCGCCTGTTACCAATAATACCGCCGCCGCAACGCCGATGAACGTAACCGCTTTTTCCATTCCAGTGGTTTTTTCCGCTCCGGCGAGTTGATCGGTTCCGTCGGATCTTCCCTTGGCGTCAGCGGTCCTGGCCTTTCTGGAAACCGGGTATTCCTTTAATTCCTTGGCTCTGTTTTTAATAACCTCCAGATCCTTTTTTTCGATATAGCGGGTTTCCGAAAGCTCCGGATGGGGATCATTCTCCACACCAACCGCCGGATCATCCGGATTTAAAAGAGCCCTCCGCAGATCTCCGATCAGATCGGCGGCGTTGGCGTACCGGTTTTCCGGCCGTTTTTCCGTACATTTTAAGATGATCCGTTCCAGGCTGGGCGTTACCTCCGGATTTAGAAGGCTTGGCACCGGGATCGGCTCCTCCAAATGGGATAAAGCCACCGTCACCGTGTTCTCCCCGTCAAAGGGAACCCGTCCGGTAACCATCTCGTACATGGTAATTCCCAGCGAATACAGATCGCTCCGCTCATCGCTGAAGCCGCCCCTTGCCTGCTCCGGCGAAATATAGTGGACGGTACCCACAACGGTGGAATTCATCGTCTGGGAGGAAACGGCCCTGGCAATGCCGAAATCCGCCACCTTTACCTTGCCGTCCATGGAAATCAGCATATTCTGGGGCTTAATATCCCGGTGGATAATGTGCTGTTCATGGGCCGCTTCAATTCCCTGGGCTACCTGGATCGCAATGCCGATGGTCTCTCTGGCGTCCAGATGCCCCTTTTTCTTAATATAGCTTTTCAGGGTGATTCCTTCCACCAGCTCCATGACGATAAAGTGGAGATCCCCATCGTCCACAACGTCGTAGATATTTACGATATTGGGATGGGACAATCCGGCCGCCGCCTGGGCTTCCATTTTAAACTTGCTGACAAAACCGGCGTCTGAGGTAAACTCAGCCTTTAACACCTTGATGGCCACCAGCCGGTTCAGCTTATGGCACTTTGCCTTATACACCTCGGACATCCCGCCGGAGCCGATCTTTTCCAGGATCTCATACCGGTCCTGGAGCATTGTTCCCGCGCTTAAGATCATAATCTCACCTCACTTATCTGAGGCTCCACAAGAACAACGGCAATGTTGTCTTTTCCTCCGTTTTCATTGGCGGCGTGGATCAACGCCTCCGTTTTTTCCTCCAGCGTATCCGTCGTTTTTAAGATCCGGCTGATTCCGGCGTCATCCACCATATTGGTCAGCCCGTCTGAACAAAGAAGGACGCAGTCTCCCTCCATAAGGGGAACTTCAAAGAAATCGATCCGCACCTGAGGGCTGATCCCCATGGCTCTGGTGATGATGTTTTTCTGAAGCCGGTAAAATTCGCTGTCCCGCTCCATTTTCCCCTGGGCCACCATTTCCTCCACCAGAGAGTGGTCCCTAGTAACCTGGCAGAGGTCGTCCCGCAGAAGATAAAGACGGCTGTCGCCCACATTGGCGATATACATCGCCTGATCCGCCATCGTGACCGCGACCAAGGTCGAGCCCATACCCTCTTTTCCCGGATCCTTTAAGGACTCAGAGTACAGATCCGCGTTGGCCTGCTCGATGGCCCGCTTCAAGGCGGCCACCGGCTTCGTTCCCTCCGGCAGCGCCTTTAAATTTTTATTGACCTGTTCCACAATAAAGCGGGACGCGTAGTCGCCGGCCTTATGGCCGCCCATTCCGTCGGCCACCATGAACAGATTCGGCAGAGGCCCGACGGCTTCTGCCGAAGCAAAGGGGAAATCCTGATTCGTTTTCCGAAAACGGCCCACATCCGTTCCAGCAAAGCATCTCATGCCTCTTCCACCTCATTTCCTTCCTTTTCTCCGCCGGCAAGGTAGCTCTTTCTAAGCTGTCCGCAGGCGCCCCCGATATCCCGGCCCATTTCCCGGCGGACCGTAGCCGTAAGCCCATGGTTCTCCAGCACGCTCCGAAACGCCTCCACCGCCTCCCGGTCCGACTGTTTAAAGTTCCGTTCCCGGATCGGGTTCACCGGGATCAGGTTCACATGGCCTCTCGTATGTTTTAAAAGCCGGGCCAGCCGCTCCGCCTCCCGGCGGCTGTCGTTTACTCCTGCCACCAGGCTGTATTCAAAGGTCAGCCGCCGTCCCGTCTTTTCATAGTATTCCATACAGGCCGGAAGCACCTCCTTCAGCGAGTACCGGTTGGCGACCGGCATCAAGGTCTTCCTTACCTCGTCGTCCGGCGCGTGAAGTGACAGCGCCAGCGTTACCGAAAGCCCCTCTCCGGCAAACCGGCGGATCTGGGGCACCAGGCCGCAGGTAGAAACCGTAATGTTTCTCTGGCTGATATGTAATCCATTCTCATCGCTTAACAGACGGATAAACCGGACCAGATTCTCATAGTTATCGAAGGGCTCTCCGCTCCCCATCACCACCACGTTGGATACCCGTTCCCCCGTAGACGCCTGGATCCGGTACACCTGCTCCAGCATTTCCGCCGGCGTCAGATTCCTTGTAAGCCCGTCCAGGGTCGAAGCGCAGAACTTACAGCCCATCCGGCAGCCCACCTGGGAGGAAACGCAGACGGAATTTCCGTGGTGATAGCGCATAAACACGCTTTCAATTACATTTCCGTCCTCCAGGCCGAAAAGATATTTCCTGGTCCCGTCGATTCCCGACTCCAGCATTTTTACGGTTTTCAATACGGTATATCCGGCAGCTTCCGCAAGCCGTTCCCGAAAGGCCTGGGAGAGATCCGTCATCTCCTCAAAAGAGGCGGCCGTCTTGGCGTGCATCCAGCGGTACAGCTGTCTGGCCCGAAAGGGCTTTTCTCCCAACGCTTCCACAAAATCCGTAAGCTCCGAAAGCTCCATGGATTTAATATCCTGTTTCTTCATCCCACTCTATTCCTGTTTCGTAAAAGCCGACAGAAAGAACCCGTCGCAGGGATGGACTCCCGGCAGGAGCTGGATCCGGTTTCCCCTGCAGTCCTCCCTCACATCGGCGGGAAGAAGCGGCCCGATCTCTTTCGGCAGAAAGGGAAGCTCCCGTTCGATCCATTCGGCATTTTCTTCATTTTCTTCCCGGCTGATGGTGCAGGTGCTGTAAATAAGCGTCCCGCCTGGCTTTACATACCTGGAAACCACCGCGAGGATTTCTCTTTGGAGGCCGGCAAGCGTGAAAACCTCCTCCTCCTTAAGACGCAGCCGGATTTCCGGCTTTTTCCCCATGATCCCAAGACCCGAACAGGGAAGATCCGCAAGCACCACGTCCGCCTGTCCTTCCATGGACGGATCCAACACTCTGGCGTCCCAGACACGGGTACGGACATTGGAAAATCCGCAGCGCGCCGCGTTTTCCTCCACCAAGGCAATTTTCCGTTCTGTCAGATCCCTGGCTTCCACCTGGGCGCCCAGATCCGCCGCGTGAAGCGCCTTTCCTCCCGGCGCGCTGCAAACGTCCAAAACGAAATCGCCCGGCAGGATTCCGGCAATCCGTCCCACCAGGGCGGAACTGGAATCCTGCACCGTAAGAAATCCCTTCTGAAACGCTTCCACCTGCCAGAGAGCGTCAAAATCCGCAAGTTCCAGCGTATCCGGCGCCATCCCCGGACGAAACGAAATATTCTGGCGGCTTAAGCTTTCAAAAACCTCTTCCTCAGACGCGCGGCTATGGTTCACGCGGACCGAAAGCGGCCTGGAACAAAGGAAGGAGGAAGCAATGCGCTCCGCCATCTCCTCTCCGTATTCCCTGCGCCACCTGGCAAGGATCCATTCCGGGATCGAGAACCGGATCTCCTGGGAGGGGAACTGGATCCCATCTTTCTCTCTGGAAATAGTTCTTAACACACCGTTTACAAAGCCGGAAAGACTCCCGAATTTCCGTTTTTTCGCCAGTTTTACCGCTTCGTTTATCGCCGCGGAATCCGGAACCCGGTCCATATAAAAAAGCTGGTATGCGGACATCCGCAAAAGCGTGCGGATCAACGGCTTCATTTTCGCGGCCTTCACGCTGGAAAACCGGTTGATCACCCAGTCGAGCTGGAGCACATAGGAAAGGGTCCCTTCCACCAGCCTGGTAATAAACGCCCGGTCCTGCTTTTTCAGATACTGATATTTAGAAAGCGCGTCCCCGAGGACCAGATGGCTCATTTTCCCCTGCTCTAAAACCTCCAAAAGCACATCCAGGGCAATCTCTCTCCCATTGATCGGATCAGTCGCGGTCATGTCTGCCTCCGAACAGGATCACCAGCCGCAAAAGCTGGAGGATCGACGTCGCCGCAGCCGCCACATAAGTAAGCGCCGCCGCGTTCAGCACCTTTCTGGTGCCGTCCACCTCCTGGCCCCCAAGGATCCCCTGGGAATCCAGAAGCTTTACAGCCCTGGCGGAAGCGTTGTATTCCACCGGCAGCGTCACCAGCTGGAACAGGACCGCCAGCGAAAACAGAAGGATCCCAATCTCCACAAGGGGAGAACCGAATCCGCCGATCAAAATTCCGATCAAGATCAACGGCCAGGAAAGCTGGGAACCCAGATTCGCCGCCGGAACGATCGCCGTCCGAAGTCTTAAGGGCACATAGGACTCGTTGTCCTGGATCGCGTGGCCGCATTCATGGGCCGCTACGCCGATGGCCGCCACAGAGCTGGAATTAAATACCGACTGGGAAAGATTCACCGTTTTCGTCCTGGGATCATAGTGATCCGTCAGATTCCCCGCCACCGGGCGGACCGTCACGTCATAGATTCCCTGGGAATTTAACAGCCGCTTTGCCGCCTCGGCCCCAGTCATTCCCGTCATGCTGCGCACTCTGGAATAACGGTTGAAGGTGGAGGTCACCCGTCCCTGGGCCCACAAAGAAATGATCACGCCGATCAACACCAATCCGATCGTCGGGTCAAACAGCATTCCATATCCATACATTCCGTAACCACCGAACATAAAAATCTCCTCTCTGATCAGGCGCGGCCGAGAACCGTACCTGTTTCCATAGAAAACCCTCTAAGGAAAGCCGCGGTCTCCATCCGCTTCTTTCCCTCCAGCTGAAGCTCCGTAATAGAAAGGAAGCCCGCTCCAGTTTCCACCAGAAGCGCATCCTTAGAAACAAGGATCCGTCCCGGGATCCCCTGCGATGCTTCTCCGGACACTGCTTTCGCCTCCTCGGAAGAAGCCACCTTCGCGGCCCACAGCTTTAAGGTTTTTCCGTTATAATGGGTATAAGCGCTGGGCCAGGGATTCAACCCCCGGATCAGCCGCTCAATGGCCGCCGCCTCCATGGTCCAGTCAACCTCTCCCATGGATTTATCCAGCATTTTCGCATAAGAGGTGCTGCTCTCTCCCTGGGGCCTCGGGGCCAGCGTTCCCGCCTCAAGGCCGGAAAGTGTAGAAACAATCAGCTTTCCGCCCAAAATGGACAGCTTCTCGAACAGGCTTCCGCCTGTTTCCGCGGGATCCAGCGGGATTTCCTCCTGCTCTAAAATATCGCCCGTATCCAGCCCCTCGTCCATCTGCATGGTCGTCACGCCGCTTACGGCCTCTCCGTCGATCACCGCCCACTGGATCGGCGCCGCTCCCCGGTACTTGGGAAGCAGGGACGCATGGATATTCACGCAGCCGTAAGGCGGAAGCGTAAGGATCTCCTTCGGCAGGATCTGTCCGAAGGCCACAACGACGATCACCTCCGGCGCAAGAGCCCGCAGGACCTCAATAAACTCCGGATCCCGCACCCGCTTGGGCTGATAAACCGGAATCTCGTATTCCAGCGCCTTTTCCTTTACCGGCGTCATAAGGACCGCTTTCCCGCGGCCCTTGGGCTTATCCGGCTGCGTCACCACAGCCGCCGCCTCATGGCCGGCTTTCACCAATGCTTCCAGCGCCGGCACCGCAAAGTCCGGCGTTCCCATAAATACAATCCTCATCTATTCTTCCGTCTCTCCCATCTCCACATCGGCAAGCGCCCCTTCCACAAGGTCTACGTAAAGCTTCCCGTCCAGATGATCGCATTCATGGAGAATACAGCGGGCCAAAAGCCCCTCCGCCTCGATCACCTGCTCCTCCATGTCCTCATTCAGCGCCCGTACCTTTACATGGTCCGCCCGGGTCACCTGGCCCTGCTTTCCCGGTACGCTTAAGCACCCCTCCGGCCCGGTCTGGCTTCCGCTGGTCTCAAGGATCTCCGGGTTGATCAGCACATACTGGTTCTCATCATCTACATCGATCACCACCAGGCGCTTGCGGATCCCCACCTGGGGCGCCGCCAGGCCGCAGCCGTTGCTGGCGTACATCGTCTCAAACATATCCCCGATCAGCTCCCGGGTCCTGTCATTCATTTCCTTTACCGGCTTGCACGGCTTCGTTAAAATCTCGTCTCCGATCACTCTGATCTGTCTGATTGCCATAATCTTGTCCTTCCTATCAGTTCCGTTTCATCTTCTTACCTTGTTTCACAGAAGGAAAGCTCCACCGCCGGATCTTTTCCGGTCCCTTCCGCAAACGCCAGGGCAGACTTCCTAGCCTGTATTAGTATATCATAGTTTTCATGTTTAATATATAAAATTTTTCTATAAATATCATTAACTTTATACGGCGTCCCGTTTACAGGGCCGATAAATATAAACCCCTGAAAGCAAAACTGCCGTTCCAGTTCTTTAAAAAGCGCGTCCGTCATCCTGGAAAGCCTCCCCTCATTTTTCGAGGTCAGCTGCAGCGTCAGAAGTCCCACGGCAGGCGGATATTTCATGATCTGACGGTACAAAAGCTCCTGACGGTAAAACTGAAGATAATCCTGGCTGGCCGCGGCCGCGACCGCGAAATGATCCGGGCTGTAGGTCTGGATCACCACGTCCCCGGGAGCCTTGTCCCGTCCCGCCCGGCCGGACGCCTGGGTCAGAAGCTGGAACGTCCGTTCCGCGCTTTTATAATCCGGCGCGTATAAAGAAAGATCGGCGGCCATGATCCCAACCAATGTTACTCTGGGAAAATCATGTCCCTTGACGATCATCTGCGTCCCGATCAAAATATCGGCCTCTCCCTCAAAAAACGCCTGCAGGATCGCTTCATGGGCGCCTTTTTTCGCCGTGGTGTCCGCGTCCATCCTGAGAATCCTGGCCTCGGGAAAGAGCTTCGCCGTCATTTCCTCCAGCTTTTGGGTCCCCGCCCCGAAGGGTGCGATAAAGGGAGAGCCGCAGTTGGGACACCGGTCCGGCATAGGACGCTCAAATCCGCAGTAATGGCAGCGGAGCCTTCTGTCCCTATGGTACGTGAGGGATACGTCGCAGTGGGGGCATTTCACCGATTTGCCGCAGGAACGGCAAGAAACGAAGTTGGCGTAGCCTCTCCGGTTCATAAACAGCATGATCTGCTCTTTTTTCTGAAGCCGGTCCTTGATAAGAGCCGTCAGCTGCCGGCTGAATACGGAGCGGTTGCCCTCGGAAAGTTCCTCCCTTAAATCCGCCACATGGACGCCGGCCAGGCGGCTGTGCTCCTTGGCGCGCTTCGTCAGGCGAAGAAGGCGGTATTCCCCCTGTTCCGCCCGGTAATAGCTTTCCACCGACGGCGTCGCCGAGCCCAAGATCAGGCTGGCGCCGTTCATCCTGGCCCGGACGGCGGCCGTTTCCCTGGCGTCATAGCGGGGCGCCGTCTCGCTCTGATACGCGCCCTCATGCTCCTCGTCGATAATGATCAGGCCCAGCTTGGGAAACGGGGTAAAAAGGGCGGACCGGGGGCCGATCATGATATCGATCTTTCCCTCCGCCGCCAACATGGACTGCTCATACCGTTCCCCCGCGGACATCCTGGAGTTTAAAATCCCCACCCGGCCGCCAAACCGCCGGTAAAACCGCATCACGGTCTGATAGGTCAGGGAAATTTCCGGAATCAGTACGATCGCCTGCTTTCCATCCTCCAGGACGCGGCCGATGGCCTCCATATATACCTCGGTCTTTCCGCTTCCGGTGATCCCGTACAAAAGATAGGTTTCCTGTTTCCCCGCCTCATAGTCGGAAAGAAAAGCGGAAACCGCCTGCCGCTGTTCTTCGGTAAGCCGCAGAGGACGCTCTCCTTCCGTTTCCCCATTTTCCGTTTTCCCTTCTCCCGATCTTCCGTCTTTCCGGTTCCCGAAAACCGGGTTGGAATCCACGGTCCGGAGGCTTATGATCTTCTTTTCTAAAAACGGCTTTAATACGGCCGCCGTAAGCCCCAGCTTCTGCATCGTAAGCCGGTAAGGCAATTCTTTATTTTCGATCAGGGCCGTAAGAAAACGGACGCGGGCCCGGTAATTCTTTTTTTCCGCCTCCCAAAGGAGCGGCAAAAGCTCCTCTTTTTCTACGCAGGCGCTTATGATCCGGTCCCGGTTGGGCACCACCTTCGCCTTCACCGGCAAAACGGTTTTTAACGCCTGATTGAATGTGGAGCCGTACCGCTCCTTCATCCAATACGCCAGCGCCAGCATCTGGGAATCCATGGAAACCGCCCCGGGCAGGATCCCAGCGATCTCTTTTAGTTTCCCCGGGTCAAAAGAAGGGACCGCAGACAATCCTACTACGATCCCTTTCCGAAAACCATCCCCTTTTCCAAAGGGGACCGATACCTGGGCCCCCAGGGTCACGCGGTCTATAAGCGCCTCGGGAATCCGGTACTGAAACGCCCGGTCC
>DVFQ01000008.1 GCA_018713185.1 Candidatus Copromonas avistercoris (nom. illeg.) | reverse complement strand
AAATGCAGAGCGGTCACTAAAAATATGAACTGTTATGAGTGACGAAGCCGGAAGGACACCAAAGCTCCAAAAGGAACTGCGGATTTGCATTTCCTTAAAGATCAAGGGCGGTTCTGCCGGGACAGAAGGCTGCATGAGAGGCAGATAAAAGAAAGCGGAGGAAAAATCATGATGAATTATAAGAGATATCAGAGAGTGCCGGTGGTTCACTATCCGGAGAGAGAATGGCCGAATAAGGAAATTGAAAAGGCGCCCATTTGGTGCAGCGTGGATCTGCGTGACGGCAACCAGGCTCTTGTGGAGCCCATGGTGGTGGAAGAGAAGGTGGAAATGTTTAACCTTCTTGTGAAAATGGGCTTTAAGGAAATTGAAATCGGATTTCCGGCGGCGTCTCAGATTGAGTTTGATTTTCTGCGGCAGCTGGTGGAGCGGAAGCTGATTCCGGATGATGTCACGGTGCAGGTTCTGACCCAATGCCGGGAGCATTTGGTGAAGCGTACCTTTGAGGCGCTCCGGGGGATTGACCGGGCCGTGGTTCATATTTATAATTCCACGTCCGCGCTTCAGCGGGATGTGGTGTTCCATATGGATCGGGAGGAGATCAAACAGATCGCCTTAGACGGAGTCGCTATGGTAAAGGACTGCATGAAGGACTACGACGGAACGGTGATCTTGGAGTATTCCCCGGAAAGCTTTACGGGAACGGAGCTGGATTTCGCCCTGGATATCTGCAACGCAGTTCAGAAGGCGTGGGGGCCGGATCCGGAGCATAAGATGATCCTTAACCTGCCGTCTACGGTGGAGATGACGACGCCCAACGTCTATGCGGATCAGATCGAGTGGATGAATAAGCATCTGGATAACCGGGAGAGCATTATTTTAAGCGTTCACCCCCATAACGACCGGGGAACCGGCGTGGCGGCGACGGAACTGGCGCTTCTTGCCGGAGCGGACCGGGTGGAAGGCACCTTGTTCGGAAACGGGGAGCGGACCGGAAATGTGGATATTTTGAACCTGGCCTACAACATGTTTTCCCAGGGGATCGATCCGGGACTGGAGATCGGGGATATTAAGGAGATCGCGGAGGTTTATGAGCGATGCACCAAGATGCAGATCGATCCGCGGCACCCATACGCTGGAAAGCTGGTGTTTACAGCCTTCTCCGGTTCCCATCAGGACGCCATCAACAAGGGAATGCAGGCGCTTATGGAGCGGCAGAGCAAGATCTGGCAGGTTCCTTACTTGCCCATCGACCCGTCGGATATCGGACGGGAGTACGAGCCGGTGGTTCGGATCAACAGCCAGTCGGGAAAGGGCGGCGTTGCTTTTGTGATGGATACCTGCTTCGGCTTCAAGCTGCCGAGGGGAATGCACAAGGAGTTTGCCGACCGGATCCAGAAGATCGCGGAGCGCCAGGGCGAGGTGGCCCCGGAGCAGATCATGGAGGAGTTCCGGGAGAATTACCTGGACCGGAAGGAACCGTACCATTTCCGCAAGTGCAAGATTACCGATTTCGAGTCGGGAAACGAGTTTACGACGGTTGCGGTGGTTACTTATACGAACCATGGGGAAACCAAGCAGTTCGAGGGCGTGGGAAACGGCCCCATCGACGCGGTCCAGAGAGGACTGGAAGAGGAGCTGGGCATTGCCATCAAGGTTCTGGATTACAGCGAGCATGCTCTTGCGTCCGGTTCCGGAGCGCAGGCGGCTTCCTATATTCATATGATGGATCAAAATTCCGGCCGGGTCACCTACGGCGTCGGGATCAGCTCCAATATTACGAGAGCGTCTCTTCGCGGAATTTTCAGCGCGGTGAACCGGCTGTTTGGAGAAGGATCCATTTAATCTTGCGCGGCGGCAGACGGGCGTATCCTTGCCCTCTGCCGCTGCCTTATTTTTGCGTAAAATATGACAAAAAAATGTAATGAAAAAGAGATGCAGATTTTCAAATTATATAGTATATTAAAATCAGGAAAGCGAAATTGAAAGTTTAATCGGTGATATTTATGAAAAGGAGGAAAATTATATGAGGAAGCTGCATGGATTTTCAGTATTGATAGCGGCGGCTGCTTTGACGGCGGCAGCGACGATAACCGCGTTTGCCGGATGGTCGGAACAGAACGGGCGCTGGTATTACTATAACGACAGGAACGGCGAACTGGTCCGCAACGAATGGGTCGAGGACGGCGGAAAGTGGTACTTTATGGATTACGACGGCGTCATGATGACCAACTCGATGGTGGACGATGTGTATTTTGTAAATGAGAGCGGCGTGATGGTGGCCAATTCCTGGGTCTATATCTATGAGGACTGGGCCAATCAGGAGGGATGGCGCTATTTCGGAAGCAACGGACGCGCCTACACCAACGGCTGGAAGGAGATCGGCGGCACCTGGTATCACTTTACGGACAGTATTATGGACGAGGGCTGGCAGGAGATCGATAACCGGACGTACTATCTGGGAAGCTCCGGCGCCATGAGGACCGGCTGGCAGCTGCTTCCGGACCGTGAGGACGAATGGGGCGAGTTCTGGTATTACTTTAATTCCAGCGGCCGGATGGCCGAGGACGGAGAAGAAAAGATCGGCGGAGAAACGTATATCTTCGACGAGAGCGGACGGATGCTGACCGGATGGGTGAATCCTTCGGATTATTCCTCCAGCGGCCGCGACGACTTAAACGGGGATCATGTGGATTCTCTGAAGTATTTTGAGAGCGACGGCCGGGAGGCAGACGGATGGCTGTACTTAAATTCTCCCAACGACGCGGAGGAAAACTGGTACTATTTCCGCGACGGCCGCGCCTATACTCCTTCCTACCGGACGACGGATGTGGGCTCAGGACTGGGAATGGTAAGAATTGACGACGAGACCTACTGCTTCGATTCTGAAGGCCGGATGGTAACGGGAATGGTAACGCTGGATAACGGAAAGGTGTTCTACTTTGATCTGGGAAGCGGCGAGATGCTGACGGGCCGCGTTACCATCAACGACGATGACCATGACGACGAGACCTTCTACTTCGCGACGACCGGCGGAGTCGGCGCCAAGGGAGCCGGCTACACGGGAGTCCGGGACGGATACCTCTACAACAACGGCCGGCTGATCATGGCCGAGGACGGCATGAAGTATGAGCGGGTATCGGTTGACGGAAAGAACTATATGGTCAATGAACGGGGACAGGTGAAAACCAGCGGAACCGTAACGGACGGAGACGGTGTGAAGTATAAAATTACGAGAGATGGAGAGGATAACTATAAGATTGAAGTTGTAGAAGATTAGGAGATCGCTTTCCTTTCTGTTAAAGCCGCCGGATAAGGCGGCGGGACAGAGATTCTAATAAGCAGATCCTCCGAGACGGGCTGCCGGGCAGAGATGCCCAGGCAGCCCGTTTCCATGTGTTCTGAAGTTTCCATATTCCCGGGGGATGTTCGGGGCGTTTCCTGGGAGGGCGGGAGGACTCTGGGCGAGAGAGCGGTGCGAAAGGAGAGCCAAATACAGGGGATGAACAAATGTTTGCATTTCGCCGGGAGATGTGATAGGATAAAGTCTGGAATCAGAGGAATCCGGTCAAGATGAAAAACCGGATCAGAAAATAGAATGGAAGCAGGAAGCGAAAGGATTAAGGAGATGCCGAGGCAGTATATTAAAATACGGGGAGCGAATGAGCATAATTTGAAAAATATTTCCCTGGATATTCCCAGGAATGAGCTGGTGGTGCTGACGGGACTTTCCGGATCGGGAAAGTCCTCTCTGGCCTTTGATACGATTTACGCGGAGGGGCAGCGGCGGTATATGGAGTCGCTGTCGTCCTATGCCCGCCAGTTCCTGGGACAGATGGAAAAGCCGGATGTGGAGAGCATCGAGGGATTGTCCCCGGCAATTTCCATCGACCAGAAATCCACCAACCGCAATCCGCGTTCCACGGTGGGAACGGTCACGGAAATTTATGATTATATGCGTCTTTTGTACGCGCGGGTGGGGATTCCCCACTGCCCCAAGTGCGGGCGGGAGATCCGCAAGCAGACGGTGGACCAGATGGTGGATCAGATCATGGAGTTGCCGGAGCGGACGAAGATCCAGCTTTTGGCGCCCATTGTGCGCGGCCGGAAAGGCCGCCATGAAAAGGTTTTAGAGCAGGCCAAGCGCAGCGGTTATGTGCGGGTCCGCATCGATGGGAACCTGCATGAGCTGACGGAGACCATTGAGCTGGAAAAGAACATTAAGCATAATATTGAGATCGTTGTGGACCGGCTGGTGGTGAAGGAAGGAATTGAAAAGCGGCTGGCGGATTCTATTGAGACGGTAATGAAGCTGTCGGACGGGCTGATGATCGTGGATGTGTCGGACGGGGAGCCGATCCAGTTCAGCCAGAGCTTTTCCTGCCCGGACTGCGGGATCAGCATTGAAGAGGTGGAGCCCAGAAGCTTTTCCTTTAACAATCCCTTCGGAGCCTGCCCGGACTGCTTTGGACTTGGATATAAGATGGAGTTTGATGAGGATCTGATGATCCCGGATAAATCCTTAAGCATCAAGGACGGCGCCATCGTGGTGCTGGGGTGGCAGTCCTGCGCGAAGGAGGGCAGCTTTACCCGGGCGATCTTGGACGCGCTGGCGAAGGAATACCACTTTGACCTGGATACGCCGTTCCAGGATTATCCCAAGGAGATCCACGATATCCTGATCTATGGAACCGGCGGGAAATCGGTGAAGGTTCATTACACGGGACAGCGGGGAACCGGCGTTTATGACGTAGCCTTCGAGGGTCTGATCGAAAACGTCAGCCGCCGCTACCGGGAAACCTTTTCCCAGTCCAGCAAGGCGGAATATGAGAGCTTTATGCGGATCACGCCTTGTCCCACCTGCCATGGAAAGCGGTTAAAGCAGTCGTCCCTGGCCGTAACGGTGGGCGGATTGAATATTTACGACGCTACCAATATGTCCATCGTAAAGTTTCGGGAGTTTATTGACGGCCTTCAGCTGACCAGCATGCAGAAGATGATCGGCGAGCAGATTTTAAAGGAGATCCGGGCCAGGATCAGCTTCCTGATCGACGTGGGGCTGGATTATCTGTCTCTTTCCCGGGCGACGGGAACGCTTTCCGGCGGCGAGGCCCAGCGGATCCGCCTGGCGACCCAGATCGGCTCCGGCCTGGTGGGAGTGGCCTATATCCTGGACGAGCCTAGCATCGGACTTCACCAGCGGGATAACGATAAGCTTTTAAGGACGCTGACGCATCTGCGGGATCTGGGGAACAGCGTGATCGTGGTGGAGCATGACGAGGACACAATGCGGGCGGCAGACTGCATTGTGGATATCGGTCCCGGCGCCGGAGAGCATGGCGGCGAGGTGGTGGCCATCGGAACGGCCAAGGAGATCATGAAGTGCGAGCGTTCCATTACCGGCGCTTATCTCAGCGGAAAGCGGAAGATCCCGGTACCGGCGGAGCGAAAGAAGCCGACGGGCTGGATCCGGATCCGGGGAGCCAGAGAGAACAACCTGAAAAATATTGATGTAAACCTTCCTTTGGGTGTCATGACTTGCGTAACGGGTGTGTCCGGATCGGGAAAAAGTTCCCTGATCAACGAGATTTTGTATAAATCGCTGGCACGGCAGTTAAACCGGGCCCGGACCATCGCGGGAAAGCATGATGGAATCGACGGGGTGGAGCAGCTGGATAAGATCATCGCCATCGACCAGTCCCCCATCGGGCGGACGCCCCGCTCCAATCCGGCAACCTATACGGGGGTGTTTGACCTGATCCGGGACCTGTTTGCCTCTACGACGGACGCCAAGGCCAGGGGCTACACCAAGGGGCGGTTCAGCTTTAACGTAAAGGGCGGCCGGTGCGAGGCCTGCAGCGGAGACGGAATCATCAAGATCGAGATGCACTTCCTGCCGGACGTGTATGTTCCCTGCGAGGTCTGCGGCGGAAAGCGGTACAACCGGGAGACGCTGGAGGTCAAGTATAAGGGAAAGAGCATTTACGACGTTCTGAACATGACGGTGGAGGAGGCGCTGAAATTCTTTGAAAACGTGCCGTCCATCGCCCGCAAGATCGAGACGCTCAACGACGTGGGACTTTCCTATATTAAGCTGGGGCAGCCGTCTACGGAGCTTTCCGGCGGCGAGGCCCAGCGGATCAAGCTGGCGGCGGAGCTTTCCAGGAGGGGAACGGGAAAGACGATCTATATTTTGGACGAGCCGACTACGGGCCTTCATTTCGCGGACGTCCACAAGCTGGTGGAGATCTTAAGGCGTCTGTCGGACGGCGGCAATACGGTTGTTGTGATCGAGCATAATCTGGACGTGATCAAAACCGCGGATTATATTATCGACATGGGCCCCGAGGGCGGAGACCGGGGCGGCACCGTGATTGCCCAGGGAACCCCGGAGGAGATCGCCCGGTGTCCCTATTCCTATACCGGACAATATGTGAAGAAATATCTGGAAAAGAAATAGCAGGTATGGTACACTTTTCTTAGAAAACCGGAATTGACCGGAGAAGGGGGAGTTATTATGCTGCTGATTCGAGGAGCAGAGGTGTACGCGCCGGAATATCTTGGGAAAAAGGATGTTCTGGTGGCCGGAGGAAAAATTGAACGGATCGCCGACCATCTTCCGGATTATGAGGGCGCAGAGGTTATCGATGGGGAAGGAAAGATCCTGACGCCGGGGATCATCGACCGCCACGTCCATATTACCGGAGGCGGCGGAGAGGGAAGCTTCCATACCCAGGCGCCGCCGGTTCAGCTGTCCAGGCTGCTGTTGGGCGGAGTAACGACGGTTGTGGGCGTGCTGGGAACTGACGGCATCAGCCGGAGCGTGGAAAATCTGGTGGCAAAGGCGAAATCCTTGAAGGAAGAGGGAATTTCCGCTTACTGCTGCTGCGGCGCTTACGGATATCCGGGCCCGACTATTACCGGATCCATCAGTAAGGATATTATGTTTGTGGACGAGATCCTTGGACTGAAGCTTGCGGTTTCCGACCACCGGGCTCCAAATATTTCCGTAGAGGAGCTGATCCGGCTGGGAAGCGATGTGCGGACGGCGGGAATGCTCAGCGGAAAGCCGGGATTGATCACGCTGCATATGGGCGACGATAAGCGGGCGCTGGAGCCGGTGTTTGAGGCGCTGGAGCGCACGTCGATCCCCATTAAGACCTTCCAGCCGACCCATGTGGGCCGTTCGGCGAAGCTCCAGGACGACGCGTTCCGTTTCGCGAAAATGGGCGGAACCATTGATATTACCTGCGGCCAGTCGGAGAGCAAGTTTAAGGCGGTCGCCGCTTCCTTAAAGAAAGCGGCCGAGGAGCAGGTGCCCATGGAGAAGATCACCATCAGCTCTGATGGTCAGGGCAGCTGGTCCAATTATGACGCCGACGGAAAGCTGACGGAGATGGGCGTTTCAGACGTGGATACGATCTACCGCCAGATCGTGTACGAGGTGAAAAATGAGAACATGCCTCTTGCCGAGGCGCTGACCTTTGGCACCTCCAATGTGGCGAAGGCGCTGGAGCTGTATCCCAAGAAGGGAGCGGTTCAAGAGGGAAGCGACGGGGATCTGCTTTTGATGAACGGGGATCTGACGCTGGATGCGGTGATCGCCGGCGGCGCGGTCATGATGAAGGACGGAGTCCTTGTAAAGAAGGGAACTTACGAGAAGTAGGACGTTTGCGATATGGCAAAACCGTGAGACAGAAAGGATAAACAGCGGAGAAATTCCGTAAAACGCTGTAGGAGAAATTCCGTAAAGCAAGGGACGGATTGACAATGCCCGTAGGGTTGAACGCTTGGCGCAGCTCTGCGGGCATTGATGTTGGCGGATCCATATACATCAGAGGGATAGAAACGAATGAAACAATTGCGGGAAAATGAATTGTTGAAAGATGATTATACGCGGCTTGGCGGGGGAATTTTAGGAGAGCAGGAATATGGGGAAGACGTTTCGGACGAGAGCATGGAGCGTTTGCTGCATTATAACTATTTTAATGGGGAAAAGATCCGCGCGTCTTTGAATTTGAAGCCCCAGGTAGAGAAAGAAGGACAAAAGAACCGGGAGCAGAAAGCGGTGGAGCTTGTCCGGGTTTCTGCGGGGTATTCCAATCACGGCGAGGAACAAATCGGACAGGCGGAGGGAAGAGGTAAAACTGAGGGAAAAGGAAAAGCGGCGGTGCGGACATTTCCGATCAAGCTGCTTTATACCAGAGACAAGATTCTGCGGGCGGAATGCTCCTGCGATCAGTGTATGCGGACTTATGCCCGCTATATGGGAAACTGCCGGTGCGGGTATGTGGCGGCGATGGCACAAATGTTGGAGGAATATTTAAAAGATCATCCTGTTGGAGACGCGACCGATATGTCCGGCCGCCTTCTGCTCTCTTCTTTTCAAGAAAAGAGACAGAACCAGGCAGAAACGGCTGCGGCGCGGGGAGAGATCCTAACGCTGGCACCGCGGTTGACGCAGAAGGGTGGGGAATTATCCATATCCTTTCGGGTGGGCGCCGGGCGGATGTTTGTGGTGAAGGATCTGGAGGCTTTTTGCGGTTATGTGAAGGAATCCGCGACGGCGGTTTACGGGACCAATACGGAGCTGAACCATAGTATCGAGAATTTCCGTGAAGAATCGAAGAAATGGATTCGCTATATCAGCCGGATTGTCCGGGAGGAGGAGCAGTTCAGCCAGAGGCTGGAGGAGTCCCGGTATTATTATCGGCAGCCGGCGGCCATTGGCGGTTCGCTGAAGCTTTTTGGGTGGCGTCTGGATCAGTTTTTTGAGCTTCTGGGTGAGGATCCTGTAGAGTTTGAGAATAAGGATCTCGCTCAAAAGGGAAAGCGGTTCCTTCGGACGGAAACGCAAAACCCAAAGGTAACGATGGAAATCTCGGAACAAAAAATGAGGGGAGAAAGGGAGTTTCATGGGATCTGGGTGCGGGGGACGCTGCCAGAGCTGCATTTCGGAATGGATACCGCCTATTATATTGAGGAAGACTGCCTTTGTAAAGTGGAGCCGGAGTTTTTGAAAAAGATCGAGGCTCTTGCGAATTTATCTCAGCAAAATCACTTTTCTTTCCGTGTTGGCAGAAATTCTCTTGCGGAATTTTATTACCGGGTTCTGCCGCAGTTAGAAGGGGCGGTGGAAATTACAGAGACAGATCCAAAACGGTTCCGGGCTTACCTTCCGCCCCAGGCGCGATTTGTTTTTTATTTAGATGCGGAGGAAGATGATCTCATGTGTCGGATCCGTGTGCGCTATGGGGACCGGGAGTTTTCAGCGCTTGACTTGGCAAGAGCAGGACAGGAGAAAAGCGCCTCCATAGAGTCGTTTCGAGACAGAGAACGGGAAAGGGAGATCGTTGCGCAGGTGAAAAACTGGTTCCCGGTTTTTGTTTCTGAAAAAGATGAGCTGCGCTGCGGACAGAATGAGGAAAGGATCTTCCGCGTTCTGGAGCAAGGGGTAAACGCTTTGCTGGAGCTGGGGGAGGTTCAGTGTACCAGCCGTTTCCGAAACCATCAGGTGATCCGGCGGGTACGGGTTTCCGTCGGCGTTTCCGTATCCGGGGGACTGCTGGATCTGGAGATTGGATCGGAAGATGTTTCCAGAGAAGAGCTTTTGAATATGCTAAAGAGCTACCGGCAGAAACGCCGTTATTTTCGCCTGAGAAACGGAAGCTTCGTTAATTTGGACAATCAATCGCTGGGAATGGCGGCAGAGCTTGCGGAGGCAATGCGCCTCTCCCCGAAGGAATTTATTAAGGGGAAAATGCATCTGCCCGCTTACCGCGCGCTGTATCTGGACCGGCTGCTGGAGGAAAATGAAGAGGTGTACAGCAGCCGGGACAAAAATTTCCGGGATCTGGTAAAAGGCTTTAAGACGATCAAGGATTCGGATTTCAAGGAACCGGAGAGCCTATCCGGCGTGATGCGCGTGTACCAGAAGAACGGGTATCAATGGATGCGGACACTGGAAAGCTGGAATTTCGGCGGAATTTTGGCGGATGATATGGGACTCGGGAAAACGCTTCAGATGATTTCTGTTCTTTTGGCGGCAAAGGAGGAGGGACAGGAAGGGACCTCGCTGATCGTATCGCCCGCGTCCCTGGTGTTCAACTGGGGAGAAGAGTTCCGGCGGTTTGCTCCGGATTTGCGGGTTGTTCTGGTTGCGGGAAGTCAGGAGGAAAGGAAAAGGAAAATAGAAGCCTATCAAGACGCCGATGTTCT
>DVFQ01000126.1 GCA_018713185.1 Candidatus Copromonas avistercoris (nom. illeg.) | reverse complement strand
TGATAGTAGAAAAGGGGAAAGCCAGAGACACAGCCTACCCTCAACAATGATTACCTAATTACTTAGGCCGTCACTATGGCAGTAGTGGCGGCTACTTTCTTCCTCGAAAGATTGTATAACACATTCTTTCCGACTTCTCAATCAGAGTATTTTTTTGTCCTGCTGCCATAACAACCGTAAGGCAGGCTTAAATCTTAATTGCATTCCAACAAAATCCGATATATAATAAATCTGTTCACCAGTTCCGAAAGGAGTGCGGCGTTCGCCGTATAGCCGGTGTCCGGTCTCACCTTGATCATCCCGGGAACACGCGGCTGCTGGTGGATTTTATGTGCTTATCTTTACATGGCTTCAGCCGCGGCTCAAATATTCCGCCGCCACCATCGCCATGGCTCTGGTGCAGAGCTTCATATAAGACTCATCGACGCAGAATTCCGGGCTGTGCTTGGACGCGTCCTCGCAGACTCCGACCCAGATCATGCAGGAGGGCGCCTTCTGAGAATAGAATCCAAAATCCTCGGCCCCCAAGAGCGGCGTCTCCCCAGTCTCCAGCCATTCCTTCGGCTGCTCCCAGGAAAAATTCCCATATAACAGCTTCTCATGCTTCCGGAAGGTATCCGCGACAAAACCCGAAAACTCCTTATCATTATAAACGGCCGCATAGCCCGGGTGGAAATCACAGTCACAGCTTCCGCCCATGGCCTCCGCGATCCCCTGGGCCAGCTTCTCGATCCTGCTGCACATAACGTCCCGCGCTTCCTTGGACAGATTCCGCATCATCAGCGACATTTCCACTTTATCCGCAATAATATTCGCCGCCGATCCGCCGCTGATCAGACCAATATTTAATGTGGAATGCTCCATGGGCGAGAGGTTCCTGGACATCATTCCGTGCAGCGCCGTAACGATGGAGGCCGCAATATAGATGGCGTCGGTACCAGCCTCCGGAGTAGAAGAATGGGCCGCTTTTCCATGAACCGTTAATGTGTATCCGTCGGAATAGGCCGTCAGATATCCGGTGGACACCGCCAGCATTCCCTTCTTTCCCGTCTCCACATGAAGCGCGAAACAGGCGTCCGGAACTTCCTCCATCAGGCCGGCCTTGATCATCTCCCGGCCTCCTCCGCCGTGCTCCTCCGCAGGCTGGAACACCAGCTTCACCTTTCCGCTCCACTGGTCCTTGGTACGATTTAGGATCTCCGCCACCGTCAAAAGATTGGACGTATGGACGTCATGTCCGCAGGCATGCATGACTCCCGGCGTCTTTGAGGCGTAGGGAAGCCCCGTCTTTTCCTGAACCGGCAGCGCGTCCATATCCGCCCGGAGCATTAAAAGTTTCCCCGGTTTTCCGCTGTCCACCACAGCGACGATCCCCGGCCTGCAGGGGCTCTCCTCGTAGGGCACCTGCATCCGCTCCAGCTCCCGCTTCACTAGGGCGCTGGTTTCAAACTCATGAAACGCCAGCTCCGGACGCTCATGGATCTGGTGCCGGATCTCCAGCATATGCGGTTCCAGCTCGTCCGTCAGTTTACAAATTTGTTCCATTAACTCCATATGAACCCTCCATTCTCTTAAATCGAAACCAAAGCGCCGCCGTGATCAGGCTGACGCCAATACAATCGATCAGCACATCCGTAAGCCTCCCGGCTCTCCCGGGCACAAAAAGCTGATGGAACTCGTCCGTGCAGGCGTAAAAGAACGTCACCGCAAAGGATTTGATCAGCCATGGCTTTCTTTTCTGCTCCCACTGGCCCATTCCATGAAGGACCGTCAGATAAAAGACGGCATATTCCGTGATATGAGCGCATTTACGTACCGGAAGGCTGAGTGCCTCCAAAAGACCGGCATACTGTTCTGGGCCGCCCTCCAAAAGACCCAATCGGGAAAAAACAGCCAGCAAAAGCTGGCTGACAAAATCGCTGGTTTCTGTGGACTGATCCGCCGGCTGCGCGGAAAAAAGGAAAATTACCGCGGCCATACAGACAGCCGGAAGCCAAGCAAGATATTTTTTTAAGGAAGCTTCCCGTCTCACCCGAATCCTCTTCCCCTTTCTTACAGCGACAGATTACTCTTGGCACGGGCACGCCGGTCCATGATCGACTGGATCACCGGAACCATGAAGATCGCCACGATTCCCCCGGCAAATCCGTTGTTATACAGGTTCATTCCGCCATACACCATTCCTACGTTTAAAGCGACGGAGGAATGGAGGAAGCCCGCCAGCATCCCCACCAGGATCCCGAACTCTCCAGCTACCGGAGCTAAGGTCGTGGAAAACAGAAGCGCCAGCATGGGAGACGGCTCATTCACCTCCCAGTCCTTGGAGATGCCCGCCACCACAACGCCCAGCATGATCGGCGCGATATTCCTCAAATGCTTTCCCGTCGTGCTGAAGCCCACGATCGTAAAGATTCCGCCGATGGTGGGGCCATTAAGATCCCCGTCTACGATCAGGACAAGAAGCGTCGCGAACAAGCCGTTGACCGCCATATTGAATACCGTAGCCGGTCCGCCCTCGTCCACAAGATAGTCCGTTCCCGAAATTCCCGGGTATTTTAGGATTTTTTTATAGCCCTCAATAACTTCCTTGCCTCCGACAAGCCTCGCGCCCGCGGCCATAATAAGGAACAAACCGCTTAAAACGAACAGCATTTCCGCGTCATGTCCTGTATCCCACAAAAGGCGGGATTCCGTTTCCAGACCAAAAGACTTCATCACTGAAACCACCACCGTGGCAATGATTCCGGCGGCAAAGCCTACATTATAAAGGGAATATCCCTTATGGGCATAATGAACATGCGTCGACAGCGGCGGAAGAACAAAGCCGATCACAATTCCGATCAAAAGGCTGAACAAAAGCCGGATTCCAAAGGGCAGCTCATAAATATACATGGTCTGCGTAATGATCGGAGAAAGGCTGGTGCCGTAAAGCCCGACATAAATATACCGGGACAAATGCACTTTATGGTATCTGGAATATAGGTAAACGCCAAGAAGGATCGACCAGATATTTAAAAGGTTCTTTCCAAACAGAGAAAAACCGAACATCAGGCAGCTGGAGGTAACGGCGTGTCCGTCCATCTCCTTGCCCAAGGCATAGATCATGCCGATCGAGCACAGCGTCAAAACGCCGGCATTGATAAACGAAGCTCCAATACCGCCTACAAGAAAGTAATCCGTGATCAGGAAATCCGGCTCCTGCAATAATACGATCAGTCCCGGGATGATCTCATCAATGGGCTGAAGAAAAAAGCCGGCTATGATAAAATAGATTGGTATCAACGCCAAAAGGCCGAACTTCTGCCTCCGGCTGAACGTAAGTGAAGAGAGTCGTCTGGCGAAAAAAGTCTGCCCGTCCAATCTGTTCCATTCCTTTCTTCCAACGCTGTCCGCTGTTTTGTTTTTTGCTCCGTTTTTTATTATACATGAAAATGGAAATTGTGTACAGAGATTTTCGTTTTCTGCATATTTTTTGCTTATTTTCTATTTATTTGCGATCCGTTCCATCACCTCCGAAAGCTCCGGCATCGCCGGGATCCCGCCTCTCCGTTCCACACAGAGGGACGCGACTCCATTGGCAAATTTAGCGAACTCTGCCGCTTCCTCAAGAGAAATTTCCTCCGGCCGTTTCCCTGAGCGGCATACCTGGTATAAAAATCCGCCCCAGAAAGAATCCCCGGCTCCGGTCGTATCCACCGCGCTGCTCTTAAAGCCAGGAACCAAAAGCCCCTTTCCGTCCTTGGAGACATAGGCGCCCTCTGCTCCCAGCGTTACCACCACAAGCGTTACCCCCTGACGTCCCAGGGCGGCCGCCGCCTTTTCCGGCTCCGAAAAATCCGTTAAAAGCGCGGTTTCCTCGTCTGAAATCTTCATGATATCCACATAAGGGATCAAGCTGCGCATCTGCTCTTTCGCCGCCTCCTCGCATGTCCATAAGGAAGCCCGGTAATTGGGATCATAGGAAATAATAGCCCCGTTTTCTTTTGCGGTCTTTACCGCGTAAACCGTTGCGTCCCTTGCCGGTTCATCCGTCAAGGACAGCGAGCCCACATGAAAGATCTTCGATTCCTTTAAAATTTCCGGTTTCAGCTCCGCTCTGGAGATCTGGGTATCTGCCCCCGGCTTCCTGGCAAAGGAAAAGCTTCGTTCCCCCTCCGGCGACAGCTCCACAAACGCCAGGGTTGTAAACACCTGCGGATCCAAAAGGAAGCCATCCGTATTAATTCCCTCCTGACGCAGCACATCCTTTAAAAACCGGCCGTGCATGTCCTCTCCCGCCTTGCCTAGAAACGCACACTTCGCCCCCAGGCGGGAGGCCGCCGTCAGCGCGTTGGCCGGCGCTCCGCCCGGATTCTGCGCAAACAGCTTCTGCCCGTCCTCGTTCTTTCCCTGATACGTAAAATCGATCAAAATCTCACCCAAAGCCGTAATATCAAACATTTTATCTGCCCCCTGTGGTATTTATATTTGCTCCTGGATTAAAACCGAAGCCTTCTTTAATAGGAAAAGTTTCTATCTTTATATTCTTTTTCGCTTCCCCCTATGTTATACTGATCTCATCAATCACCCAATCAAAGGAGGGGATATTGCCATGCACGAATTAACTCAGCTGATCTTTCATGACATGAAGCCTGCCCTGGGCGTGACGGAGCCGGGCGCCATTGCCCTTGCCGTCTCCACCGCGAAACGGCATGCCCTGGGCGCGATCCAGAAAATCACGCTGCGGCTCAACAGCGGAATGTATAAAAACGCCTTTACCTGCGGGATTCCCGGTACGGACAAGGTGGGAAACGAATATGCGGCCGCGCTGGGCGCCATTGCGGCGGATCCCGAAAAGGGATTGGAATGTCTGGACGGAATCACGGCCGCGCAGGTAGAAGAGGCCCGGGAAATGGTAGAATCCGGCCTTATCCAGGTCTCCATGAGCGAGATCACAAGCCGGATCTTTATCGAAGCCTCCGTGTTTACGGATTCCGGCTCGGCTTCCGTAACCATCCAGGATTCCCACACAAATATCGTTAAGATCACGGAAAACGGCCGCGCTGTTTTTGAGGCGGAATCCAAAGAAGCGCAGGAAGAAAACAGCGAACCGCCTGTTCACCGGTATTCCTTTGAGGCGCTGGTTCAGTACGCGAAAACCGTTCCCCTGGAGGAAATTCTCTTTATCCGCGACGCGTTTACGATGAACGAAGCGTTGATGAACGAAGGGCTAAATAGCCCCAGAACCACCTTTGCCCGCTATCTTTTATCCGAAAACGGCGGACAAATCATATCCGGCGACGAGCAAAAGACCGCGTCTCTTTTCTGCAACGCCGCGATCGAGGCCCGCGTAATCGGGCTTGCCCGTCCGGCCATGAGCATCACCGGCTCCGGAGCCCATGGGATCATCGCTACTATGCCGCTTCTGGCTGCCGCCAGAGTCAACGGCTATTCGGAAGAACAGCTTCTGCGCGCCGCCGCCCTGAGCTATCTGGTCTGTATGTATATCAAGGAATATTCCGGCAAGCTGTCCGCCTTCTGCGGCTGCGCCATCGCCGCCGGAACCGGAATGGCCTGCGGGCTTGTGCTGCTGCGCAGCGGATCTGTCCAGGAGATGGAGCAGACCATTAATAACCTTGCCGGAAGCATTACCGGCATGATCTGCGACGGCGGAAACCAGGGCTGTGTCATGAAGGGCGTCGTCGCTGTAGACGCCGCTTACCGTTCCGTAAACATGGCCATGAACGGAATCCATGTGGACCGGGTTCACGGCATAAACGGAGACACTCCTGAGGAAACCATGAAAAACATGGGCCTGATCGCGTCTCCCGGCATGGTCGGAACTGAAAAAACCATCGTGGAAATTCTCCAGAACAAGGGGGCCTGAGCTTCCGTCCTTTCAAACGGGCGGCCGAAAATACGGCCGCCCGTTTCATTAAATCAGAAACCGTTCCAGTTTTGTATCCGTCATGCAGCGGTCCTTGATCTCCGCAAGCTTATGCATATGCGGCTGCTCCATATGGACGCGCTGACATTCCTCCGTTTCCCATTTCTCAACCAGAAGCAGCTGATTTTCATCCTCTTCCGAATAAAAATAATCGTAGCGGACACAGCCGTTCTCCTTCCGGATCGCCTCCAGGATTCCGGCCTCCCGCACCTTCTGGACAAATTCCTCCCGCATACCGGGCCGTGCCGTATAAATTACAAGCAAAAGCAGCTGTTCCATTTTCATTCTCCTCCTACTCTGCTTTCCAGAGTCCATGGAGATTGCAGTACGCGTAAACGGCTTCTACCTCGTCTCCCTCGCAAAGCGCGAAGCAGGCTTTTGGCGCCTCGCCGGGATGCAGCTCTTTTCTCTGATTCCCCTGCTTCGTCTGAAGAGAAATCCACTCGATATAATGAGCCTCCAGCATCGGATGCTCAACCTCGCCTACCGTTACATGAACCTGGTTTCCCTCAACTGTAAAGACCGGCACATGCTTTTCATGCGCTCCGTCGGATGTTCCTGGAATTAACTCCGTCATCTTCTGTCCGCAGCACATCATAGGAACTCCGCTGCTCTTTACCATAGCGATCATATTTCCGCATTTCTCACAAATAAAAAACTGCTGTTTCATAAATACCTCCTTACTGCCGCAAGATTATCAGTGTCCGTTTTCGTCTGCCTTCCGCCGGCAGAACCCTGGCGGATTAAATCCGCCCTTAACAAAAGTGTACCATAAGCTATCAGAAAAATACAGTCCTATTGCGAAAATTTATTCCGCAGCTGAATTGATTCTGTATCTGAAGAAAACACGCCCGTTTTGCAATCATGATTCTCCCCCCTTTTCATAAGCCATAAGGAACAGACGGCCCTCATTTTGGGTGTATTCGCAGGTCATTAACGTCAAAAGCCGCCGGGGCCATACCGGCGTCTCTTCCGGCTGATAGATGCTTTCCGCCTCGATAATTTCCATTAAATGGCCGTACTGCTCCCTCGATTCCGCCGTCAAATAAGGCGCCAGCCGTTCTTCCGCCTCCGCCGCTGTCATGGAAAAAGCCGCAAAAGCCTCATACTTCCCCGCCCCTGCCAACGTATCAAAAAAAATTGTCCGGTGCTCCTTAAAAAACTCCGGATCCAGATATTGCTCCAGTCCGGCAAACATAGTTTTGTTCTTCATATGATGGCCGTACAAAATAAAATTGTTCCGCTTTGCGGCTTCCGCCTCAGCCGGCTCCTGGGCTTTCCTGCCGCCGCAATCGTCTCCGGCGTCAAGGTAAATCATTCCGCCCGCCGACGGCTCTTGATCAAATCCATGGTTTAAATAAAAATCCGGATCCTCCGGCGTGTACATAACCGGATAATCAATTTCCGTTCCCGGAATCGAGATCCATCCAATGGTGTCCGGATTCACCTCCCGGCTCTGGCGGCAGCGGTCTAAACGGGCGGTCTGCTCTTCCCAAAGCGCCGCTCCGTCCTTTCCAGCCCGGTCCGTCCCTTCCCCTGCGTTCTGGCCCGACATTCCCGCCCCGGCCTGCCCCGCATCCTCCTTCGGTCCTCCCGTAAGTTCCCGCATCCTTAAAAGATCCGCTTCCTGCCTTTTATATGCCAAACCCGTCTGAAGCAGCCGTCCTCCAAAAACAACGCAGGCGGCAAAGCAGACGCCCAAAAGAAGCGAACCCCAAAGTTTTCCCAAATAAATTTTTTCTTTTTTCATTCTGACTCCTGACATTAACAGACTCTCTGCTAAAAAACATAATTTTGTCACACTTTATCGCTTTTCAGCAGGAATAGATTTGTGCTATAATAAAAACAACGAAGACAGCGCGGAGCATATGCCCGCGCACACAGAAAGGAGAATTCCATGAACAAGCTCACGATCACATGGCATGGCCATTCCTGTTTTACCATTTCCTGTAATGGCTATGATGTCGTCCTTGATCCCTATGCTCCGGGATCCGTTCCAGGACTTCCCGAGCTTTCGCTGACGGCGGATATGGTTTTATGCAGCCACGAGCACAGCGACCATGGATACACACAAGCCGTACAGATCCGGGAAAACGGCCCGGAAAATCCATTCCAAATTACCAAAATCGATACATTCCATGATGACGCTTCCGGCTCGATGCGGGGCCCCAACCGGATCCATATCCTGGAAGCCGGCGGCTTAAAAGCGGTTCATCTGGGGGATCTGGGCTGCGGCCTGACCGCGATGCAGGCGGATCTGTTAAAGAAACCGGATGTACTCTTAATCCCGGTGGGAGGCTACTACACCATCGACGCGGCCCAGGCGGCCGAAATCGTGGAACGGCTCTCTCCCCGTGTTACGGTTCCGATGCATTACCGCTCCGATACCTTTGGTTATCCGGTCATCGGCCGTCTGGAGGAATATACCTCCCGCTGCAGCAATGAGATCATCTACGATACCAATGTTCTGACCGTAGACGAGCGGACGCGGGTGCAGACCGCGATCCTTACGCTCGCCTGAATATTTCGTTAGAAAAAGCTTTTACACAGATTTTTTTTACGCGGATTTTATCCAAACACCGGAGGCGGCACGTTAAATGTGCCGCCTCCATTCTTCCAGCCGGTAGCGCTGTTCCGCCTTCGCCCGCTCCAGCTGTTTCATCATATCCGGGATATCCTCGTTAAAGGTCCCGGCCAGTACCACGTAATTGGACGCATGATTGGTACGGAAGATCGTTCCGGGTGAATCGATATGGCTTAAAAACAGCTCCATCTCTTCTACGATCTCATCCGGCGTGATCAGTTCCATCTCGCCCCGTTTTACTTCCTCATTCATCTCCGTCCCTTCGTAAAGACGGAGCGTTAAAAAGGAAGCGTATTCGGGATTCATCCCGTTGATCAGCTCCGCCGACTTTACGGCGTGTTCCCGGATTCCTTTTCTTCCGCCAAGGCCGGAAATCAAGGTGACCGAGGTCTTTAGCCCGCACCGCTTTAATTTCTGCCCCGCTTCTATAATTTCCGCCGCCGTCACGTCTTTTTTAATGTGCTCCAGCACCTTATCGTCCCCGGATTCCGCCCCCAGGTAGATAAGCTCCAATCCAGCGGCCGCCAGCGCCTTTAGATCTTCCTCTGATTTTTTCAGAACGTCCTTCGCCGTGCCGTAAGAGGCGATCCGCTCCACCGCCGGGAAGTTTTTATGCACATAGGCCAAAAGCTCCAGGAGCGTTTCCGTTTTCACCACCAGCGCGTCGCCGTCGGCGAAAAATACGCGGCGGATCATCGGCCCGTAATAAGCCCTGCACTCGTCCAGATCCGCCATGATCTCTTCCTTGCTCCGCACCCGGAATTTTTTTGCCCGGTACATATTGCAGAAGGTACAGCGGTTATGGGCGCACCCGATCGTCACCTGAATGATCAGGCTTCTGGCCTCGCTGGGCGGACGATATAAAATTCCCTCGTATTCCATCTACTTCGCACTCCTCTTCTGCAGCTTTGTCAGCTTGCGGATCGCGCTGAACCGGTAATAGTAAATCAGGAACGCGATCGAGGTTACCGACCAGCTTAACGGATAGCTTACTAAGGTCACCATCAGGTCATGGACAAAGGTGCCGACCGTAAAGATCCAGGTAACTCTCAGCACGCAGGTACCGATACAGACAAGAAGCATCGGAACCAGCGCGTCTCCCACGCCCCGGAGGGTGCTGGGGAACACGTTGACGCATACATAGGTAAACCAGAAGGGCACCAGGAAATGGATAATATTCAAGCTGTATTCCAGAACGGTGGCATCGCTGGTAAAGAGGCCGCTTAAAATCGGTCCCAGGATGGTCACAATGCCGCCCAGGATTGCCGTCAGGATCGCCGACATCAAAAGGCCCACATAGTTTCCTCGCTTCACCCGGTCCAGCTTGTCGGCGCCGAAGTTCTGTCCGGCGAAGGTGGTAATCGCGATACCCATGGCGTCCATGGTCATCCAGAACAAACCGTCGATCTTTCCGAATACCGCCCAGGCGGCGATGGTATCCGTACCAAAGCTGTTGATGTTGGCCTGGATCAATACGTTAGAAATCGAATACATCATGGACTGAAGGCCCGCCGGAAGACCAATCTTAACTACTTTTCTTAAAATCATCGGATCGATCTTTAACGCCTTTACATCCAGCTTATAGGAATCGGAGGTTTTTAACAGCTGCCGGATCACCAGCGTCGCCGAAAGATACTGGGAAATGATCGTCGCGATCGCCGCGCCGGCCACGTTCATATGGAACACCACAACGAACAGAAGGTCCAACACGATATTAGTCATACAGCTGGCGATCAAAAAATACAGCGGCCGTCTGGAGTCGCCCACCGCCCGCAGGATCGCGGCGCCCATATTATAGATCAGGTTTCCGATGGTTCCCAGGAAATAAATTCTCAGATAGGTCACGGCATAGTCCATGATCTCCTCGGGAGCCCCCATGGCCCGCAGCGCCATCGGCGTAAAGATCTCGCCTACCACTAAAAGCGCCAAGCCGCCCAGGATCGCCACGCATAAAGACGTATGTACCGCGATCTTTACATACCGGTCCTGCTTCGCCCCGTAATACTGGGATACCACCACCGACGCGCCGGAAGAAACTCCGACAAAGAATCCCACCAGAAGGTTGATCAGCGTTCCCGTCGTGCCTCCTACGGCCGAAAGGGCTTCCTTTCCTACGAACTTACCTACAATCATCGCGTCGGCCGTATTGTAGAGCTGCTGGAAGAAGGTTCCAAGTAAAATTGGAAAGAAGAAGATCAAAAGCTGCTGCCAGATCACGCCCTCCGTGATCCCGTTATACTGAGCCGCCTCGTTTTTCGTACGTACCATTGCATTCACCTTATCAACAGACAAATACCGGGGCCGGAAACCGGCCCCAAACACACACGCAACAACCCGCTCCTACAGGCAGTGAGCCCTCAGCTCCTCGCCGCTCTTGGCGGACAGATATGCCGGCGGGATATCTAAGATCGTCTTGCAGCCGGTCTGTCCCTCGTTCTTCATCCGGAACGCCGCTCTCGCACAGGCCGCGATCACCGAAGAGGTAAATTCCGGATTGGAATCCAGCTTTAAGCTGTATTCAATAATATGCTTATGCTCCAGCTCCCAGCCGGTTCTTCCGCTTCTTAAAACGAAACCGCCGTGGGGAAGCTTGGAATGATCCCGCTTCATCTCTTCCTCGGAAATAAAATGAACCGTTGTATCATAATCCGCGAAGTAATTGGGCATCGTCACGATCTCCCGCTCGATCGCCTCTTTATCCGCGCCCTCTTCGGCCACTACAAAGCATTCTCTTGTATGCATCTGGCGCGTCGTAAATTCGGGAGTTTCCCCGCTCCGGATCGCTTCCAGAGCGCTCTCTACCGGAATCGTGTACTGTCTCGCGTCCTTCACGCCCTTGATACGGCGGATCGCGTCGGAGTGGCCCTGGCTTACGCCTTTGCCCCAGAAAGTATAATTAGCTCCATCCGGAAGGACCGCCTCTCCATATACCCGGCTTAAAGAGAACATGCCCGGATCCCATCCGGCTGAAATGACCGCCACGTGTCCGGATTCTCTGGCCGCCTGATCCACCGCCGCAAAATGCTCCGGAATCTTCGCATGGGTGTCAAAACTGTCTACTACATTGAAATATTTCGCATATTCCGGGGTCTGTACCGGAAGATCCGTCGCGCTTCCTCCGCAAAGGATCAATACGTCGATTTCTCCGGCCATGGACGCCGCCTCTTCGGCACGATAGATCTTTACTCCTTCTGTCAGGATCTTTACCGTCTCCGGATCCCGTCTCGTAAATACGGCCGTCAGCTTCATATCGGGATTATGCTTTAAGGCGCACTCCACGCCGCGTCCCAGATTGCCGTATCCCATGATTCCGATTCTGATTGTCATTCCAGTCCATCTCCTCTGTTTTTTTATCTTGCAATCCAATTGTATCAATGTCCTTATGGCATGTCAATTGGTTTCCTTCTTCATAAACCAGAAAACCACCGCCGCCGTCAGCGCCTCGGAAACCGCCACCGTCACCCAGATGCCCTCAACTCCGAAAAAGACCGGAAGAAGGAACACAAAGAGGCTGTTTAGGATGATCCCCCGCAGAAGCGTATTGGCAAGGGCCAGCTGGGGCTTCACCACCGCCTGGAAGTAGGTGCCGCACATAATATTCCAGGCCGCCGGAATAAAGGCGATAAAATAAAGCCGGATCGCCGGAACCGCCATGGAAAGGACCTCGTCGGACGGATCCAGGAACAGATAGGAAAGAGGCACCGGGAACAGGAGCCCAATGGCGGTAAACAGGACTCCGGCAAAAAGAGAGATCCGGATCCCCAGGCTCCTGGCCTCTCCGACCCGGCCATGCTCTCCCGCCCCGTAATTGGTGGAGATCAACGGCTGGGCCGCTTGGGCGATTCCGTTGGAAATCGATTTTACCACCAGCGCCGCGTTGCTGATAATGCTGTAAACCACAACGCCCGTCTCTCCGACATAGGCCAAAAGCTGACGGTTAAAAATAAAGGTCACAAATCCGCCGGACATTTCCAGGATAAAGCTGGCTAGGCCATTGGAGGCCACGGCAAACGCCCGCTTTAAGCTGAATCCGCCCGCCAGCTTCAAATGATTCTCTTTGGAGAAAAAGTGGGTGCAGAGGATCAGCACCGTGAGGCAGGTTCCCATGACCGTCGCCAGCGCGGCTCCCGCCATGCCCTGGCCAAGAGGGAAGATGAATACATAATCCAGGATCACATTGGTCACGCCTCCGCTGATGACTCCGGCCATCGCCAGCTTCGGCGCGCCGTCGTTCCGGACAAAGGCCTGGAGGAAGGAGGAGAACACAAATACCGGGGAACCGGCTACCAAAACCCGGCCATAAGGAACCGAGTAGGGATTTAAGGACGGCGTATCCCCTAAGAGAATTAACAGCGGGTCAAAAAAGGCCGCGCAGAGGCCGATGCTGGCCGCCGCCAATAAAACGGCCAAAAGAAGCGCCGTCGTAAAATATCCCTTCGCCGCTTCCTCGTCTCCCTTTCCTCTGGAAAAGCCAAAAAGAACGCTGCCTCCGACTCCGCACATCATTCCGAATCCATAGTATGCGCTGTATAAGGGAAGCAGCAGATTGAGGGCCGCAATGCCGGAGGCCCCGACGCCCCGGCCGATCATCATGGTGTCGGCCAAAATGTAGATGGAAGTCACCAGCGTGGCGCTGACCGATGGCGCCAGGTAACTGAAAAATACGCTGCGGATCGGTGCCTTCAGCATGTCCGTCTGTCTCATGTTTTATAAACCTCATTTACGTCAAAAATTGATGTTGGGGCCAAAGTATTTGGCCCCGCAATTTCGGATCCCGCCGCGAACCTACGCCACGTTAAAGTTTGTGTCGCAGTATCCCATCAGGACGTCCGCCATTTCATCGCCGTATTCATCAGCGAAATCCTTCATCACCTGACGGCCCGCCGCCAGTCCCTCTTCTCCGAAAATCGCCTCCGCGATCTCGCAGAAGGACCAGTACATATGGGCGCAGTGGTATTCAAAGGAACGAAGGCCGGCCAGGTTTCTCTCCAGGTTGGAATGCTCCGTAATTCCGGCATTCTTCACGGTCTGGATACAGTAGTCATGATCATGGAGCGTCTGGGAAACGATATATTTCTGCTCCGGATTGAATCCACGGCTGATGGACGCGTCCAGGTCGCGGCAGTACGCCTGCCCCGCTTCCTTAAGGCCCATGTCGCGGAACTGGGAGTGCCAGGGACATGAAAAAATATGCATCTCATAATCCGGGCTCATATTGGCGATCTCCGTCCGGTTGGCAAGTCCCATCTGCTTGATCTCTTCCGTGTTCACCCATTCCCCATACTGACAGTAGGTCTCATAGGTCAGCTCTTTTCCATCGCGGATCGCTCTCTGGGCCATCCGCCGTCCCCGCTGCTCCCCGTAATACCGGGTCGCATGAAGGAAGGCCGCCTTGCCTCTCTCTCCAAACCGCTCCGTCAGATGAACATAATACTTTGCCGCGATAAACGCGAGCGTCCTCTCATTAAATCCCATAAGAAACCTCCTCTTTATTTTTGCGGGCTGAACCGGAAGACCGGCCCCTCCCGTGCCTACTCAAGAAGATCCGCCAGCTCTGCGAACTGGGAAAGGCTCAACGCCTCGCCTCGGACCGCCGGGGAAAGTCCCATTTTCTCAAGGGCCGCCGCCGCCTGCTCCCGGGTATAGGGAAGCTCCGGCGCGTTGCCGATGCCGTTTGGCAGCGTCTTCCGCCTCTGGTTAAAGGAGGCGCGGATCAGCTGGAACATCTTTTTCGGGTCCTTCACCTGCACCGGCGGCGTTTCATGCTTTGTGAGGCGGATCACCGCCGACCCCACATTGGGCCGGGGAATAAAGCAGTTGGGGGGAACATTGGCGACGATCTCCGGGCGGGCATAATACTGCACCGCCAGAGACAGCGCCCCGTATTCCTTGGAGCCCGGCCCCTCCATCATCCGCTCCGCCACTTCCTTCTGAACCATCACCGTAATGCTGTCCACCAGGTCTTCCCCCTCTAACAGGCTCATCACGATGGGCGTCGTAATATAGTACGGCAGGTTGGCCACAACCTTAAGGGGCCGTCCCCCATGGTAAGCGTCCGCCAGCCCTTTGATATCGGTCTTTAAGATATCCTGATTGATGACCGTCACGTTCTCATGCTCCGCCAGCGTTTCCTCAAGGATCGGGATCAGGTTCCTGTCGATCTCCACCGCGATCACACGGCCGGCCGCCTCCGCCAGATACTGGGTCAGGGTTCCGATCCCGGGACCGATCTCCAGCACGCAGTCATCCTTTGTCACTCCGGCCGCCGCCACGATTTTTTCCAGCACACGGGTATCGATCAGAAAATTCTGTCCAAACTTTTTTTGGAACATAAAGCCGTGCTTTTGTATGATCTCAATGGTCTGCTTCGGGTTTCCCAGCTTCGTTGCCATATCTCTCCTCCGGTAAACGGTACAATTTTCTGGCGTTCTCCGCCGTCGCCCGGATCACTTCCTCCGGCGTGATTCCGCGGATTTCCGCCAGCGCCTTCACAACGTAGGGCAGCTCTAAGGAAGAATTCCGCTTCCCCCGGTCGGGAACCGGCGCAAGATACGGACAGTCCGTCTCCAGCACCAGCCGGGATAACGGCGCGTATTCCGCTACTTCTTTCAGCTTTTTCGCATTCTTAAAGGTCAGGACGCCGCCGATTCCCAGATAGTATCCCATGTCCAGGTACTCTTTCGCGATTTCCACGCCGTAGGAAAAGCAGTGGATCACGCCGCCGGTTTCCCCGTGATGCTCCGATTTCATGATATCCAGCGTGTCCTTCGCCGCGTCCCGGCTGTGGATCACCACCGGGAGCCCCGTCTCCTTGGCCAGCTCCAGCTGGCGGACAAACCACTTTTTCTGGATTTCCCGATCCGGCTCATCCCAGTAATAATCCAAGCCGATCTCGCCGATGGCCACGGTCTTTTTTTCCTTCGCCGCCGCTTTCAGCCAATCCATATCCCCTTCAGACAGCTCGCCCGTTTCGTTGGGATGGACCCCCACCGCCGCGTAAATGAACGGATATTCCGCCGCCAGCGCTAAGGTGGTCCGGCAGGAGGCCATGCTGGCCCCGATATTGACTACCGTTCCGATCCCATGGGACCTGAGACCGGAAAGAAGCTCCTTCCGGTCCCCGTCAAACGCCTCGTCGTCATAATGGGCGTGGGTATCAACGATCCATTCCATCCTAACGCACCTCGGATCCGGACTTGATCTTCTTTTCCGGAACCATAAGGGAAAGATTTCCTTCGTCATCCTCAGCGCAGAGGATCATGCCCTCCGACATCATTCCGGCCAGCTTCGCCGGCTTTAAGTTGGTGACCACCATAACCCGGCGGCCCACCATGTCCTCCGGCTTATACCAGGCCTTGATCCCGCTTAAGATCTGTCTCGTCTCGGATCCAATCTTCACCTGAGAGCAGAGAAGCTTTTTCGACTTCGGCACCTCTTCGCACTTGACGATCTCGCCGATCTGGAACTGGAGCTTTGAAAAATCATCGTACGTAATTTCCGGTTTTTTCTCCACATCCATTCCATCCTCCGCGCCGTTTCCAGAGCCGGACTCTGCGCCGTCCTGCGCCGCTTTGTTTGCTTCCTGCGAAGCGCCGGCAGCGTTTGATTCCGGATTCCCGCTCTTTGCGCTCTCCTGAGACTTCATGGCCTCGACCTTTTCCAGGACTTCTTTGATATCCATGCGGGCAAAAAGGATCTCCGGCTTCTCTACGACCCGGTTCCCGTTGGGATAAAGCCCAAACGTATCCATTTCCTTTAAGCTTCTCTTTTCCGTACCCAGCTGCGCCAGGATCTTCTCGGACGTAGACGGCATAAAGGAATACAGAAGGGACGCTCCGATCGCGATGGATTCCGTCAGGTTATAAAGAACCGTAGCCAGGCGGTCCTTCTTCGCCTCATCCTTTGCCAGCGTCCAGGGCATCGTCTCGTCGATGTACTTATTGCTGCGGCGGAAAATATTGAAGATTTCCGAGATGGCATCGGCTACCCTGAGACGGTTCATCTTTTCATCGGTTTTTGCCGCCGTCTCCAGAACCACCTTCTTCAGATCCTCGTCCACTTCTTCGCAGACGTTTCGATTCTCCACGATCCCACCGAAATATTTATTGGTCATGGAAACCGTCCGGTTTACCAGATTTCCTAAGATATTGGCCAGGTCGGAATTCATCCGCTCCACCATCAATTCCCAGGTGATCACGCCGTCGTTTTCAAAGGGCATTTCATGCAGCACAAAATAGCGGACCGCGTCCACTCCGAAAAAGTCCACCAGGGTATCGGCGTAAAGGACGTTTCCCTTGGACTTGCTCATCTTCCCGTCGCCCTGGAGAAGCCACGGATGGCCGAATACCTGCTTGGGAAGCGGCAGACCCAGCGCCATCAAGAAAATGGGCCAGTAAATCGTATGGAAGCGGATAATATCCTTTCCGATCAGATGGAGATCCGCAGGCCAGTATTTTTCAAACTTGGGATCGCTTTCTCCGTCACAGTTGTAGCCGATCCCCGTAATATAGTTGGTCAGAGCGTCCAGCCAAACATAGGTCACATGCTTGGGATCAAATTCCACCGGGATCCCCCAGGTAAAGGAAGTCCGGGAAACACACAGATCCTGCAGTCCGGGAAGCAGGAAATTGTTCATCATCTCATTTTTCCTGGATACCGGCTGGATAAACTCCGGATGCTCGTTAATATAATCGATCAGCTTCTGCGCATACTTGCTCATACGGAAAAAGTATGCTTCCTCCTTGGCGGGCTGTACCGGCCGTCCGCAGTCCGGGCACTTTCCGTCCACCACCTGGGACGGCGTCCAGAAGGATTCACAGGGCGTGCAGTAAAGGCCCTCGTAGTATCCTTTGTAAATCTCTCCCTGATCATAAAGCTTCTTGAAAATTTTCTGGACCTGCTTTTCATGGTAGGAATCGGTGGTCCGGATAAACTTGTCGTAAGACGTATCCATCAGATCCCAGATCCGGCGGATCTCTCCGGCAACCTGATCCACAAATTCCTTGGGCGTCACCCCGGCGTCCTTCGCCTTTAACTCAATTTTCTGGCCGTGCTCATCGGTTCCCGTCTGGAAATATACGTCGTATCCCTGTTCCCGTTTATAGCGCGCGATCGCGTCCGCCAGCACGATCTCATACGTGTTCCCGATATGCGGCTTCCCGGACGTATAAGCGATGGCGGTTGAAATATAGTATGGTTTCTTGCAGTCCTTACACATTCTAGTCCCTCCTGGTTTCTGATAACCGGCCGTCATAAAAGGCCGGACTTTTCCATATTCTGTCTCTTAATCTATCTTTTTCCCCGGTTTTTGTCAAGCGGTGGCCGGGATATTCTTCCGTCCAGCGGAGATATTCTTCCGTCTGTCCGAGTCATTCTGCTGCCCGGCCGGGATATTCTTCCATCCGGGCCCATATATTGTAGCAAGCGATGTCTCTGTCCATACGGGAGCTGTTTCATGAAAATTCCCCCGATCTTCTCCAGTCCAAAGCGGCTGCGTTTTTCTGTATTTCTCGCATTCCTGATCCTTCTCTCCGTTCTTTTCCTGCCGTTCTTTTTCTTTTCCTCTAAAGAAGGAAGCGAGCGGATTGCCAGGCTTCCGCCCGGAGAAACCGGCGCCTTTTATTTTTCCGGGAGCAAACCGGCGCCGTCCGCCGCTTCACAAAAAGAAACGGTTCAAGCCGCTTTTGAAGAATTTGCGGACCGGCTTTTTAAAGAGGAGCTTTCCGCCGCTTCGACTCTCGACCTTCACTATATCGTAACCGACCCGGAAAGCTGCGGGATCGAAACTGGCCCTCCTACCCTGGGGACCTTCCGCTTGACGAACCTGATACAAGGAAACGCGGAAATGAAAGCCGTAAAAGCCCAGCTGGAGGAATTTGACGTTTCAAGCCTTGCCTTCGACCAGCAGGTTCTCTACGATACGTTGATGGAAACGCTTGACGCCGCCCTTATGGCGGAGGGACTAGAATTATACGAGCAGCCTCTTTCCCCCACCATCGGCGTTCAGGCGCAGCTCCCCATCCTGCTCGCGGAATATGAGTTTAACTGCAAAGCGGACATTGAGGACTATCTGGCTCTTTTGGAACAGCTGGATCAATACTACGGGCAGCTCCTGGAATTTGAAGTTCATAAAGCCGACGCCGGTCTTGGGCTTTCGGACGAGGGGATCGACGCGATCGCCGCCTCCTGCGAGGGCTATCTGATCCCGCCGGAAGAAAACTTCCTTACGGAGTCCTTTGACGCCCGGCTCGAAGCTTTTTCCGGAGGCCAAAGTGCCAAGGATAACGCCGGCCCGCTGACAGACGAGGAAACGGCCGCCTACCGCGCCCGTCATATCCTGGCGATCCAAGAGCATTTCGTCCCAGCCTATGAGCTGCTGATCGACGGACTCCTCTCCCTAAAGGGGCGGGGGATCCAGGACGGCGGCCTGGCGGGGTATCAAAATGGAAAACAGTATTATGAATATCTGGTCCGGTCCGGACCCGGGCTTTCCTATTCGATCCCGGAATTAAAAAAGGCGCTTGCCCGGCGGATGGAGGAAGACCTGCAGACCATGAAGCAGCTGTATGAAACGGATCCGAGCTTTGACGGAAGCGGCTCCTTTACTCTTACAGAGCCAGCCGCCATCCTGGAGGATCTGAAAAAACAGATGGAAGAGTCCTTTCCGGAAATCCCGGACACGGAAAAATCCGCTGTGGATTATGAGATCCGCTATGTCCCCGAGTATCTGGAATCCGTTTTAAGTCCTGCCTTTTATCTGACCTCTCCCATCGACGACCCCAGCAGAAACACCATCTACATCAACAACGGCTATTCCGACAGTACCGAGGATCTTTATACGACCCTGGCCCATGAAGGCTTTCCCGGCCATCTTTACCAGACTGCCTATCACCGGGTCCATTCCGTCCACCCGCTGGCTTCCCTTTTAAGCTGCTCCGGCGCCAACGAAGGCTGGGCTACTTATGTGGAAAATCTTGCCTGCCTGTTCGACAATGGCCTTTCTTCAGAAGCCGGAACATACCGCGCCTGTCTCCGCTCCTTTTCGCTCTGCGCCTATAGCCTCTTGGACATCGGCGTCCATTATGACGGTTGGTCCAAGGAGCAGGCCGCCCGTTTTATCCGCACCTGGTTTGAAGCCGGCGACAGCGCGGTCGACAGCCTGTGGCAGACCATCGTCAGCAGCCCCGCCAATTATCTGGAATATGCCGGCGGCTATGTAGAGATCATGGAAATGCGGGCCGAAGCCGAGGCGGCCCTCGGACCGCGTTTTTCCGAAAAAGACTTCCATACGTTCCTTTTGGATCTGGGGCCGGTTCCCTTCTCCGTAACCAGGAAATATTTTTCCATGTGGCTGGGGGCCCAGGGCTGACGGGAGAGGCGGACGTTTGCCGGCCGGGAAATCGGCCAGTAAGCATTGACCGCCGGGAAATACCCGGCCGGCGGGAAATTGTACGCTTCCGCTGGACATTTGGCCGCC
>DVFQ01000125.1 GCA_018713185.1 Candidatus Copromonas avistercoris (nom. illeg.) | reverse complement strand
ATTTCCATAGTACGTCCATGTATCCGGAATATTTTAAAATCAACGGAACCTGGGTCCTTGCAAAAGAAAGCCGCATGGACGCTAGCGTCGTAATCTGCCCGGACGGCCATCTGGAGGTGGTGGAAAACCGTAATCTGAAAAAGGGGGATCGGGTGATCTTAGGCCGCAGTGAAAACTGCGCCGAGGGAATTTACGTACATACGGACGGCTTTCATTCCGAGGAGGATGCGGCGGAGGACAAGTTTGTATTTCGTCAGGGACGCAGCCGGGAGACCTCCTATGCCAGAGATTATGACCGCCTGATCGAGCTTTTAAAATATGAAAAAGAGCATGGAAATATTGTCTGGGTGATGGGGCCCGCATTTTCCTTTGACCAGAACGCCCGCAACGCCATGCAGGCGCTGGTGGAGAACGGGTATGCACACGGCTTGATGGCGGGGAACGCGCTGGCGACGCATGATCTGGAGGGGGCTCTCCTCCATACGGCGCTGGGCCAGGATATCTATACGCAGAAGACGCAGCCCAACGGGCACTATAATCATCTGGACGTAATCAATAAGGTGCGAAGAAGCGGATCGATCCCTCAGTTTATCGAGGACTATCAGATCAGCAACGGGATTATGTACAGCTGCGTAAAGAAGGGCGTTCCCTTTGTCCTGACTGGGTCGATCCGGGACGACGGCCCGCTGCCGGAAGTGATCGGGGACGTATATGCCGGACAGGTGGAAATGAGAAGTATGATCCGGCAGGCAACCTGCGTAATCTGTATGGCGACCATGCTCCATACGATCGCGACGGGGAACATGACGCCGTCGTTTCGGGTAACGGAAGACGGAACGGTGCGGCCGCTTTATCTTTATACGGTGGATGCGGACGAATTTGTGGTTAATAAGCTTTTAGACAGAGGAAGCCTGTCTGCTACGACGATCGTAACCAATGTGCAGGATTTTATTTCGATCGTGGCAAAAGGCCTTGGAATCATGCAATAATATGTGATATACTTTGGCTGATTGAGAGGAAAGACAGGATGAGAGACAGCATTGACCGTACGGCGTATGTAAACCGGCTGCTGATGGCGGCAAACGTAATATTTTTTCTGTATCTGGAGATCGCCGGTTCTTCTGAGGACGCATTTTTCATGTACGCAAAAGGCGCGATGCTCGCCCCGGCGGTTTTAGAGGGAAAAGAGTATTACCGCCTGGTGACGGCGATGTTTATGCATTTTGGAATCGGCCATCTCGTAAATAATATGCTGGTACTGTTTGTAATGGGCGAGCCGTTGGAGCAGGCGCTGGGGCATTTTCGCTATCTGATCCTTTATTTTGTTTCCGGGATTGGAGCCAACTGGATTTCCATGATGAGAAGAGGGGCCGATTCCATGGTGATCTCGGCCGGGGCTTCGGGAGCGATTTTCGGAGTGATCGGAGGCTTGCTTTCCCTTGCGGCGCTTAACAAAGGAAGATTAGGGAATTTAAGCACAAGACAGCTGATGATCATGGTTCTTTTTTCCCTGTATTTTGGCTTTACCAGTACGGGAGTAGATAATACGGCGCATGTCTCCGGTCTGATCCTGGGGGCTATATTGGGAATACTTTTGCACAAAAGATCAAAAGGATATCAAACATGGGAGGTTTAAGATTATGAAAGACGACAGCTGCATTTTCTGCAAGATCGCAAATGGAGAGATTCCGTCGGCAACGGTTTATGAGGATGAGGATTTTCGCGTCATCCTGGATATGGGGCCCGCGTCGAAGGGACACGCGCTCCTGCTTCCGAAGGAGCACTTTAAAGACCTTTGTGAGCTGGATCCGGAGGTTGCCAAAAAGGTTCTTCCGGTATGCGCCAAGGTGGGAGCGGCGATGAAAAAATCCCTGGGATGCGAAGGGTTTAACATTGTACAGAATAATGGAGAAGCGGCCGGTCAGACGGTATTTCATTTCCATGTGCATATTATTCCGAGATATGCGGGCGGACCGAAAATCGCCGCGTGGACGCCGGGAAGCGAGACTCCGGAGGTGCTGGCAAAGACAGCTGAACAGATCCGTGCTGCTTTGTAAACGGTCTGATTTTACAAAGGAGTCGCTATGCCGCGGAATAATGAGGAACTGCTGCATGAGCTGATCAAAAAGTACGCGAGACTGTACATGAAAATGGCCAAAGATAAAGGGATTCCGTTCGACGATGTCGAAGATATTGTGATGGATGCGTTCTGGTCGTTTTACAGATCGAAGCATTTTGGAATGCTGAGCGAGACGGAAACGAAGGCGATGATGGCCCGCATTGTAGAAAATAAATGCATCGACTGGTACAGGAAAAATAAGCGGGCGCAGTCCAATGAAGATATCGACGAAATGGAGTTTCTGAAAGCGCCTTCGGAGGATGAGCCATTACAGAAAGCCGTTTCCGATGAGGGATATCAGGACATCATTCGCTGCATGGAAGAAATGAAGAAGAGCTGGAGAGATGTCGCGGTCATGTACTGGATCGAAGGATTGTCTGTTTCTGAAATCTGCGAGCGCCTGGGGATCACGGGAGACGTTTGCCGCTCCCGGATCACGAAGGCTAGAAAGTATCTGAAGAAAAAGCTCAAGGACCGCTTAGGAAAAAACGGTCATTCGGCCGATTCCTGACCGGCGGCGCAGGAATTGATTAAATTCATAATCGTTTCGACTGCGTTGTTCAGATGGCTGTTTTCCATTGCTTCAATATATTTGCGCCGGCCGTCATATGTGGAATGGATCAGATCCAACAGGACACGATCGGTCATCTGTTCTTCCTCCAGGACAGCGGAGAATCCCTGTTCAGCGAACGAACGGGCGTTTAAAATCTGGTCTCCCCGGCTGGCAGCGGCGGAGAGCGGGATCAGAATATTGGGTTTTCGCAGAGCGAGAAGCTCGCAGATGGAGTTTGCTCCGGCTCGTGATACCACCAGATCAGCAGCAGCAAATAAATGTTTCAGAGGTTTGTCAACGTATTCATATTGAACATAACCGGGAGTACCGATTAAGGTATCGTCAAGATTTCCTTTTCCGCAGACGTGTATCACCTGGAAGGATTCCAGAAGCCGCGGAAGGATCTTTCGTATTGCGGTATTGACTTTAACAGAACCCAGGCTTCCGCCGATTACAAGAAGAACCGGCTTGCTTGCGGAAAGATGGGTGTATTGGAGACCTGCAAGCCGGTCTCCGGTTAACAGGTCTTCACGGATCGGGGAACCGGTGAGGACTGCTTTATCGGCAGGAAGATATTTTAAAGTTTCCGGAAAGTTGCAGCACACCTTTTTTGCAGAGGGAATGCACAGCTTGTTCGCAAGTCCGGGCGTCATATCCGATTCATGGATAATGACCGGGATATGATAATGCTTCGCGGCGAACACAACCGGGACGGCGACAAAGCCGCCCTTGGAAAAGATGACGTCGGGTTTATATTTTTTCAAGAGCTTTAAGGCTTCGCCGTATCCCTTTATCACCCGAAGCGGATCGGTGAAATTTTTCAGATCGAAGTATCTGCGAAGCTTTCCGGAGGAAATCCCATCATAGGGGATTCCTGCGCTCTCTATCAATTTTCGCTCGATTCCTTGATAGGAACCAATGTATCGAATTTCGTATCCTGCTGTCTTCAGAGAAGGGATCAGGGCAAGGTTGGGGGTAACATGTCCGGCGGTTCCGCCGCCGGTGAGGATAATGGTTTTCATAGGCAGACCTCCAAATTGTTGGTACGGGAATTGCTGCCGGCGTGGAATACATAAGCCGGCCGGTCAATACTTTCATAGTAACGTCTTATAGGAAAATGTCAACCCCCAAAAGGGAAAGGAAGAAACGAGGTGACGGCAGATGGCGGATTTGGAAAAACGGGAAGATCAAAAAATCCGGGAATGCCTTCAGCAAGCATATGGATATTCCGACGAGCAGCTTTTGAAGAAAATGGAAGAGGCTGAAAAATCCCTCGAAGATACCGACTTTCCCGGGGCGGAGGAGCGGATTTTCCAAAAGCTGATGGAACGGAAGGCCGCAGAGGAAGAAAAAGAAGAACGGGAAGGAAAACCGGCGCAGATGCCGGAACCGATTCCTTCTGGCGTTTCTATATCCGGTGGCGCCGCGCCCAAAAAATTTGGAAAAAGAAAACTTGCGATTTCGGCAGCCCTTGCCGCCGCCTTTGCCGTGCTGTTGGGGATTACGGCGATTGGGGGGAGAAGTTATTTCCTTCGAGCAAGGCGAGATGAGTTGAATGCAGTTATTATCAACAATAATCAAAACAAGAAGAGTGTTTCCCAGATAGAGGAGGCATATCAGCTAATTGAAACTGAATTTGAGATTCCCGCATTACGGTTAGATTATATACCTTCAAACTTAAATTTTCGCACGGTTATCTGGAAAGAGAACAGTGCAACCATCCAGTTTTATTATGGAGAAAATATTATTATTCTGTATGAAGGCAAAGAAACTGGTAATATTTCCGTGGGGATTGAATCGGATAGAAACCAGAGAAAAACGGTATATAATGAATGGCTGGATCAGGAAATAGC
>DVFQ01000124.1 GCA_018713185.1 Candidatus Copromonas avistercoris (nom. illeg.) | reverse complement strand
GTTGCCAGCATCTACTTTGAGGGTGAATATGAATATTCCCAGGATTTTGAAGTGGCGGAGGACGGGATGATCGAAACGCCCAGGATTATTTCCGGACTGATCATCGATCCCTATATGGAGACGGCGGCTTTGTCGGAGCTGAATTTCCATTTTGTAAATTCCCATTTCCTCCATCCTGACGACGTCCTGGACGAAGACCGGGGCGCTAAGCAGGGATGGGAGAAGCTTTGCGGCCGGCTGGAGGAGTATATGGACTGGCTTTATACGTCGGCGCCTATGATCCGCAATCTTACGGGTACAGAGATTGCGGGGGCGGTGCAGAGATACTATCATCTGGATACGGAAATGGAAGAAACCGAGGATGAGATCCGTATCCGCCTTTCCAATTTCCAGGATGAAGCCTGGCTGTTTGCCCGTGTAAACGGGAAAACGGTGACGGGGGCAGAAAACGGGGAAGCGGTTTTGGCGGCGGATGATCTTTACTTGGTCCATGCGCTGGGGAACGAGGTTGTCCTGAAGCTGGAATAAGGATGAAACGTGAGACGTTGGGGATAGAAAGGGTTTAGGAAGCGAGTATGAGAAAAGAAAAGCTTCTCCGGTTTATTCCGGTTCTTGTTATCTGCGGCTTATTCAGCCTGCTAAGCGTCGCCTTGGTGGGGCAGCAGTTTTACGGCGGTTATACGCCGAGAGAAAAAACGATCGATGTTTTGCCGGCCGGAAGCTTTCAAACGGAGGGTTCCGATCCGGGCGCCGAGTGTCTGGTTCTGGTAAACAGCGAAGAAGCAAATTCCGTAATGGCCGAGGAGGATATCCGCGGCTTGTTTGAGCAGATCAAGGTGGATGCCGAGTTCGTGGATCTTTCCAAGGAGACGGTTTTTGATTATACGGGATACGACAACATCGTGTTTGCCATGGTGGATTCCAGCCTTTTGGGACAGACGGCCTATGAAATTTTAGATTGGGTTCAGAATGGCGGCGGCCTAATGGTCTATTTCCCGCCCCGGGGAGATTATTTCTTTCGTTCCTTAGCGTCCCAGATGGGCGTGCAGGAGTCGGGATGGGAGATGTATGAGGTTCCTGGCTTCCGGTTTCGGACGGATTTGATGCTGGGAGGACAAGGGAAGGACTTTATCATTGAGGAACCCTTTGAATCCGCGCATACCTTATCCTTATCGGATGACTGCACGGTCCATATGGTAAGCGCGGACGAACGGGAACTGCCGTTATTGTGGCAGCGGCAGTATGGCGATGGAATGATCGTCGTTATGAATTTTGGCATTATGGGAAAAGCCTATCGGGGAATTTACGCTGCCGCCTACAGCCTGCTGAACGACGCGTTCGCATGGCCGGTGATCAATGGAAGCGCATTCTATCTGGATGATTTTCCGTCTCCGGTTCCGTCGGGAACCAGCACCTATGTGGAGCGGGATTATGGGATCAGCGTGGGAGATTTCTATACAAATGTTTGGTGGCCGGATCTGCTGGAACTGGCGGAAAAGTATGGGATCTATTACAGTGGAATGGTGATCGAGGATTATACAGAAGAAGTGGAGTCTCCGTTTGTGCCAAATCAAAATACCCAAAGATTCCAGTATTTTGGCTCTGCCCTTTTAAAGAACGGCGGGGAGATCGGGCTGCATGGCTATAACCATATCCCTTTATGTATGGAAGGCTTCGATGCGGATTTTGGGGAAGGTTATATTCAAGGAACATATGAGAGATTGTTTGATTATGATTATTGGGAAAGCGAAGAGGATATGAGGGCCTCCGTGGAGGAACTGATCCGGTTTACCGAGGATCTTTATCCTGCGGTTACGCCGGAGGTCTATGTTCCCCCGTCTAATATTCTGTCAGCAGACGCAAGAGAGATGCTGGTTCGGGAATTCCCGCAGATCAAAGCTATCGCCAGTATTTATTTTGAAGGCGATGTGGAATATACCCAGGAATTTGAGGTGGCAGAAGATGGGATCATCGAAACGCCCCGGGTGATTTCCGGCTGTGTGATCGATCCATTTATGGAGATTTCCGCGCTCTCAGAATTAAATCTTCATTATGTAAATTCCCATTTCCAGCATCCGGACGATGTTTTAGACGAGGACCGGGGCGCGGCCTCCGGCTGGGAAGCGATGCGTGGCCGTTTGGACGAATATATGGGGTGGCTTTATACGGCTGCTCCGGATCTCCGCAATTTGACGGCGACGGAAATGGCGGGAGCGGTTCAGCGGTACTACTATTTGGATGTGGAGCAGCAGATCACAGAGGATGAGATCATCTTGGAGCTTTCCAATTTCCAAGATGAAGGTTATCTGCTCCTTCGGATCAACGGAAGAGAGCCAAAGGAGCCGGAAACGGCTGCCAGCGGCGGAACGCTTACGCCTTTGGGAGACGGACTGTATCTGGTGAAGGCAGAACAGAACCGGGTCGTGATCCGGAGAGGAGCAAATGGGAACGAATAGGACAGACAGGAGGATGAAATGCGTATTTGCGTGATTCTGGAGGGATGCTACCCGTACGTTACGGGAGGAGTATCGACCTGGGTTCATCAGTATATGAAAGCAATGCCGGAGCATGAGTTTGTTCTCTGGACTGTAGCCGCGTCGTCGGAGGATGCGGGAAAATTCAAATATCAGCTTCCGGATAACGTCGTGGAGGTGCATGAGGTTTTCCTGCAGGACGCGTTAAAGCTTGCCTCTGTCAAAAAGAAATACAAATTTACGGAGAGGGAGCTTAAGGCGCTGACAGATTTTGTCCATTGCCAAAGGCCGGATTGGAATGTATTATTTGAAATGTATAATGACAGGAAAATTTCTCCTATGTCGTTTCTTACGAGCTCTGAGTTTTTGGATATCCTGACGGCAATCTGCCAGAGGGACTATCCTTATACGGCGTTTTCGGATATGTTCCACACGATGCGCTCCATGTTTTTGCCGGTCCTTTATGTTTTGGGCCAGGAGGTCCCGAAAGCGGATCTTTATCATACGATCGCCACCGGCTACAGCGGTCTGCTGGCCCGGCTGGGAAGCTATAAATATAAGGTCCCGTTTATGCTGACGGAGCATGGGATCTATACCCGGGAACGGGAGGAGGAGATTATTCGGGCCAGATGGGTCCCGTCCAGCTTTAAACGTACCTGGGTCCGCTTCTTTTATATGCTTTCGGCCGCCGTTTATGATCAGGCGGATCTGATCACCAGCCTGTTTGACAATGCCAGGAAAACGCAGATCAATATTGGATGTCGGCCGGAAAAATGCCGGGTGATCTCAAACGGGATCCATTATGAGCGGTTTTGCGATATCCCCCTTAAGCCGGAAAACGGCTGGATCGATATTGGAGCGATTGTCCGGCTGGCGCCGATCAAAGACGTTAAAACCCTGATCTATTCGTTTTATGAACTGAAATTCCGGGTAAAGAACGCCAGGCTCCATATTATCGGGCCGGAGGATGACGAACAGTATGCAAAAGAATGCTATGAGCTTGTGGATCAGCTGGGGGTCCAGGATGTGCTTTTTACTGGAATGACGGATATTTTGAAATATATGGAAAAGCTGGATTTTACGGTGCTTTCCAGTATTTCCGAGGGACAGCCGCTTTCCGTACTGGAGTCCTTTGCGGCGGGCCGCCCCTGTGTGACGACGGATGTGGGCTGTTGCCGTGAGCTGCTGGACGGAATGGAGGGCGACCATCTTGGCCGGGCAGGGCTTTGCGTGCCTCCGATGGAACGGGAGGCGCTGTGCTCCGCGATGGAACGGATGTGCACGCATACGGAGGAGCGATACCAGATGGGGAAGGTCGGAAAAGCGCGGGTGGAACGGTTTTTCCGGCATGAAGACATGATCCGCAACTACGAGGATGCTTATTCAGAGGTAATGAAACAATGGCGGGAATCGGGTTCTCATTAAAAAAATTATTCCAGAAAAAGGGCGTTTTTAATCTGTGCCGCGCATATGGCTATGCGGGCTTGATCTGCGCGGGGCCGATGATCCTGGGCGTCGTGCTGTTAGTCAGCATCGCGTTCCTTTCTCAGCTTGCCGGCATGAGCCGGCATGACCGAGAGCTTTTAAACTGTATGCTGACCTACTGCCTTTTGGGGTCCCTGACAACAACAAGTATTTTCAATATGACGGTAACGAGATACGTATCCGATATGCTGTATGAGGAAAAGCCGGAGCGGATCATGCCCAGCTTCTATGGAAGCATCGGGATCATGCTTGTGGGCGGCTGTCTTCTTTGGGGTGTATTCCTTCATTTTTCCGGCGTCCGGATCCTTTACCGCCTTTTATGCCTGTGGTTTTACGCGATCTTGATCGTAACCTGGATGGAGATGAATTTCTTGACGGCGTTAAAGGACTATAAGGCCCTGGTTGTCGATTTCGCCGTTTCCCTTGGATTGGGTCTGTTTCTGGCTCTCTTGCTGGTATTGTTCCGCCAGGTTAATATTGCGACGCTGTTCCTTTGCGTGATCCTTGCCTACGGGCTTTTAATGGCCCTGTATTTTAGGCAGCTTCTTAAATACTTTCCCGAAAGCGAGGGCAGCAAGTTTTCCTTCCTCCGGTGGTTCGATAAATACCGTTCCTTAGCGTTTACAGGGATGTTTGTTAATCTGGGATTGTTCGCCCACCTGGTGATCATGTACTTCGGGCCGCTGCGGGTGCAGGTGGAGGGACTGTTTTACGGAGCTCCGATGCACGATGTGCCGGCGCTGTGCGCTTTTTTTTCGATCTTGATCACGACGGTTAATTTTGTTACCTCGGTGGAGGTGCGGTTTTATCCTCAGTATCGAAATTACTACAGCCTTTTTAACGATAACGGTTCGATCATGGATATCAAGCAGGCGGAAAATGAAATGATTTCCGTGCTGCGGCAGGAGCTGGCCTTCAACGCCCATAAACAGCTGATCGCGACGCTTTTGTTTATTGTAATTGGTTCCATTGTATTGGAAACTCTGCCCCTTGGATTTAATGACACCTCCATGGGAATTTACCGGCTGCTCTGCGCGGGATACGGCTTATATGCCGTCAGCAATACGATCATGCTGATCCTTTTGTATTTTGAGGATTATACGGGAGCGCTGGCGGCAACCGGCGTATTTGCGGCCGTCAGTATTGCGGCGACCATCTGGCAGATCTTGTTTGGAGAGATCAACTATTTTGGCCTTGGGTTCCTTTTGGGAGGCTTGGGATTCTATCTGGTCAGCTGGATCCGCCTGGAATGGTACACGAAACGACTTCCTTATTTCCTGCTGGGGCGCAGGGAATTGATAGAGAATAAGAAAATAGGCCTCTTTTCAAGGTTATGCAACTATTTGGAACGAAGGGAAGGTAACGTATATGAGGGATAAATGGAAATGGCTGGCGCTTTTTGGCGCTGGAGTGATTCTTCTGGCGGGATGCGCCGGGCAGGCAGATCCGGAAAGCCTTGCGGAGCCGTCAGAGAGTGCCGCGGAAACCGCCGGCGATTATGTGGAAAAGGAGACGGCGTCGCTGGAGGACTTTCACCTTCGCGATAAAGCGGCGGTGTATGAGGATGACGACGAAGACAGTCTTGTAACCATGTATTTGACGGTTCGGGAAGGAAATTCGGCGGAAAATACCGATCATACCTGGACTGAGATCAATACATACTCCAAGTACTGGTACGAGAACAATAATATTCCTCAGTATATGACGGAAGCAATCCTCCAGGTGGGCGATGAAAACGGTCCTTTACAGGGCGAGGTTGGCTATGGTGAGATTGTACCGAACGCGACGGTGAAAATCCGGGGACAGTCTTCTACAAAGCGAGTCCAGAAGAACTACAAAATTGAGCTGAAGGAAGGCAAAGGAGAGTGGCGGGGACAAAGAACGATCAACTTGAATAAGCATGGTGGAGAGGGCCTTCGTTACCGGAATAAACTGGCATATGATCTGATGAAAGATATTCCTCAGATGATGGCGGCGAGAACCCAGTTTGTGCATCTTTATGTAAAGGATGAAACGGCGGGCGGAAGCGGGGTTTTTGAGGATTACGGCTTATACACACAAGTGGAGCAGATGAATAAGACGTATTTAAAGACGCACGGACTCGATAATAATGGACATATGTATAAAATAGAGTTTTTCGAGTTTATGCGGTACGAAGATGC
>DVFQ01000123.1 GCA_018713185.1 Candidatus Copromonas avistercoris (nom. illeg.) | reverse complement strand
CAATGCGGGTGTGGACAAAGCAGCATGAAAATGTTTTAAAGATGCTTCTGGAAGACGGGCGCTATACGGCCAAGAAGGAATTTGCCGCCGGGGATCTGGAGGATCAGGCGTACTTGATGCGGGAGGCCTATGACTGGCTTACAAAAAACGGGCCCATGGCCAAGGAGCGGCCGGAGGACGCGGAGTATCCGGTGTGGGTTTCCTTTGCGGAGAAAACGACGATGCTTAAGGATCCGGATACGGTGATCCTGGAGCTGGAGGTGGATCCGGCCCTTCTTACGTTTATCAGTATCGAAAAATGGTCGGCAATTCTGGATTATTCCTATATCGCGGCGGACGAGGCGGACAGGAACCGCCACCGGGAGCTTTTGAAAGCCTATGGGGTCAGCAGTGATGTGAAAGCCTATATGAGCCAGTTTTATCCGGAGATTAAACGGGAGATCCGGGAGAGCTGGAAGCGGCTGTTTGAGGCGGGGATTCCGGAGAATCTGGACGCCTATTATGGAAATGTATGGGAGCTGAGAAAAGAATGGATCGTCAAAGTCATACGATAACTTTGTACACCAGCCAGACGGAAACGGTTTTGCAGGTGCTGGAGCGGGACGGCGTTTGCTTTTCCAAGGAAGCCTATGTCCGAAAAAAATATGAAGAGTCCGCGCCGATTTTTTTAACGGCCTATTCTTTTTTTGTGCAGGAGGCAGGAAAGTTCGCGCCAAAGCCGGAGGGAGCGGAGTATCCCTATTGGGCGTTCCATGACCTCTATAATGTGGACGCGTCCGGACGGGCCGGGATCTTAAAGCTGCGGGTTCCCATCGAGGAAACCGTTCTTTTTGACGTCCGCGACTGGAACCGGATCCTCTGCCTAAAATATCTTGGGGAAACGGAAGAAGAGGAGAAGCGGTTTCAAAAAGAACTGGACGCGCGGGGGCTTACGGAAACGAAGATCATGCTGACGGATTTTTATCCGGACTGGAAGCGGGAGATCAAAGAGAGCTGGAAGCGGCTGTTCCGGCATCATGAGACGTTATGCCAAGGGCAGGATGTGACAAAAAATGGCATTCAGGCCGGACTGTGGCGGCTGAAAAAGGAATGGATCGAATAGCAGGATTAAATGGCAGGAATGAATGGAAGGAATGAAATGAGAGGGCGGAGGAATGGCCATGGAACGAAATCCCAGATTTTTATTTGCATCGGATTCTTTTAAAGGAACGCTTTCTTCAAAGCAGACGGCGGGGCTTTTGGGGAAGGCGGCGGAGCAGGTTTTTCCGGGATGCAGCTGGAAGGGAGTCTGCGTGGCGGACGGCGGGGAAGGGACGCTGGAGGCGGTGGTAAGCGCCGCTGGAGGACGGCTTTGCCATGTAACGGTACATGGCCCGCTTATGGAACCGGTGGACAGCGCTTACGGGATTCTTCCCGACGGCCGGGCTGTTATCGAGATGGCGGCGGCTTCCGGACTTCCCCTGGTACCCAGGGCGAAGCGCAATCCTTTGGAGACCACCACATGGGGAACTGGAGATCTGATCCGGGACGCGCTGGAGCAGGGACTCCGTGATATTACCGTCGCCATCGGCGGCAGCGCCACCAACGACGGAGGAATGGGCGCGCTGGCGGCGCTGGGCGTTTGCTTTTATGATTCCGCGGGAAGCCTGCTTTCCGGAAAAGGAGCGGATCTGGAACGGGTGGAAAGGATTTCTCTGGAGGGCCTGATGCCGGAGGTGAAGGACGCTTGCTTTACGGTCATGTGCGATGTGAGGAATCCATTGACGGGACCAGAGGGCGCGGCTTATACGTTTGGAAAACAAAAGGGCGGTACGCCAAAGATCTTGGACCGGCTGGAGGCTGGGATGCTCCATTACGCGGACTGTCTGGAAGAGACGCTGGGGCGGGAGATCCGGAGCCTTCCGGGAGCCGGAGCCGCCGGCGGTCTGGGGGCCGCCCTGCTTTCTGTTTTGAACGCGAAATTTCAGCCTGGGATTGAGGCGGTGTTGGATCTGATCGGGTTTGACCAGCTTTTGGAGGAGACGGATCTGGTTGTGACCGGCGAAGGACGGATGGACTGGCAGTCCGCGTTTGGAAAGGTGCCCGGCGGCGTTGCCAAGAGAGCGAAAGCCAGAGGAATTCCGGTGGCGGCCCTGGTGGGCGGAATGGGCCCCGGATGCGAACGGCTGGCAGAATTTGGAATCGGAAGTATCCTGCCGACGGTTCCAGGGCCGATGGAGCTTGAAGAAGCCTTAAATCGGGCGGAAGAGCTTTACTATGACGCGGCCCTCCGGATGTTCGGCCTTTTGCGGGCCGGATGGGAAATGTGCCAGAAGAAGCGTTGACCCATGGGCCTCATATCTTGACAACCCATACCCCTATAGGTATAATAAGCCTATAATCCGTTTCCGGCGAAAGGCGGCCGGACGCGGAGTGAAGGAGGGGTAGGATCGATATGAAAAAACTGGAGGAATTGCTGGAATGGGGCGGAATGAAACGGGATATCCTATTTTTAGCCGTTTCGGGGATTGCTTTGCTGATCAGTATTTTTGATCTGCTTCCGCTTCCTTTTGACGCGGCGTGGATCGCGATTATTTTCTGCGGGATCCCGATCGTTCTGGAGGCGGTGATCGGGCTGGTGACAGCCTTTGATATCAAAGCGGACGTCCTGGTATCCATCGCCTTGATCGCGTCGGTGTTGATCGGAGAAGATTTCGCCGCCGGCGAGGTGGCGTTTATCATGCAGCTGGGAGGCCTTTTGGAGGAGCTTACTGTGGCCAGAGCCCGGGCGGGGATTGAAAAGCTGGTGCATCTAACGCCCAGGACCGCGCGGATCATTGCGGGAACCGAGGAAAGGATCGTTCCGGCTGAACAGGTCCGCGTCGGCGAACTTCTGCGGGTCCTTCCGGGAGAGACGGTGCCGGTGGACGGTGTGATCGTATCCGGCCAGACGTCCATTAACCAGGCGGTTATGACGGGGGAATCCTTGCCGGTGGACAAGGGAGCCGGGGACGAGGTATCCAGCGGAACCGTCAATCAGTTCGGAGCGTTTGATATGAAGGCGGTGAAGGTGGGCGAAGACAGCTCCATTCAGCGAATGATCCGTCTGGTGCAGTCGGCGGACGCGGGGAAAGCGAAAATCGTGGGACTGGCGGACCGGTGGGCCACTTGGATCGTCGTGATTGCGCTGACAGCCGCGGTTATAACCTGGTTTGCGACAGGACAGCTGCTCCGCTCAGTAACGATCTTGGTAGTATTCTGCCCCTGCGCTCTTGTCCTGGCGACGCCTACGGCGATCATGGCCGCCATCGGCAACGCGACCCGCCATGGCTTTTTAGTAAGGGAAGGCGACGCTTTGGAACGTCTGGCCTCTGTTTCGCGGGTCACATTTGATAAAACGGGCACGCTGACCTACGGGACGCCGGAGGTGACAGAAGCGGAGAGTTTTCTGCCGGAGCTTTCAAAAGAAGAGCTGTATGCTTACGCCGCGGGGGCGGAGCTGCGTTCGGAGCATCCGCTGGGAAAGGCGGTGATCCGTTTCTATCGGAAGTCTGGAAGAGAGATACCGGAAGCGGAGCAATTTGAGATGCTGCCGGGCCGCGGCGTTTCGGCCGTGATTTCCGGAAAGCAGATCCTGGCAGGAAACTTGGAACTTTTAAAGGAGAAGGCGGTTTTTCTCAAGGATCAGGAGAAAAAACAGGCGGAGGAATGTACGAAACGAGGCTGTACGATCATGTATCTTGCGGTAGACGGGCAGGCAGCCGGATTTATCGCCCTTTCGGATACGCTGCGGCCGGAGGCGCCGGATATGATTAAGGAGCTGAAAGCCGCGGGGGTAACGCCGGTTCTTCTGACGGGAGATCATGGAAACGCGGCCGGGGAGACTGCCGCGCGGCTTTCCATCGAAGAGGTTCATGCCGACTGCCGTCCGGAGGATAAGCTAAATTATATTGACCAGTGCCAGAAAGAGAAAAAGAATGTCTGTATGATCGGCGACGGCATCAACGACGCGCCGGCTTTGAAAAAGGCGTGGGTGGGGATCGCCATGGGCGGAACCGGAAGCGATATCGCGGTGGACGCGGCGGATATGGCCCTGGTAAATGATGAGATCCGGGAGCTTCCCCATCTGGTGCGCCTGTCAAAGCGAATGATGAGGACGATCCGATATAATCTGACGTTTTCCATGACACTCAATTTTATCGCGATCATTTTGGCGATTACCGGCGTTTTGAATCCGGTTGTGGGAGCGCTGGTGCATAACGCCGGCTCCGTATTTGTAATCTTAAACTCCGCCTTCCTCTTAACCTGGAGGAGGAAGTAGGGGCTGAATATTAAATGGAAAAATGCCTGACGGATGCGCCGGCAAAGCGCAGAACGGCGGGCATTTTTGTTGTTTATATAAAGAAAACATGATAAGATATATTTTAAGGAAGACTTGGGGGGGGATAAGGATGAAAAAGGGATATGATATTTTTATTTCCTACCGGCGAGACGGCGGGGAGTCAACGGCGAAGATTCTGCGGGATAAGCTGACAGAATTGGGGTATTCGGTGTTTTTCGATGTGGAATCGCTTCGATCCGGAGATTTTAATACGAAATTGTATTCAGTAATTGAGGAATGCAGCGATTTCCTTTTGGTGCTTTCACCGGGAGCGCTGGACCGGTGCCGAAATGAGGATGACTGGGTGCGGCTGGAAATCGAGCATGCTTTGGAGGAGGGGAAAAATGTGGTCCCTGTTCTGCTCCGCGGCTTCTCTTTTCCGGATCAGCTGCCTGAATCCATTGAACCGCTGCGGTATAAAAATGGACTGGAATCCAATTATCAATTTTTCGATGCATTTATTTCAAAATTGCAGGATTTTTTGACGTCCAGGCCCTCTGCAGGCGCCAGGTTTTTGGGCCGCCCTGCGAAACGGAACGCCGTGTACTTAGCTGCGGCGGTGACAGCTCTTGCCTTGGCCGGGGCCGCCTGGCTGGGGAGGGAAACACTCTTTCCGGCAAAAGAATATCCTGCCGCCGCGGCGGAGAAGAATCTGGTGGACCAGCTTCTATATTACGCGCAGCAGAACCTGACGCAGATGGAGCTGGCAGCTGAGTATTTGGATACGGCATATCGGGAATGTGAGACATATCTAAGCCATTTTGACCCGGAAGGGGAAAATGCGGCTTTGGCAAAGCTGGAGCAAAACCGCCGGCTCCTTTATCAGATGGATTTGGAATCGGCCGTGATGGATGAGGCATTAAAGACCGGGCTGGAAGAGTCGCCGTTTTCTGCTGCGGATGCACTGGCTATGCATGATTTTCTGCTCCAGTTCTGCGAGGACGGAATTGACAGTCTGTACTATATGGAGTTTGTCATTGATCCGGATTCCTATCTTGACCTTGCGGTTCGCGAAGAAATTGTAGAAAATTATAGGGCTATTTTGGATGAAAAACTGAAGCTGATTGCTTACGGAGCCAATGAGCTGCTGCTGCCGGTGGAAAACGAGGAAGCGATTTATGATTTTAAATATGAATACCTGCCTCAGCTTTACTATATTCCTTTGCAGGCGACGAGCTGGAGCGACAGCAAAGAAACCTTGGCCAGCGCGGAAGAAAACAGCTGGAATGCTATTGAAAAGAGTATGGATCGGCTGACTCTTCAGATTGGCGAAAGCAACCTGGAGGTAATGGCGGACAAGGCGGAATTGATTCAGACCATGATTTTGGAGGGCGCAAGTCAAGAGGAAGCAGAGGCGGCGGCAGACAGTTTAATGGGAAACGCTGATCTGCTGGCGGAAGGAGAGGCGGCGTTAAATGAGGTACAGCAGGAAATGGACCGTCTTTTGGAGGAGGCCAAAGAAAAGTTTGCTCCGTTGGAATCGGACGATGGCGATACACTCTGGGGAAAGATGATGCGTTTCTTAAACCTTGGAATGTATGACGAGGCGGTTTCCTGCATGGACATGCTCCGGGAAAAGGAGCGGGGGATTGATCCCTATGCGGAGGCTTATACAGCTGCGGCAATCCGCTTTATTCGTAATATCCCGGCGACAGGAATCGATTACGGTTTGATGGTGACCGGTTTTGAGCCGGGCATTGAGGAACACGGTCAATATGAGATCGGGGATGTGATCGTCTCTTTAAATGGAAGTCTTTGCAGAAATTATGAGGAATACAGCAAATACAAGGCGCAGGTTCCGGAGGGCGGAGATTTTACGGTTGTTGTCCTGCGGGCCGCGCAGGATGGAAGCGGAAGGCTGGATCAGCGGGAACTCCTGATTCCTGGAAACGCCCCGCGGGTACAGATTCGGGAACTGTCAGAAAAAGACTATGATTAAGAACCAACAGGGGGAAATTGGGTATGGGAGGGAAGAAACGGGGGCTTGGGCATTTTTTAATAAAAAATAGGAATCGGATTCTTACGGCGGCGACGGCCGCGGCGGTGTTTTTGGGGGTTGTCGGGAGTTTCCAATATTACTCGTCGGCCGTGTATGCGGGAAAAGTTGTGGAAAACCGTCTTTTATCTTCGATCCTTTACAGCGTGCTGAAGCTGTTTACTTTTTCTCCGACAGTGAACGCCGGGACGCCGACTCCGATTTGCTATGAGCTTGCCAAGTGGCTGGCTCCGCTCTGCACCGGTTATTGGCTGTTTACCGCTTTTGAAGTGCTTTTGCGCCATAGAATTTTGACTTTAACCAGAAGCTTGTCTGGACAGGGTCAGGCGGCGATATTTGGGTATAATAAGGAAAGCGCTGCTTATCTGGCGCAACTTTCCGAAACAGACCGGATTCCGGCGGTTATTTTTACTGGCCGCGCTATGGAGCAGGAACAGCAGCTGGCTTTGGAGCGGCAGCATTTTCTCGTGGAGCAGGAACCCCTTTCCGATGGAGAAGGGACAAAGGAGCGGTTGTTCTTCAAACGCCTTTTTAAGTTCTGCCGGGAAGCAGTCCTGTTTCATGAAGAGGCGTCCGTAAATTTTCGGATTGCCAAAAAGCTTTCAGGTTTCTTAGCAGAGAATCCGCGTACGGGAACCGGGGAACCGTTTGTCTGCGCGGTGCGGTGTGAAAGCCGGATTATGGAACAGGTCATGACGAATTTCTTTGAGCAGAATCCGGCGCCGCCAGGATTGTCTTTTAGTTTTTTTCATATGCCAGGTATGGCTGCCAGGGATCTTTTTGAGCGTGTCCCTGTTTACGAAAATTGCTTGGAATGGGCGAAAAAGAGGCTGGAAACGGCAGAGAAAATGCTCAGGAATGCAGGAGAAGCTAATGCGCTTTCCCCCCAGGAGATCATGGAGCAGATTCCCAATCCGCACGTTTTGATTGCTGGATTCGGCCGGTACGGACAGGAAATTTTACGTGAATTGCTGCTTTCTGGCACGTTAAGCTGGTGTTCCCAGGTGAAGGGCTATGAGATTTTAAGGATTACGATTGTCGATCGGGACTGCCGGAAAGCCAGGGAGAGAATCGAATCTTTGTATCCGGCGGCAGAGAAGATATGCCGAATTGAGTATATCGAGGCGGAAATTGGCAGCGTTCAAGTGGAACGGACGCTGCGGAGCCTGCCTCCGGTTACGTATGCGATTATTTGCTTTTCCAGTCAGACGGCGGGAATTGAGGCAGTAGAAAAGCTGGGACGCTTTTTTGGAATGCGGGAACCGGACATGGAAAGAAAAACGCAGATTTTTGAGATCGGTCCAGTTCCGACAGCGGTGCGAATGGAGGAAGGCGGGGACCGGGTTGGACTGGAAGCTAAGGAATACGGGGGAGTGCAGGTTTATCGGTTTGGGAATCTGCGGGAGATTCTTAAACGAGAGCGGGTGCTCCATCAAAAGCTGGATCAGGAAGCAAAGGAATTTAATGGGGCCTATGCAGGAATGCAGAGGCAGCTGTTTAAAGCTGCGGGAGCGGAGCTGTCTGAGGAAGAGAAGCAGTCTCTTTGGGATGCGTTGTCCTATGAAAAGCGGGAATCCAACCGGGCCCAGGTGAGAAGCCGCAGGTATCTGAAGGAGCTTATGAAGCTTCTTCCAAGTCTTCCTGCTCAAGATGAAATTTTAAAAGATAAAATGGACCGGGAGCAGATTTTGGATATGCTGAGGCGGTATCCAGTTCTGGATGTGCTGGCGGCTCAGGAGCATAAACGGTGGTGCTGCTTCCATTATGCCATGGGTTACGTAGGCTATCATCCAGATCCAGAGGAAAAGGGAAATTACCATTGGATTTTTGGGGAACAAGAGCTTTATGGACGGGTTCATAATTGTTTGATCGATAGTTGGGAAGAAATGAAGGCAGATCCTAAAGCCAGTCTGACGATCCCTTATGACATCTGTGGTATTTACGCGTGTCTGCGGGAGCCGGAGGAAAAGAAAGCTTAAAGGAAATCCGGAAACGGATAGAAAGATTGGGGAAAGGCCCGAGAAAGGAGGGAACAGATCATGTGTACATGCATGACTTATACAAACGGTGATTTTTATTTCGGCAGAAATTTGGATTTGGAATATTCCTTCGGGGAACAGGTGACGGTGACGCCCAGGCGTTTTCCGTTTTCCTTTCGCTGTTTGGGAAAGCTGGAGACTCATTATGCGATGATCGGAATGGCGACTGTAATGGAAGGGTATCCGCTGTATGCGGACGCGGTTAATGAAAAGGGACTGGCGATGGCGGGGCTCAATTTTCCGGGCAATGCGTTTTACCCGGAGCCGGAGGAAGGGACGGATTCGGCGGCCTCCTTTGAGCTGATCCCGTGGATTCTGGGAAGATGCGCGTCGGTGAAGGAAGCGGCCGCGCTTCTTAAGAATGCCAGGATCGTCAATCTTTCTTTTGCCGAGAAGGTGCCGCCCGCGCCGCTTCATTGGATGCTAGCGGATAAGGAACAATGCCTTGTTATTGAATCGGTGAAGGAGGGGCTTAAGATTTATGAGAATCCGTATGGAGTGCTGACCAATAATCCTCCGTTCCCGTTTCATCAGATGAATCTGCACAATTATCTGAATCTGTCGGCCGGCGCGCCGAAAAACCGGTTCGCAAAAGGCGTGGAGCTTGAGGCTTATGGCCAGGGCATGGGCGCTTTGGGGCTTCCCGGGGACGCGTCTCCGGCTTCCCGGTTTGTACGGGCCGCGTTTTTAAAGTGGAATGCCAAAAGCGAGAAGGAGGAGAGCGCCAATGTCAGCCAGTTTTTCCATATCCTGGATGGCGTGGCCATGGTCCGGGGCATGGTTATGACGCCGGAGGGGAAATGTGATATTACCACCTATTCCAGCTGCATGAACGGAGGGAAAGGGATCTATTATTATAAAACCTATGAGAATAACCGGATCCGCGCGGTGGACATGCACCGGGAGGATTTGGACGGGACGCAGCTGAAGGTTTGGGAGATTGGCGGGCCACAGGATATTTTGCGGGAAAACTGACAGGATGCAGACGGCTGATCAGAGAAGACGAAGAAGGCTGGAAGGGAAGGATCACAAAGAAGGATGAGGAAGATGGAACAGGCATACATGACGGCGGCGGAGGCGGCGAAAAAGTGGGGCATCAGCGACCGCAGAGTACGGCTTTTATGCAGCAGCGGAAAGATCGAGGGGATTGTCCGGACGGGCCGCTCCTATCAGATTCCAAGGGAAGCCGTAAAGCCCGCCGATGAACGGACGCTTAGACAGAAGGATATTCCGGCGGAGTATAAAAGCCTGTTCCGAAGGATCGACGGGAAACGGGATGAGCTGCTTAGAAGGCTGCGGGAAGGCGGCTTCTGCCTGGAAGAATCCCATAAGGAATTTTTAATTGAATGGATCGAAAATTCTCTGGCAAATACGGGAAATGATTTATCGGCGGAAGAAATAAGAACCATTTTAAACGGATATCCGGCAGAAGGAAGGCCCCTGCGAAAACAGCTGGAGGTGCTGGGGCTCCAGGACGCCTTTGAATGGATCAGGGAGCTTGCTTTTGGCGCGCGGCTTTCGGAATCACAGCTTTCCGAACCGCAGTTTCCAGAATCACAGCTTTCCGAGCCGCTGCTTTTAAAGCTTCATGGTCTGGTTTTAATGGACCGGCGGCGGGAGGGAGGACGCTACAGGACCAGACTGGTTCAGATTCCGGGAACAGAGGATGAATCGCCCCAGCCGTTTATGGTGCCGGTGATGTTGGACTGGCTGTTTCGGGAATATGCGGAGAAGAAAAAGAAGCTGCACGCCCTTGAAACGATCCCCAGGCTGTATATGGATTTTCAGTGGATCCATCCGTTTTCCGACGGAAACACCCGGGTGGGCTGGCTTTTAGCGAATTTGGAGCTGATGCGGGCCGGGTATCTGCCGGTGACGGTGGGAGCGGACCAGACGGAGGAGTATTACCAGGGGCTTAAGAGCTATTATGGAGGAAAGGGAGAGGCTCCTATGATCCGGCTCGTAGCCGGACTGGAGGAAAAGGAATTGGACCGGCGGCTTAAGGAGACGGAGCGCTGAACCGTTTGGAATAGGAAATGGATTGGACGGCCTGGCCGGGCAGGCCGCTTATTCGGTAAAAAAGTCGCGTTCGGCAAAACGGCAGATGTTTTCGATAAAAACGTCCGTGTCAAATTGGCCGGATAGCTCCAGATAGCATTTAATAACGCTGAAAAAGAAATCGGTTAAAAGACAGGAAAGGATGGGATAGGCGATTTTCGCTTTGATTCCATCCTTTTCTGCGTCCTCCAGCTTTTTTGTAAAGATCAGAAGAAGGCCGTTTCGCAGAATTCCCATCAGTTCGCCGTCTTTATTCGCCTCATAGATTTTCCGGTAGCAGTCCATGTTTTCGTTCAGATGCCGGATCAGGATCTGCAGGAACTGTTTCATGGATTCCGCATCCTTTAAAGACAGAACTTCTTTTGTCAGCCCCAGCTCATTCACCAGGGAAAGGAGGCAGTACTGGAGCAGGTCGTACTTGTCTTCAAAATAGCGGTAGAAGGTGGAGCGGGGGATCATGGAGCGGCTGCAGATATCGGTCAGAGTAATCCGCTCAAAGGGAGCCGCTTCCAGCTCGCGAAAAAGCGCCGCTTTTAATAAAAGATAGGTGCGCCGTGTGGAAATACTGTCTTTGCGGGGGTGATTCTGGTTCATATAAGGCCTTTCTGCATGGTTGAGCCGCCGCAGGAAACAGCCGCGGCAAATTGTTTCAAATTGGACAACAATCTTCCTTTTGTCTCATTTGAGACGGGGAGGAAGAAATTGATACTTGAGTATTGTATCATAATCCTGGATAATATTTCAAGACACGGGAATGGCCCGCGTCTTGAAAACGGGAAAGGCCCGTGTCTTACAAACACAGAAAAGACAGGAGACAGAAAAAGTGGACGGAACAAGGACGCGGAAGAAGAAGACTGTTGATGGCGCAGCGGAAAAGCAGACATTTGCCTTCCGGCTGGCCCGGATGATCGTAAAAAAGCAGAAATGGATTGTCAGCCTGTTTGTTATAGGCTGCCTTTTTTCTTTGATCGCCATGTTTTTTGTAAATGTAAATTATGATCTGACGGAGTATCTTCCGGGGGACGCCGAGTCCCGGATCGGGCTGGAGGTCATGGAGCGGGAGTTTGGCTATCCGGGGACCGCCCGCGTCATGTTAAAGGATGTGAGCATTTACGAGGCAAAGCAGATCAAGGACAAGCTGGCGAAGGTTCCCGGCGTGGATCAGATCCTTTGGTGCGACAGCCAGGTCAATCTTTACGGCCCGGAATCTTTTATGGATCAAGAAGCGATCCAGGATTACTACAAAGACGGCTGCGCGGTCATGGATATTACCTTTGAGGAGGCGGATGGAGCGTCTGAAACGAAGCGAGCGCTGGAAGAGATGGAGGAGATCGTCGGGGATCAGGGCTATTTTGTAGGTATGGCGGTGCAGAACCGGTCTTTGGCGGAAACACTGGAGAGCGAGATGGACCGGATCCTCGTTGTGGCGGTCCTGATGATTCTTTTTGTACTGTGCATTTCCACAACAGCCTGGTCGGAGCCGGTCCTGTTTCTTCTTGTCATGGGAGTGGCGATCCTTTTAAACCGGGGCACCAATATTTTTATCGGCACTATTTCTTTTATGACCAACAACGTGGCCATTATCCTTCAGCTGGCTACGTCCATGGATTACTCGATTTTCCTTCTGGACGCGTTTTCCCGGGAGCGGGAACGGGGCGCTTCCGACGAGACGGCCATTGTGACCGCCATCGAGGAAGCGATCAATTCCATATTCGCCAGCAGCCTGACGACGGTGGTGGGATTCTTGGCCCTGACGTCCATGAAGTTTACCGTTGGCTTTGACTTGGGCCTGGTACTGGCAAAAGGGATCGTGTTCAGCCTGATTACGGTGGTCTTTTTCATGCCGGCGCTGATTCTAAAGTTTGCCAAATGGAATGATAAGACCCGGCACCGCCCGTTTCTTCCCTCTTTTCAGCGGTTTGCCAGAGGCGTTTACAGAGGGCGGCTTTTGGCCCTGGGACTCATGGTGCTCCTGGTGCCCTTTGCCTATACGGCGCAGGGCATGAATGAATTTTTATATGGAAATTCCTCAGTGGGCGCGGCCCAAGGGACGAAGGTTTATGAAAATGACCAGGAGATCATCCGCGTTTTTGGACGCAGCAATCTTTTAATGGCGGTATATCCCAACACTTCGCCGGCCGCGGAACGGGAAATGACGGAAGAGATCGAAGGGCTTCCCTATGTAAAAAGCGTTACGTCCATGGCCAATACGCTTCCCGAGGGGATCCCGGAGGAATTCCTTCCCGAGTCCCTGACCGGCAAACTCCATACGGAGGACTTCTGCCGTATGCTGATTTACATAAGAACAAAGGAAGAAAGCGATACGGCGTTCCAGTGCTCCGATGAGCTGAAACGCATCGTAAGAGAGTATTATCCGCAGGAAAGCTATCTGGTGGGCCAGACGCCTTCCACTCAGGATATTAAGGAAACGATCACGTCGGATAATGCAAGGGTGAATTTCTGGTCCCTTCTGGGCGTGTTCCTGGTGGTTATGGCCAGCTTCCGTTCTCTTGTGATTCCGGTGATCGTCATGATCCCCATTGAAGTGGCGATCTTTTACAATATGGCGGTTCCCTACCTGATGGGGGACACCCTGGTGTACCTGGGATATATCATCGTCAGCAGCATCCAGCTGGGGGCGACGGTGGATTATTCCATTCTTCTCACCAACAATTACATGAAGGCCAGGAAGACGCTGGAGAAAAAGGAGGCCTGCATCGAAGCGGTTTCTCGTTCCTGCTCGTCGATCCTGACTTCCGGCAGCATTATTACGCTGGCCGGTTATATCGTGCATCTGATTTCTACGACGGCGGCCATTGGGGATCTGGGCCATTTGATCGGCCGCGGCGGTTTATTTAGTATGATCCTGGTGCTGACCGCGCTTCCGGCCCTTTTGGTGCTGGGCGACCGGTTCTTGCTGGCGCACCGGAAGAAGGCGCTGGCGGCCGCCGGTAAGGCAAAGGCGGCTATCGGGGTGTTGGCGGAGAAAGGGAAAATGAAGAGTGAATAGCGAAAAGGAATGGAGGAAGTGACTGGACATGAGGACTTCAATAAAACCAAGGTTTCTTGCCGGTTTTTTGATTCTGTGTCTTGCCGGGACCGAGGCGTGTTCCGCTTTCCCGGCGTTTGCGGCCGGGGCGAAAGCCGGAGTGGATGAGACGGTATATGTGAATCTGGATCTTTACGGAACGGCAGAAGAAGTGAATGTGGTAAAGGCACTGAGCCCAAACGGGACGTCGGAATATACGGATTACGGCGCTTATCAGAAGGTCCTTAATATGTCGGACCGGACGGAGCCGGTTCTGGGAGAGGATTCTGTGACCTGGAGGTTCCCCGAGGGACGAAAAGAGCGGTTTTATTTCCAGTGTTCCATGGAGCCGGACCAGACGGCCTTTCCTTGGACATTTGACGTATCCTACAAGCTGAACGGAGTTCCCGTAGAAGGAGAAGCGCTGGCGGGGGCTTCCGGGCTGGTGGAGCTGCATATTCAAGCGAAGCCCAACGAGACGGCGGCGGAATATTACCGCAATAACATGATCCTGCTGGCGGCTGTTCCGGCGGATATGGAGCAGTGCTACAGCCTGGAGGCGGAGGGCGCCCAGATGCAGAACATCGGCGGCAGCAGCTTTGCGGTGTTTACGGCTCTCCCAGGGGAGGAGGGCGATTTTACGGTGCGGATCGGGACGGATTGCTTTGAATCCATCGGCATCGTATTGATGATGACGCCGGGGACCCTTAAGGATCTGGAACGGATCCAGGATATCAATGAAGCCAAGGATACCTGGAGTGACGCCGGGGATGAGCTTTATGAGAGCATGGACGATCTGGCCGCGTCCATGGAGGCGATGCGGGGCGGTGTCGGGCAGCTGATGGCGGGACTGCAGTCGGCGGAATCCGCGAGGCAGACCTGGAGCGCGGCCAAGGACGGGATTTTGGCCGGAAATGATCAGACCCTGGAGTCCCTTTCAAACGTATCCGACAGTCTGGAAACCATGATCCCTCACATTCAGACGGCAAAGGATTCTGCCCAAGTGGTGCATGAAAGCCTGGGCGACCTGGTAGACGTGTTGAATGAAATGCGGGATCCCATGGACCGGCTGGCCACCAGCCTTAGACGGCTAAGCAGCCGGTCGGAATCGGTCACGGGAAATATGGATGAATTTACGAAGCTGATGGAGCAGTTGATCGCGTTGGACGCGCAGCTTTCCGCCAGCGAACAGATTTATATTACGGGACTTGGCCAGTTGTCCTCGGAGCTTGCGCAGCTGGAGGAGGGGATGTTAGCGGGCCAGGCGGGCGCCGGAAGAACGGCGTCCTCTTCCGACGCGGACTTTGGAGCGGTTTCCGGGATTGGGACGGATGCTGGGCTGGCTGGGAATCCGGGCCTTTCCGGAGGGATTGGCGGCGCCATGGATGCACAGCAGCTGCTGGCGGCCCTGATGGCAAAGAAAACCTGCCTGGAGCAGCTTTCTGCGGCCAGCAACCGTATGGTGTCCCGTATGTCCTCTTTACTAGATGCGACTGGGGATTCGGCAAGACGGACGGCCCAGCTTTTGGAAACGATGGATTGGTTCATCGAGGATCTGACTGCTATGCAGGATACGCTGGATCAATATTATCCGGATCTGCAGGAGTCTCTTACCGACGCGGGGGAACTGGTTTCCCGTACCAGCGAGGCGCTGAAAAACGGGACTGATACGCTGAACCTGGTGCAGGACGCCCTAAAGGAGAGCAGCGACGAGATCGACGCCGCGGCCAGAGATTCCATCTTGGGAAGCTTGGAGCTTTTAGACCGCAGCTTGGGGGCGCTGGACGCGACCTCCGCCATGCGCTCCGCAAGCCGTACCATGAAGGATACCGCAGATCAGGAGTGGGATAAGCTGGAAGAAGAAACCCGGTTCCTTTCCATAGATCCGTCGGCTAAGAAGCGGTCCTTTACTTCGGAAAAGAATCAGGAGCCGGATACCCTGCAGATCATTCTGCGGACGGAGGAGATCAGCCTGGATGATACAAAGGAGCTTCTGGACGCGGAGACGGAAAAGGAGGAGATGAGCCCGCTGTCCCGGATGTGGAACGTGCTGGTAAAGATATGGAACGCGATCGTGGAGATCTTTAAGGAGAGGTAGGCTGGATATGAGAAGGGAAAGAGAAAAACAGGAGAACAGGAACCGGCACAAGACGGGGAGATTTTGTCCGGCGCCGGTTTCGGCGGCCGTTTCTGGCCTTTCGGCGGTCGTTTCCGCTTTTGCAGTTGCCGTTTTGATCACGGCGTTTTATGCTCCGGTATCGCCGGTATGGGGAGCGGAAAAAACGGCAGTCAGCCGGGTTTCGCTGGTCATTGATTCCAATGTGGGGATTGTTGATGACGGCGGTTATGCGTCTGCGGTTCCGGAGGGAGACGGAGCAGGGTTTTACGAGGTTACGAACGTGGAAGTGACCAACGAAGAGGAGGACGGCTTTGGCGTTTACGCGCCGCCGGAGATTCAGATTACGTTGGAAACAACGGATGAGAATACTTATTTTTCCAATACGGCTTCCTCCGCCTTTCGTTTGAAGCTGTCGGAGGAGTCGAAGACACGGTACGAGGCGGTCCGGTTTGTACGGGCGAAACGGGAAAATCAGAAGCAGACCATGGAGCTGACGGTGCGGCTTTTGTTTTTGGAGGATGTGGATTATGAGGGAGTGGCGGCGCCCTATTCCGCTTATTGGGATCCGAAACAGCCGGGGAAGGCCCGCTGGAGCCAGGTCCCCAAGGCCAAGTATTACCAGATTCAGCTGATCCGGGATCACCGGGCGGTGGGAGATCAATATTCGATCTATGGGGACGGCTATGATTTTTCCAGCCTGATCACGGAAGATGGAGAATACTGGTTCCAGGCGCGGTCCGTCCGAAAATCCACCAATGAAAAGAGTGATTGGATGAAGTCGGAGAAACTGAAGGTAACCGGGGAACCAAAGCAGGAAGAAGCGGCGCCTGGGCCAGGAGAAGAGGATGCTGCTTTGCCGGAGACTTCCGGAAGCTGGCAGCAGGCGGCGGACGGGATCCGCTGGTGGTGGAGAAATCCCAATGGAAGCTTTCCGGCGGGGGAGTGGATGAAGATCAACGGGGAATGGTACTATTTTGACGAGGAGGGGTATTGGGAGATGAAAGAGGCCGGGCAATCATAACAGATTGACTCCGGCCTCCAAAAAGAGCTGTTTTATAAGTCTATTATTCCACTACGGTCACTGCCGTGATATGGGGATTTACGCCCTCATACCAGTACAGGAATCCTTCCATGTCGATGGTCTGTCCGATCTCAAGGTTTTTAACGGCGGAATAAACCTCCGTCGTATTATCGCAGAGATAGGACTCGATGGTGAAGGTGTAGGTTTCTCCGTTGTAGGAGGCGTTGAAGTACAGGTCGTCCCCGTCGGTTCCGGAACCATCCCAGTTGTACAGGAAGGCCACGTCGTTTCCTTCTTCATCCTGTCCGGCCGCTTCCACGGTCAGTCCGGAGAAAGTAACCAGCTGATTCTGATGGTTGATCAGATCGTCGGTTCCCAGCATGTCGGTTACGTCGATGGGAAGGGCAATAAACTCTTCTCCGTCGTCGGCGAACGTAAAGGTAGCGTCGATAATTTCCACTTCACCGGACCATTCGGATTTGTATCCGGTTACGATGATCTTGGTTCCGGGAACCAGCTTTTCATAGTCCTCCTCGGAACAGGCCATGTTGTACAGGAAGTAGGCTCCATCCTCGTCCTGAGAGTAAACGGTGGCCTGATCTTCCCACCAGGACTGCTTTGCCTGAACGTAGGTGGCAACCGTAACCTGGGTATCCAGATCAGCGGCCATATACTCTTCGTAGGTCATTACTTCCGCTGCCGCGGCTTCTTCTGCCGTTTCCTCTGAAGCGGCTTCTGCTTCTTCGGAAGCTCCTTCGCTTTCCTCTGCCGCCGTTTCCGCGGCAGTTGTCTCTTCTGCGGCCGCTGTTGTTTCCGCGGCGGTGGTTTCCGCTGTTTCGGAAGTCTGGCTGCAGCCAGTTACAGCCAAAGCCGCGCAAAGGGCCAGGCCCAGCATGAATTTCTTTTTCATAATACGAATCTCCTTTTCTAATATAGAATCATTTTGCACCGGGATCAAAAAATTTCTGACCCGGCCGCGATGATCCACGCGGATTTTTCCGCATTTCTTATTATAGTCAGATCAATTAAAAAATCAATGGCTTCTTTTCTTTTTTTTCATCAGCTCCCGCAGAACATAGAGAAGGATCAGGATCCAGGATGCGGAAAGGACGGAAAGCAGGAGGACGGAGGCTTTGGGGAGAGGGCCGAGATCCGCTTTCTGGGCAGCGCCTGCTTCATGTTCGCTTAAATGATAAAGGGAATCCATATCGGCAAAGAGCTTCTCCATATACGCGCCGTCCACCGTCTCCTTCCGGCGCACGGATTTGGTTACATTTTCAATCATCTGGCCGGCGGCGTCCCGCAGGGAGGCGGAGCCGTTGAACACCGGGGTGATAAAGGTGTCGTCCATATGGTCCAGAAGCAGTTGGGACGCCTGGATCTTCACGTCATAATAGAGATCGTTATCTTCCCCGGCTCTGGACAGATAGTCCTGATATTCGGCGCTTTCCTGGGCTTTTGAGGTAACCGGGACATATCCTTCGGTCTGGGAGTAGGCGATCTGAACGTCGTTGGTCAAAAGATACTGGGTAAACAGCCAGGAGGCCAGCACCTCCTGGGGATCCTCCTTGTTGAAAATACAGATGGAAGGCCCCTGGGAGATCATCTGCGGATGTTCCGGGTCAAACTGGGGAACCGGAAGCACCGCCGTCTCAAATTCTACGAAGGAATCTTCGCTGATATCGGAGAGCGGAGCGTCGGAGCCCATCCAGGTTGCCCCGGCGGTGGAATCAATGGCGAAAATACATTGGCCGGCATTGAGAAAGTTCGCCGGATAGCTGGAAATCTTAAAGGTAGAGAAAGCGCCGGCGGCCGCATGCTCCGCGATCGTATCGAGCAGCTCTTTTGTCGTATCGTTAAAAATCTGGATTTCGCCGTTTTCCGTGGAGTAGCCCGCGTTTTTCTGACGCAGCATCTGGATCATCATGTTGTCGGTGGATTTATAAAGGAACGGGATCATAACATCCTGTCCATTTGCCAGGAAAATCCCGTTTTCATCTTTTTTGGCGGCTTCATCCGATACTTCCCAGACAAAATCCCAGGTCAGGATCTCCGGAAGCTCGTATCCCATTGCCTCAAGATAGGTTTTATTAATATAGCAGGCTTCCGTTGACCGCATATAGGGGACAGCGTAATAGGTTCCGTTAAAGGAGCATTCTTCCAGAAATTGCGGGATGATCTCCTCTTTCGCGGGCCCGTCGAAACGAAGCGCGGTCCCGCCAAGGCCATACTGCTGGTCGGAGAACAGCTCATTAAGAGGAACTACGACTTGATTTCCGGTTAAGTAAGTGGCGATGTGATCCGGATAGGTAATGCAGACGTTGGGCGTCGTCCCCGTAGAGATGTTGGTGATCACATCGTTATAGATTTTCCCGTAATCCGTATAGAGCCTGAGATTTACGGTAATATTGGGGTACAGCGACT
>DVFQ01000122.1 GCA_018713185.1 Candidatus Copromonas avistercoris (nom. illeg.) | reverse complement strand
ACAGCCGTCCCAGGACTGGTTGGGCATCCAGAACCCAGCGATCATCTCTGCCTGTCCCGGATAATATTTTTCAAAAATTTCCCGGTATAAGAGGGACTCTTTTGTGAAGGGCCGCGCATAGGAATACCGAAGGCGCTTTTCTTCAAATTCCGCGTCGGAATACCGGTTTTCTGCAAACTCCTTCAGATCATCCACCATCGAATGGCCCACCGCGTCGGAAAATGCCGCCTTTTCCCGCCAAAGGATAGAATCCGGCAAATAGCCCTTCCCCTCGAAGGCGCGGCGGAGAAGATATTTTCCCTTGCCGTACCGGTTAAGCTTCATTTCGGGATCCAGCGCCATAACATAGCGGACAAGCTCTAAATCGCCAAACGGCACCCGCGCTTCCAGAGAATTTACGGAAATGCACCGGTCGGCGCGGAGCACATCATACATATGAAGCTCGCGGATCCGCTTCTTTGCTTCTTCTTGAAACGCCGCCGCGGACGGCGCGAAATCCGTATATTTGTATCCGAAAAGTTCGTCGGAAATTTCGCCGGTGAGCAGTACGCGAATATCTGTCCGCTCATGGATCGCCCGGCAGACCAGATACATTCCGATGCTGGCGCGGATCGTGGTAATATCATACGTTCCGAGAATGCCGATCAGCGGATCCAGCACGGCGGTCACTTCGCCCGGAGTCATGAATATTTCCGTATGATCGCTTCCAATATACTTGGATGCCTGTCTGGCGTATTTCAAATCGATGGCATCCTCGCTCATTCCTATGGCGAATGTTTTGATAGGAACCGGACTCTTCTTCGCGGCGATGGCGCATACAAGCGACGAGTCCAGTCCGCCGGAAAGAAGGAATCCGACTTTTGCGTCAGAGACCAGCCGTTTTTCCACTCCCGCGATCAGCTTCTCGCGGATATTCCGGCAGGCTGTCTCCAAATCATCATGGCAGACCGCATCCACCTTCGTGATATCGGTATAACAGATGAACCGGCCGTCCTTATAGTAATGCCCGGGCGGGAACGGCATGATCTTTTCGGTCAGCCCCACCAGGTTTTTCGCCTCGCTGGCAAAGAGGATGACCCCTTGTTTATCGAAGCCGTAATACAGAGGCCGAATCCCGATGGGATCCCGCGCGGCAATATATCCGCCGGTGTTGTTATCATAAATGATGCAGGCAAATTCCGCATCCAGCATAGCGAACATTTCTGTCCCGTACTCCCGGTACAGAGGAAGCAAAATTTCGCAGTCGCTGCCGCTTTTGAACCGGTAGCCCTTCTGGACCAATTCCTTTTTCTGCGCTTCAAATCCATAAAGCTCGCCGTTGCAGACCGCGTAGCTTCCGTCCAGCTCGAAGGGCTGCATGCCCTCGGGCGTTAGCCCCATAATCGAAAGACGATGGAATCCAAGGAGGCCATTACCCGTATCAATAATCCGGCTGTCGTCCGGCCCGCGGGAAATCGTGCGGTCAAATCCCGCTTTAAAAGCCTCAAAGGAAGCGCCGCTTCCGCAATAACCCATAATCGAACACATGGAAATCACCTCAACTATATGCGAAACAGTAAGTCAGCGTAACTGGGGAAGGGCCAATAGCTTTTCGCGGTAATGGTCTCCGCTTCATCACAGACGAGCCGGAGTTCATTCATAAGAGGAAGCACGCGGCTGCGGATCATGACGGCTTCGGCCTGGCTGTTCTTGGCGTCTCTAAGAGAACGGAGCGCTGCCTCCAATTCTGCTGTTTTATCGGCGGCCTGGTCGGTAAGCGCGGAAAGCTGACCGATAATTTGGGCTTCATACCGGCAGGAAAGGGCAGAAGAAAGGGCTTTCTTCGCGGCGGCGGATCGGGCGGTGTCGGCGCAATAGGCTTCCATTGCGGGTATGATCTGCGTTTTTGCCATATCGATCATCGTGTTGGCTTCGATGATGATGGTCTTGCAGTAGTTCTCCAGTATGGTCTCACATCTGGCTTTCAGTTCCGCCTCCGAGTAAACGCCGTGGGAAGTGAGCATATCCACATTTTTTTGATCCAGCAGATGAGGCATGCAGTCCGCGGTTGTAGGATAGTTCAGAAGACCGCGGATTTCCGTCGCTTCCTTGATCCAGCGTTCGTCATAGCCGTTTCCGTTAAAGATAATGCGTTTATGCTTCCGGATGGCTTCCCGGATCGTTTCCCGCAGCGCAGACTGAAAATCGTCCGCTCCTTCCAGCCGGTCCGCGTAAATTTTTAAAGACTCGGCGACGGCGCTGTTGAGCATAATGTTCGCGCAGGCAATGCTGTCGGAGGATCCAAGCATGCGGAACTCAAATTTATTTCCGGTAAAAGCAAAGGGAGAGGTCCGGTTGCGGTCGGTGGCGTCCCGGTTGAATTTGGGCAGCACGCCGGCGCCAAGCTTCATCTGGGTATGCGCGGCGCCTTTATATGGAGCGTCGGTTTCGATCGCTTCCAAAACCGCGTTCAGCTCGTCGCCGAGGAAGATAGATACGACGGCGGGCGGCGCTTCGTTGGCGCCGAGCCGGTGATCGTTTCCGGCTGTTGCAACCGAGATGCGAAGAAGGTCCTGATAATCGTCTACCGCTTGGATAACGGCGCATAAGAACAGCAAGAACTGCGCGTTTTCATAAGGGGTAGCGCCGGGAGACAGCAGATTCTGGCCCTCGTCGGTGGAAAGGGACCAGTTGTTGTGCTTGCCGCTTCCATTTACGCCGGCAAATGGTTTTTCATGGAGCAGGCAGACAAGATCATGCTTCGCGGCCACCTTCTGCATGATTTCCATGGTAAGCTGGTTATGGTCGGTCGCAATGTTGGCGGTTGTATAAATGGGCGCAAGCTCATGCTGGGCGGGAGCCACTTCATTGTGTTCCGTTTTTGCCAGAATCCCCAGCTTCCAGAGCTCCTCGTTGAGCTCCTCCATGTAAGCGGCGACCCGCGGCTTGATTACGCCGAAATAGTGGTCGTCCATTTCCTGCCCCTTGGGCGGCTTGGCGCCGAACAGGGTGCGGCCGGTAAAGCGCAGATCTGGGCGCGCGTCGTACAGCTCTTTTGAAATGAGAAAATATTCCTGCTCTGGGCCGACGGAAGGAACCACCCGCTTGACCGTATTGTTTCCGAACAGCCGGAGAATCCGGAGGGCCTGCTTGTTGAGAGCCTCCATGGAGCGGAGAAGAGGCGTCTTTTTATCCAACGCGTGTCCGCCGTAAGAACAGAAGGCGGTCGGAATATATAACGTCTTACCTTTGATAAACGCATAGGACGTCGGATCCCAGGCGGTATAGCCTCTCGCTTCAAAGGTGGCGCGAAGGCCGCCGTTGGGGAAGGAGGAGGCGTCCGGTTCGCCTTTGATAAGCTCTTTGCCGGAAAACTCCATGATCACGCTTCCGTCTGGCGACGGAGAAATAAAGCTGTCATGCTTTTCCGCGGTAATGCCGGTCAGCGGCTGGAACCAGTGGGTATAGTGGGTTGCGCCCTTTTCAACAGCCCAATTCTTCATTGCCTCCGCCACCGCGTTGGCCACTCCGATATCCAGATCCATTCCCTCGTCAATGGTCTTGCGAAGCGACGCGTAAACCTCCGCGGAGAGCTTCGCCCGCATCATGCGGTCGTCGAAAACCATGCATCCAAAATAATCCGATACTGTACGCATACGTCTGCCTCCTTTTTTGAAAATAAATAAAGGCAGAGACGCCTTTCGTGCGAACACAAAAGACGCCTTTGCCTTTTCATTCCGTTTCCTCTGCTCTTTTCTTGCTAAAAAAGGAGAAGGACGTCTTTGACTTTTACATCAAAGACGCCCTTGCCTTTATGGGTGGCATTATACTATGCTGTTTTTCGGTTGTCAATCATATTTTCCATTTTGCGGTATTGCGAAGCGGTAATGTTTTTGTCTAAGACCTTTATCTACTGTGAATTTGCGGAAATTTCGATATAAGCGCCGTCGCCGTAGGGATCTGCCAGTATCATGGTGACGTCTCCGCTGGTGAAGAAATAGGAGCGCTCATATTCTTCTGCTGCTTCTCCAAACATCTGGGCCATGGCATCCGCGTAGGTTTGCAGCTCCTCCTGCCCTAAAAGGACGGTCGCCTGTTCCAGCAGATCGGAGCCGTACTGGTACAAATTAAAGGATAAGGTTACGGTGTTTTCTTCATCCAGAAGTGGCAGCGTATAAATCCGTTCTACAACGGTATTTTCTTCATCCTTCATTTCTTTTCCGTTTCCAAGAACGGAGACGACCTCCGAATCGGTTTTTCCCATCAGCTGGATGAGATCGGCGAGCTGGATGTCAGAAACGGCCGCAGATTCCGTTTCTGCCGGAGCTGCAGTCGTTGCTTGCTCCTGTGTTTGGGCCTGCGTCGGGGCAGCTGTTTCAGACGGTATTGCGGCGGAACTTTTGCTGCTGCACCCGGCTAGAGCAAAGAGGCTAAACGAAGCGAAAAGGGGAGCAATAAGGCTGTAACGTAGTTTCATAGATTTTCCCTCCTGTTGTACTGTTTGGCAGCGCCGGATCGGATCACGGCCTGCGTGTTTCGCCAGTATAACAGAAGGGCGCCGCAAAAGGAATGGGTTTTCTTAAACCGTAAGAATGTGCAAAGAAAATGCAAATATTTATTATATATTTGTTAAGAAATAAGGTCCTTCGGAGGCTTTGTTATTGCATTTATCGCCTTTCTCGATAAGAGGAATCGGCATAAAAAGTAGCCCATCCTGTCTGCCAACAGGATGGGCGGCGCTTATTAAGCGCTGAAATCAACCTAAGGCATCCACTTTTGGAGTGGGTGCTTTCTTTTTTGTCTACACTTATATTATAGTGAATGAAAGACAGAAATTCAAGTCAAATCTTAAAATTAATTATGGCGCTGTTTTGTGGTGATGCATCTGCGAAATCCTTTATCGTTCTACTCTAAAATCCTGCCGTCAACAGAGATGGTCACTACCTGCCAGGGAATAAATTTTCCGCTGGCCTGCAGGGCTTTTTTCGCAGCCATTTCCAGACCGCCGCAGCAGGGAACTTCCATGCGAACAACGGTTACACTCTGGATGTCGTTACTTTGAATGATCTGCGTCAGCTTTTCACTGTAATCGATGCTGTCCAGCTTGGGACAGCCGATCAGCGTGATTTTGCCGCGCATGAAGTCATCATGCATTCTGGCATAGGCATATGCGCTGCAGTCGGCTGCGATCAGCAGCTTCGCTCCGTTAAAATATGGGGCGCTGACGGGGACTAGTTTGATCTGGCAGGGCCACTGTCCGAGCTGCGAATTAACTTGTGCCGGGATCGGAGAAGCCGTCTCCTGCCGTTTAAACTGCTGCATCCGGCTTCCGGGGCATCCTGTATGAGAACCGGCTGAGGTAATCGTTTGTGCGTTCTTTTTCTGCATATGCTCTTGCACAGCCTTTTCGTCGTAGGCAGCGGCCTCCCGTTCAACAAAGGAAATCGCGCCGGTCGGGCAGGTTGGCAGACAGTCGCCTAGGCCATCGCAGTAATCGTCCCGTAAAAGCTTTGCTTTTCCATTTACCATACCAATGGCGCCTTCATGGCAGGCATCGGCACATGCGCCGCAGCCATTGCATTTTTCTTCATCTATTTGAATAATTTTCCGAATCATTCCCGATCCATCCTTTCTTTGATTTTATAAGACATTGATGCATCCGTCCGTCCCAGCCATTGAGGTTTTATCGGCCTGCAATCTGACACGGTAAATGCTTTCCAGCGTTTCCGGGCATAGCATATCATGATACAAATAAAAAGTCCGTTGTATATACAACGAAAGTAAATGTTTCAAACGGAGGATTTGACCGGCGGTATATTTGCTGGAGCCAGAAAGAAAACCCAAACCGCCCCGGTATAGAAATAACCATGGGAATAAAAGAAGGTATTTATATTTTCTATTTGACGGAAAATTGAGAGGAAGAGTACAATGAGAGGGATTGGAGAATCATAATTTTTTCGATAAAGGAGCGGTAAATATGGCAAAAATTGTTGTAAATGCGGTTGGGGATCAGTGTCCGATTCCGGTTGTAAAGGCAACGAAGGCCTTAAAGGGAATGACGGAGCCGGGAACGCTGGAGGTCCAGGTAGATAATGAGACAGCGGTTCAGAATCTGTGCCGGCTGGCGGACAGCAAGAATCTGAAAGCGTTTGCGGAAAAGAAGGAAGAGAAGCTTTTCGTGGTGACGATCCAGGTAGATCAGCTGCTGGAGGACGGAAAGGAAGAAGAGGCGGCCTGCTGCATCCCGGAGAGAAGAGGAAATACGGTAGTGGCCATCGCTTCGGACCATATGGGCCACGGCAATGAGGAGCTAGGAAAGATCCTTATGAAGAGTTTTATTTTCGCACTGACTCAGCTGGAGGAGCTTCCGAAGACCATCCTGTTTTATAACGGCGGAGCGACGCTGACAACGGAGGGCTCTCAGTCTCTGGAGGATTTGAAGACGCTGGAGGCGCAGGGCGTTGAGATCCTTACCTGCGGCACCTGCCTGGATTATTACGGGATCAAGGACAAGCTGGCGGTTGGAACTGTCTCCAATATGTACACGATCGTTGAGAAGCTCAATAATGCGGACAAGATCATTAAGCAGTAGAGAAAAATATCAGAGATGCAGAGGGGAGGCGATTCTTCTCTGCATTTTTTATAGCAATGATAGGGGGAAGAAATGCAGAGGTAGAAATGCAGGGACAGAAGAATGAATTGAAATCACCCCCTTCTTATGGTATGATATGGTCATGAAATCGAAACAGGAGGAAGCACTGAGATGAAAAAGACAGCTCTTGTGATCATGGCTGCTGGGATCGGAAGCCGCTTTGGAGGCGGAATTAAGCAGCTGGAGCCGGTAGGTCCGTCCGGCGAGATTATTATGGACTATTCCATTCACGATGCCTTGGAAGCGGGATTCGATAAGATCATCTTTATTATCCGTAAGGATCTGGAGAAGGATTTCCGTGAAATTATTGGAAACCGGATCGAAAAGATTGCCCATGTGGAATATGCGTTCCAGGAAATGGACGATCTGCCGGAAGGGTTTTCAGTGCCGGAGGGCAGAAAGAAGCCTTGGGGAACCGGACAGGCGGTGCTGGCAGCCAGAGATTTGATCCATGAGCCCTTCCTGGTGATCAATGCCGACGACTATTATGGAAAAGAGGGCTTTCGGAAGATCCATGATTATATGGTGAATGAAATGAAGGAGGACGGCGATGTTTATGATATGTGCATGGCCGGCTTTATCTTGTCGAATACGCTGAGCGAAAACGGCGGCGTTACCCGCGGCGTCTGCACGGTGGGAGAGGACGGATGCCTGACAAAGGTGACGGAGACTTATAATATTTACCGGGATCAGGATGGCATGCATGCCAGCGATAACGACGGAAACCCGGTGCCTGTGGAAGCGGGCCAGCATGTTTCCATGAATATGTTCGGTCTCCCGGCGGCGTTTGTAAAAGAACTTGAGAAGGGCTTCCCGGAGTTCCTCGCGAATGTAAAAGAAGGGGATCTGAAGGCGGAATATTTGCTTCCTTCGATCATCGACGGCTGCATTCATGCGGGGAAAGCGCGCGTCCGAGTCCTGGAGACGCCGGATAAATGGTTCGGAGTGACTTATAAAGAGGACAAGCCGTCTGTTGTGGCGTCGATCCGGAAGCTGGTGGAAGAGGGCGTTTATTCGGATCCGCTGTTTTAAGCGACGGAGAAAACGGCAGCCGATTTTATGAAACGGCCGGATGCGTTTCGGTGATGGATTGTAGCGTTCCCGCTCCTTGCGGCATATAATGGTTCTGTAGTAACAGGAACTTGCAAAGGAGCGGGATTTTTATATGAAACAGGTTTTTAGGGGGTATCCCCAGGCCCTCGCTGCCGCAGAGACGGGCCGGAAGCTGATGCCCTACATGGTTTATAAGAAGGACAGCCAGCCTCCGGAGAGCGGAAACGCGGGCCGCAGAAAAGGGACGGAATCGGAATATCTGAAGGGAATGTACCCCTTAAGCGTAAAACGCTGCCAATGCCTTGTGGAGGAAGCCTGCGACCGCCTGGATTATTCCGGGAGTCCCATGTATGATGAATATCCGGATCGTGAATTTTTATATCGGGTGCGGGACCAGATCATGAAAAACGCGCAGGATCAGGGAATGGAGGTCCGGCAGGATCTGACGCAGGTGCTTTTATTGGAGGAGATCGGGCGGCGGAGAAATACCCGCGGATAAGCCCGTACCCGCGGATAAAGCTGCCGGATTCTGGCAATGCTGTACATACGAGGAAATATCTGAATGAAATGTTTGAAACGAACTGCGGTGCTGCTGGCGGTTTTCCTGGCGGCGGCCGTTATTTATTTTTTCCGGCCCATGGGACAGGAAGAATCCCGGGAGGAGACGGTTTATACAGTAATGGAGGATGCGGTTCTGCCTGTCGTGTATCCGCGGATGCTGGGACGGGAGATGGCTCCTTTGTTTGGCCAGATGGAGGAACGGGCTGTCACGGCGAGCCGCGACAGCCTGATCGTGCTGCCGGAAGATAGAAAAATGACGGTACGGATTGAAAGCGGCGAGCCGGTTTCCGCGATCCGCTATGAGGTTCGGAGCCTGGACATGGAGGAGTTAGTGGAGCGCACCGAGCTTTCATCTTGGGAAGAGGCGGAAAACGGGCTGACGGCGGTCCTTCCGATCCAGAACCTGCTGGCTCCGGAACGAGAGTATCTTCTGGGGATCCAGATCCAGCTGGCGGATGGAACGGCTCCATGGTACTATACCAGGATCGTGGAGACGGACGGGGAGCATACCATGCAGATGTGCGCTCTGGCGGAGGAGTTTTCTTTAAAAACGCTCAATTATGAGAACGCCCAGGACTTGACGATGTATATGGAAACGGAGGCCGGAGCGGACAACAGCAGCTTTGGGGTGGTTACGTTAAAAAACAGCTTTTCCCAGCTGACATGGGGAAACCTGGCGGTGGAACGCACGGGCGCGGCGTTTATGAAGCTGAGGGAGCTGTCCGGAGAGCTGGCGAATATCGAGCTTCAGTATTATGTGACCCGCATGGAGGAAGGACAGGAGGAGCTTTATGCGGTGACGGAGAACTTCACAATGCGTTGGGCGTCGCAGCGGATCTATATGATGGATTATGAGCGGACCATGGAACAGATTTTTACGGGGGATGAAAGCTTGTATTCCGGAAAGCGGATTCTTCTGGGGATTTCCAGCGGCCGGGAGCTCCAGAGCGCCCGAAGCGCCGGCGGCCGCTATACGGCGTTTGCGGTAAACCGGGAGCTGTGGGTATATGATCAGGAAGAGAACAGAAATATTCGGGTCTTTGGCTTTGGCGACGCGGGAACGGAGAAGCTGAGGGAGAATTTGGATCATCATGGGATCGAAATCCTTTCGCTGTCGGATGAAGGCAGCTTGGAGTTTTTGGTGTACGGCAGGATGAACCAAGGAGAGCATGAGGGCTATACGGGCATTTCCTATTTTTCCTGCGATCTTGAGGAAAATGTTCTGGAGGAGCTGTTTTTCCTGCCGGCGGCGGAGTCCTGGGAGGAATTAAAGGCGGACATGGAGACGCTGGCATACCGGGGCAGCAGCGGGATTTTCTACCTGTATCTGGATCATGCGGTCTATGGGATCGACTTAAAGAGCTTGGAGACGGTAACGGTGGCTTCTGGGCTTTCCGATGGGAGCTTTGCGGTCAGCGAGGACCACAGCAGGATCGCGTGGCAGGAGAATACGGGACTTTATGATTCACCGTATATTTCCGTGATGGATCTGGATTCCGGAACAACCTCCCGGCTGGGCGGAGAGCCGGGACAGGCAAGCCGGATCCTTGGCTTTGTTGGAAACGACTGCGTTTATGGCACTGGAAGCCAGGGAGACTATATAATGTCCAACGGCCGGATCATGGGCTTGTATTTGACCAGCATCGATATTGTAGACAGAAATATGGAAACGGTCATGCACTATGACGGGAACGGCGGTTTTATCCGGGATGCCGATGTGGACGGAAGCCGGATCCATATCCAGCGGGTTTCCAATAAAGACGGCGGATTTTTCGGAACGGCGGAAACCGATACGCTGATCTGCAATTCCGAAGGATTTCCTGGAAGCGCGGATCATATCGGCTGGTATGCGTCCAGCTTAAAGGAACGGGTTTATTTTGCAGAGCTTCCGTCTGATATCCCGGCGGGAACGGCGATCATAACGGACGCTCCGGCGCTTTCTAAGCTGTACCGCAGCGTTTCCTTGGAGCAGAGGCAGACGGAGCTTCCTATGGAGTTTTACGCATACGGAAGAGGGCAGCTCCTGGGACGGTACAATGAATTTGCCCAGGCGGCGGCAGCAGCGTATGACGCCATGGGATTCGTCGCGGCCGGAAAGAACGATGTTCTCTGGGTGCGCGCCAATAAACCGGGCACATATTCGCTCCGGGATCCGGAGACGGCGGTGCGCGGCATGGAACGGATCAGGGAGACGGCGTCCGGAAGCGGATGGACGGAGAACGGAGAGTTCCTTTTGGATGCGTCGGGAACCGAGCTGGCGCAGATCTTGTATTTCGCCGGTCAGGGAGTTCCGGTTCTTGTTTATACAGGCGAAGGGCAATATGAGTACATTACCGGCTTCGATCAGGTGTATGTGCGGGTTTACAATCCGATAACCGGCCTTACGGAAACTATGACGCAGGAAACGGCGGCGGCCGAATATGCCCGGCTTGGAAACGATTTTCTGTGCCTGATCCCATCCAATCGTTAGCCTGGGGCCAACCGGCCGATCCTGAAAAAACTTTACAAATCTGGAAACTATGATATAATGACTGCGAAGCAGGCATTATATCTGCGCATGCCGGTTTCTGCGTTTACCGCAGAAATCCGGGCGCAAAAAGACGGCGCGGCCGGAGGCCATGGCGTAATGACTGCGAAGCAGGCATTCTATATACCTGCGGATGGATTATGAGAAAAAGGGGTCTGGCTCCAGTTTTCTGCAGGAGCCGGAGGTATGATATAGAGGTGCAGAATGGAACAGTATATTATGAAGGGCGGCATTCCGCTTGCAGGCGATGTGATCATCAGCGGCGCTAAAAATGCGGCCCTTGGGATCCTGGCGGCTTCCATTATGACAGACGACGATGTTGTGATCGAGAATCTGCCGGACGTCAGCGATATTAACGCGCTTTTGGAAGCGATTGTATATCTGGGAGCTCAGGTGGACCGCCTGGACCGCCATACGGTTCGTATCAACGCCAGCGGGATCCATGGCGTGGCGGTAGAAGACGAGCATATGAGAAAAATCCGCGCGTCCTATTATTTTATCGGCGCGCTGTTAGGAAAATATAAGAGCGCGGAGGTGCCGCTCCCGGGCGGCTGCGCGATTGGAAGCCGGCCCATCGACCAGCATCTGAAGGGATTCCGCGCATTGGGTTCGGATGTTTCCATCGTGCGCGGAGCCGTGGTGGCTCACGCGATCGATCTTGTGGCGAGCCATATCTATCTGGATGTGGTTTCGGTCGGAGCGACCATCAATATCATGATGGCGGCGACGATGGCCGAAGGCGAGACGATTCTCGAGAATGTGGCGAAAGAGCCTCATGTGGTAGACGTGGCTAACTTTTTAAACAGCATGGGCGCGAATATTAAGGGCGCCGGTACGGATGTGATCCGGATCCGTGGAGTCAGAAGGCTTCATGGAACCACCTATTCTATTATTCCGGACCAGATCGAGGCCGGTACGTTTATGTGCGCGGCGGCGGTCACCAGGGGCGATATTACGGTGAAGAACGTAATTCCCAAGCATTTGGAAGCAATTTCCGCCAAGCTGATGGAGATGGGCTGCGAGGTGGTGGAGTTTGACGAGGAAATCCGTGTTGTCGGAAAGCCGAGGCAGCGTCATATGAATTTCAAGACGCTTCCCTACCCGGGATTTCCAACGGATATGCAGCCGCAGATGACGGTGGCGCTGTCTCTTGCAGAGGGCACCAGCGTTGTGACGGAGAGTATTTTTGAGAATCGCTTTAAATATGTAGATGAGCTTTCCAGAATGGGAGCCAATATTAAGGTGGAAGGCAGCGTGGCGATCGTCGATGGCGTAAACAGCCTGACAGGCGCTCAGGTTGTGGCGCCGGATCTGCGCGCCGGAGCGGCTTTGGTTTTGGCCGGACTGGCGGCGGACGGCTATACGACGGTGGACGAGGTCGGGTATATCGAGCGCGGCTATGAGAATTTTGAAGAGAAGCTTCGTTCCCTCGGGGCCTGCATTGAGCGGGTGGATTCGGAGAAGGAAGCGCAGAAATTCCGTCTGCGCGTTGGATAGCACTTGACATTTGGATGAAAATCCGTTAAGATACTGCCTGTAACAATTGAAGAAAGAAAAGTTTGCAGCATCCCTTATTCAGAGTGATGGAGGTACATAGGACCTGTGAAGTCACGGCAACCCCTGTTAATCGCGAAACGCGAGAGGGCAGGAAGGTGCCAACCTGAGCGAGAAATCGAGCAATAAGAGGATTTGACTGAATCGTGTTATGTCAAGTCCGCTTATAGCGGACTTCTTTTTTGCGCGAATGACGGCCGCCGGGCAGTGTTGTTCAGCCCGGCCGGACAGGATAGGATGGAGTGTTCCCGGCGTTTGAGAGACGGCGTACAGTCTAAGAACGCATGGATTTCCGGCGGCATGCGATGCCCTGCAGACTGCAGAGGTTCCGCCTGACAGGCGGAGGAATGGAGGATACTATGGAGAAACGGTTATTTACATCCGAGTCCGTGACAGAAGGACATCCGGATAAAATGTGCGACGCGATCTCGGACGCGATCTTAGACGCGCTGATGGAGCAGGATCCCATGAGTCGGGTTGCCTGTGAGACCTGCGCGACAACGGGCTTGGTAATGGTTATGGGAGAAATTACCACCAGCGCATATGTGGATATTCAGAAGATCGTTCGGGAGACGGTACGGGAAATCGGTTATGACCGGGCAAAATATGGCTTTGACTGTGATACCTGCGGCGTGATCGTCGCGATCGACGAGCAGTCTCCGGATATTGCCATGGGCGTCAATAAGGCGCTGGAGGCGCGGGAGAACTCGATGACAGAGGACGAGCTGGACGCGATCGGCGCCGGCGACCAGGGAATGATGTTCGGCTACGCCACCAACGAAACGCCGGAGTTTATGCCTTATCCCATCGCCCTTGCCCATAAGCTGACGAGACGGTTGACCGAGGTTCGCAAAAACGGCACGCTTCGCTATCTGCGTCCGGACGGAAAGTCTCAGGTAACGGTGGAATATGATGAGAACGGAAAGCCCAGCCGACTGGACGCCGTTGTTTTGTCCACGCAGCATGATGATTCTGTGACCCAGGAGCAGATCCACGCGGACGTCAAGAAATATATTTTCGACGAGGTGCTTCCGGCGGAGATGGTAGATGAGAATACGAAATTCTTTATCAATCCCACAGGGCGCTTCGTGATCGGCGGCCCCCACGGCGACAGCGGCCTGACCGGACGGAAGATCATTGTCGATTCTTACGGCGGATATGCCCGTCACGGCGGCGGCGCTTTTTCTGGAAAGGACTGCACGAAGGTGGACCGCTCCGCGGCTTACGCAGCCAGATACGCGGCGAAGAACCTGGTGGCTGCCGGCCTTGCGGATAAGTGCGAACTGCAGCTTTCCTATGCGATCGGCGTAGCCCATCCCACCTCGGTGATGGTGGATACCTTTGGAACCGGAAAGCTGTCGGATGAGGAATTAATGGAGATCGTCCGCCGGCATTTTGATCTGCGTCCGGCGGGAATCATCCGGATGCTGGATCTGCGCCGCCCGATCTATAAGCAGACCGCGGCTTACGGCCATTTCGGAAGAACCGATCTTGATCTGCCGTGGGAGCGGCTGGATAAGGTGGAGGAGCTTAGACAGTATTTGAAATAAAAGATGCATGTAAAAAGAACTGGAATAGTCAATGCTGATTTCGGGAATACAGGACGCGGGTTCGGAGGCTTATCGCTTTCGGATCCGCGTCTTTCATGTTATACCGAAAGATGTTATACTGAAAGAAAAACGGGGAGGGGTCTGTATGTTTCAAGATAAGGTGGCGGTTGTTACCGGCGGCGCGGGCGGAATCGGAAAATGCATCGCGGAGGAGTTTGAAAAACGGGGCGCGAAGGTTTGCGTGATCGATAAGACGCCCAATGAGTATTTTACAGGCGATCTGTCGGAGGAGGAGACGCTCCTGCGGTTTGTTAAGAAGGTGACCGCGGATCATGGGAAGGTGGATTATCTGATCCATAACGCGCCTCCATTGATGAAGGGAATTGATGAATGCAGCTATGAAGAGTTTAATTATGCCCTGCGGGTCGGCGTGACGGCGCCGTTCTATCTTACGAAGCTGTTCCTGCCGTATTTTGCTCCGGGGGCCGCGATCGTGAATATTTCCTCCTCCAGAGACCGGATGAGCCAGCCCCAGACGGAGAGCTATACGGCCGCCAAGGGAGGGATCTCGGCCTTGACCCATGGGCTGGCGGTCAGCCTTGCAGGACGCGTGCGGGTGAATTCCATATCGCCTGGCTGGATCGATACAGGCTTTCGGGTATATTCCGGCCCGGACGCCGTTCAGCAGCCGGCGGGACGGGTGGGAAATCCGCTGGATATCGCGAATATGGTTCTTTATCTTTGCTCCGATCAGGCGGGATTTATCACTGGCGAAAACATCTGCATCGACGGCGGAATGACGCGCCAGATGATCTATCATGGCGATTTTGGCTGGAATTTAACGCCGGATCCTGAGGGGTAAGATTCTGAAAATTCAGTGTAAAAATGTGTTGTATTTGCACAGCTCAAGCGATATAATGAGGGTACCAAGAGCGAACGAGTCTTTTTAGAAGCAGGGAAGAAGGGACTTCCGCGGCATAAGGCCGGGATGATAGATTTATTCTAAAAGGAGGATAAGAAAGCCATGAAAGTCGGGTGCGTGAAGGAGATCAAAAACAGGGAGTATCGCGTGGGACTGATTCCGGATAATGTAAAGAGCTATGTGAATGCCGGGCATCAGGTCTTGATCGAGCGGGGAGCCGGGCTGGGGTCCGGATTTACGGACCAGGAATATGAGAAGGCCGGAGCCGTGCTTAAGGATACTGCCAAAGAGGTATGGGACGGCGTGGACATGATGGTAAAGGTAAAGGAGCCTCTTCCAGAGGAATATCCGTATTTCCGAAAAGACCTTCTTCTCTATACCTACCTTCATCTGGCAGCAGACAGGCCGTTAACGGACGCGATGCTGGCTTCTGGAATGCATGGCTTCGCTTATGAAACGCTGATCGAGAAGGATGGAAGTATTCCGCTTCTTGCGCCTATGAGCCAGATTGCCGGCCGCTTGAGCATCCAGGAGGGCGCCAAGTATCTGGAAAAAACATTCGGAGGCTCCGGCGTCCTTTTGTCTGGCGTACCGGGAACCCCCAAAGCGAACGTCGTAATCCTGGGCGGCGGCACGGTGGGAACCAACGCCTGTAAGATTGCGGTCGGAATGGGAGCCAATGTAACGATCCTCGATATTAGCCTTCCGCGGCTTGCTTATCTGGATGATATTTTCGGCGCTAGGATTCAGACGCTGGTCAGTAACGACGCTAATATCGAAAATTCTGTTAAGAACGCGGATCTGGTGATCGGCGCTGTTCTGATTCCTGGAAAGGCGGCTCCGAAGATCATGAAGGAAGCATATCTTAAGGAGATGCGTCCGGGAAGCGTGATCGTGGACGTAGCGGTGGATCAGGGCGGCTGCTGTGAGACGACGAAGGTAACGTACCATGATGACCCGATCTATGAGGTGGACGGCGTAGTTCATTACTGCGTTGGAAATATGCCGGGCGCGGTTCCGAGAACTTCGACGATCGCGCTGACAAACGCGACGCTGCCCTATGGCCTTCTTCTGGCCTCCCATGGCTTGGAGGAAGCCTGCCGGACCAATCCGGTCCTGATTTCCGGAGTGAATACCTATGACGGAAAACTGACCTGCAAGAACGTCGCGGACAGCTTTGGGATGGAATATACGGATCTGAAATCGCTTTTATAAAAGAATGAGAAGTTTTTAAGCTTAAAAAACCGATCATAACAGGGACTGGATTTTGCTGGGTGAGAATGATAGGCTCCCGCAGGAATCCAGTCCCTGCTTTTTGTATGTTTGGAAGGATATGCTGGAAAAAATATTGAAAGTTT
>DVFQ01000121.1 GCA_018713185.1 Candidatus Copromonas avistercoris (nom. illeg.) | reverse complement strand
CATCCTTATGATTACAGATTATATAAGTGGAATGACAGACAATTATGCAAAAAAACTATATCGAGAGCTTTTTGTATAAACCTTAAGCCGGGCAGAGTCCGTATTTTTACCGACCCTGCCCGGCTTATGCACTGAACGGAATTTATTTTCCGAACAATCCTCTCTTTTTCTTTCCGCCCTCCGGAGAAATACCGTTCATCGCATTGTCGAAGCGGCGCAGCGCTTCCTTCTGCTCCTCGTTTAACTTCTCCGGGACCGTGACCACCAGCGTAACGTAATGATCGCCGCGGATGTTCTTATTGCGGAGCGAGGGCACGCCTTTTCCCCGCAGCCGGACCTTGGTATCCGTCTGGGTTCCCGGCTTCACCTCATATTCCACATCTCCGTCTACGGTCTTAATATGGATCGTACCGCCCAGCGCCGCCGTGGCGAAGGAAATCGGAACCGTAGAAAAGATCGTCGTTTCCTGACGCTTAAATACGGGATGTCTGGAAACCGTTACCTCGACCAGCAGATCGCCCCGCTCGCCGCCGTTGGTGCCCGGCTCTCCCTTTCCGGCGATCCGGATGCTCTGTCCGTTGTCGATTCCGGCCGGGATCGTAACCTGGATCTTCTTTCTCGAAGAAATATAACCGCTTCCATAGCAGTCCGGGCACTTTTCCCGGATGATCTTTCCCGTACCATGGCAGTCGGGACAGGTCTGTACATTCTGTACCTGGCCGAAGAAGGACTGCTGCGTATAAACGATTTTTCCTTTTCCGTTACATTTAGGACAGGTGACCGGCGACGTTCCCGGCTTGGCTCCGGTTCCATGGCACTTGGGGCACTCGTCCTTTAAATTCAGCTCGATTTCCTTCTGACAGCCAAAGATCGCTTCCTCAAAGGTAATCCGGATCCCGGTCCTTAAATTCGCTCCCCGCATCGGCCCCGTACTTCTAGAACGGCTGCGGCCTCCGCCAAAGAAATCTCCGAAGATATCCCCGAAAATATCGCCCATGTCCGCGCCTGTAAAATCAAAACCGCCGAAACCGCCGGCTCCTCCCGCGCCGCCCTCAAAGGCCGCGTGGCCGAACTGATCATACTGCCTGCGCTTCTCCGGATCGCTTAATACGCTATAAGCCTCGGAAGCTTCTTTAAATTTTGCCTCCGCCTCTTTATCGCCGGGATTGGCGTCCGGATGATATTTTTTCGCCAGAACGCGGTACGCCTTTTTTAACGCCGCTTCATCCGCATCCCTGGGCACCCCAAGGACCTCATAATAATCTCTTTTGCTCTCTGCCATTTTCCGTATTACCTTTCCAACGCTTAGTCACCCAGGATTCCCGGGCATTCCGTCAGGCGCACGGAAAGGGGCCGCCGCGCAGCCTCCTTAAGCCGTGCAGCAGCTCCTTTCCGAATCCGTCTTTTCTCCTTCGGAAATCCCTACCAGGAGATTTTATACCTCTTTATAGTCGCCGTCAACTACATCATCGCCATATCCGGCCTGACCTGCGGTCTGTCCCTGGGCGCCGCCGGCCTGCGCTCCGCCCTGAGCGGCCTGGGCCTGCTCGTAAACCTTGGCGAACAGCTTCTGAGCGCTCTGCATCAATTTCTCTTTTCCAGCCTTGATGTCCTCTACCTGAGCGTCTGTCATCTGGTCGATGGGCGCGCGGTTAATGGCTTCCTTCAAAGCGTTCAGATCCGCTTCCACCTCGGACTTATCGTTGGCGTCCAGCTTATCGCCCACTTCCTCCAGGGCCTTTTCCGTCTGGAATACCATGGAATCCGCGTCGTTTCTGGCGTCAATGGCTTCCTTCTTCTTCTTATCCTGAGCCTCGTACTCAGCCGCTTCCTTTACAGCCTTATCGATATCCGCTTCCGACATATTGGAGCCGGAGGTGATGGTAATGTGCTGCTCTTTTCCAGTTCCCAGATCCTTCGCGGATACGTTTACGATACCGTTGGCATCGATATCAAAGGTAACCTCGATCTGCGGAACGCCTCTTCTTGCCGGCGGGATCCCATCCAGACGGAACTGTCCCAGGGTCTTATTGTCTCTGGCGAACTGTCTTTCACCCTGTACCACATGGATATCAACAGCGGTCTGGTTATCCGCGGCCGTAGAGAAGATCTGGCTCTTCTTGGTCGGGATCGTGGTATTTCTCTCGATCAGTCTGGTGGCTACGCCGCCCATGGTCTCGATGGACAAGGAAAGAGGCGTAACATCCAGAAGAAGGATATCGCCTGCGCCGGCGTCTCCGGCCAGCTTGCCGCCCTGGATCGCGGCGCCGATGGCAACGCACTCATCCGGGTTCAAGGACTTGCTGGGTTCTTTTCCGGTCAGCTGTTTTACCTTTTCCTGAGCGGAGATCATACGGGTGGATCCGCCTACCAGCAGAACCTTTCCAAGCTCGGCAGCGGTGATTCCCGCATCCTTCAACGCGTTCTGGACCGGGATCGCCGTCCGCTCGATCAGATCGCTGGTCAGCTCATCGAATTTCGCTCTGGTAAGGTTCATATCCAGGTGCTTCGGTCCCTCGGATGTAGCGGTAATGAACGGAAGGTTGATGTTGGTGGTTGTCATCGTGGACAGCTCCTTCTTCGCCTTCTCAGCCGCCTCCTTTAATCTCTGAAGCGCCATCTTGTCGCCGGACAGATCGACGCCCTCGGTCTTCTTAAACTCCTCGATCATCCACTGGGTGATCCGGTTGTCGAAATCATCGCCGCCCAGATGGGTATCGCCGTTGGTTGCCAGAACTTCGATCACGCCGTCGCCGATCTCGATAATGGAAACATCGAAGGTACCGCCGCCCAGGTCATATACCATGATCTTCTGCTCTTTTTCATTGTCCAGGCCGTAAGCAAGGGCAGCCGCCGTCGGCTCGTTGATAATACGCTTTACGTCAAGGCCGGCGATCCTTCCGGCGTCCTTCGTTGCCTGACGCTGCGCGTCGTTGAAGTATGCGGGAACCGTAATAACAGCCTCCGTTACCTTCTCGCCCAGATAGCTCTCTGCATCCGCTTTCAGCTTCTGAAGGATCATCGCGGAGATTTCCTGGGGCGTATATTTCTTTCCGTCAATATCTACCTTATAGTCGGTTCCCATATGTCTCTTGATGGAAGAGATGGTGCGCTCCGCGTTGGTGACTGCCTGACGCTTTGCCGGCTCACCCACCAGACGCTCCCCGTTCTTTGTAAACGCTACGATCGAAGGCGTTGTTCTGACGCCCTCCGTGTTGGTAATAACGGTCGGCTTTCCGCCTTCCATAACCGCTACGCAGCTATTTGTCGTACCAAGATCGATACCAATAATCTTGCTCATAGTTTTTTCCTCCTAATTTATTCAAACTCTGTCTGTTTCCCGTTTAATTGGCTACCTGCACCATGCTGTGGCGCACCACCGATTCCCGGTAAGTGTAACCCTTCTGCAGCTCCGCCGCCACCACGTTTTCCCCGAGGCTCTCGTCCTCGATATGCATTACCGCGTTATGGAAATCCGGGTCGAACGGCTTTCCCACTGCTTCAATGGGTTTTACGCCCATCTCATCCAGCGTTTTCATGAACTGCTTATATATCTTCTCCATTCCCTCCTCGAAGGGAGTTCCCTTCGCTTCCTCGGGAACAGAGGCAAGACCTCGTTCAAAATTATCGACCACCGGAAGGATCTTTTCGATCACATCCCGGGCGCCGATCTCATACATCGCGGATTTTTCTTTCTCCGTCCGCTTTCTGTAATTATCAAATTCCGCCATGGAACGCTTCAGACGGTCCGTCAGCTCCTCGATCTGGGTATCCTTCGGATCCTTCTTTTTTCCGGAGGAGCCTTCTTTTTTCTCCTCGGAACCAGCGTCCCCGCCCGCCTTGTCCTCAGCCTCCGTCTCCTTTTCCTTCTCTTCGGCGGAAGGCGTTTCGGAGTCCTTGGGACTTTCATCCTGCTTCATTTTCTCCAGCTCTTTATCTTCCACTGATCTCGTCACCTTTCATCATTCTTAAATGTCTCGTTCAGCTGCGTTAAAAGACTTCGCAGCGTCGATACCACCTTTTCATAATCCATCCGCTTCGGGCCCACGATCCCGATCGTGCCGCGAAGCCCGCCGCCCAGCGTATAATTCGCTGTTACAACGCTGCAGTCCTTCATCGTCTGAACCGGAAGCTCATCGCCGATATACACCTGGATCCCGGTTCCAGGATCCGCTCCCGGATCCTCGTTCTGGCTCTGCTCCTCAAACAGCCCCTTTAAAAGTTCCTTCTGCTCCAGCGTATTCAAAAGCCCGCTGGCCTTTTCCGTATCGGAAAGCTCCGGATACTTGAAAATATTCGTCGCGCCGCTGGTATAAATCTGAAGGTCCTCGTCCTGGGCCTGGATCGCCTCGCTGACCTCGCTCAAGACCAGATCCACCACCTTCCGGTGGCTGCCCGCCTGTTCCTTTAGCTTCGTAATGATCCCCAGATTGATCTCCTCGATGGTAAGGCCGTTCAAGCTGTTGTTTAGGAGAATATTCATATTTAAAATCTCTTCGTCGCTCAAGCCTTCCTCCAGGGTCACGAAGGAGTTCCGGATAATATTCCCTTCTACTACGATTACCACCAGAAGCTTCTTTTCCTCCACCCTTGAAAGCTGGATGAATTTTAACTTCGACTGATGGTATCCGGGTCCGCCGATCAGCGCCGTATAGTTTGTGCTTTTGGCAAGGATCTGCGCAAGCTGCTTCAGCAAAAGCTCCAGCCGGTCCACCCGTTTGATCATCAGCTCCTGGGTTTCCTTTATCTCGCTGTCCTTTTCCCGGATGACCTGATCCACATAGAACCGGTAGCCCTTATCCGAAGGGATCCGGCCGGCCGACGTATGGGGCTGGATAATATAACCCAGTTCCTCGAGATCCGACATCTCATTCCGGATCGTCGCCGAGCTGAGATTGAGATCCGAATATTTGGAAATCGTCCTGGAGCCCACCGGTTCCCCGGTTTCCAGGTACGTCTGGATAATCGCCTTTAAAATTTTTTCTTTTCTCTCATCCAGCTCCAAATATCTCACCCTCTCCGCTTTGTTAGCACTCTCTCTGAAGGAGTGCTAATATCTACAGTTGCTACTATATTACTTCGTCACTCATTTGTCAAGATGTTTTTTTGCTTTTCTTGACTTTTAACAACTTTGTAAATATAATGAAATAAATCCCGTGATTTTATTACAACGAATTCATTGAAAGAGGTACTTATGAAAAGAAATCTGCAACACAGGCTTTGTTTGGCCGGCGCTGCCCTTCTTTTTTCCGTCAGTTTTTCCTTTCCGGCCTGCGCTTCTTCCTTAAGCGGAGAACTGGACGCCGTCACAGACAGCGTCATCTGCGGCTGGATCCGCAATGAAACCGGTTCCCCCGTTTCGGTACGGATCACCGTGGCCAGGGAAAGCGATCCGGATTTTCACCATGTTGAAACTATTAACGGCGTTCCTTCCGAAGAGGGAGAAGGAGTATTCTTTTCCTGGGAAATCGACTGGGAAGCGTATGTAAGCGACCGGTACCTTGTAACGGCCCAGGTTTTGGACGGCGATACCTGGAAATCCCTCTCCGGAACCTATCTTTATGACCGGAGCGAGGGCGAGGAGATCCGGCTGGAGCAGCCGGAGGAAGCCAGCGAGACGGAAACGGCTTCTTATATAAAAGGCGAATATCTGGGAACCTTCTCCTCCAGCGCTTACTGCAGCTGCACCTCCTGCTCCGGAGGCCATGCCCGTACCTATTCCGGAACGATTCCCAAAGAGAACCACACCGTCGCCGCCGATCTGGCCTACTACCCCATCGGCACCAAACTTATGGTGGACGGGATCGTCTATACGGTGGAGGATATGGGAAGCGGCGTAGTTGGAAACCACCTGGACTTTTACTTTGATACCCACGCAGAGGCCCTGGCCTACGGAATGAAAGACGTTGAGGTTTACGCGGTGATCGAAGCCCCAAGCGACAGTCAGTAAACAGCCTCAGGCCGCTGGAAAACACGTCCGAAACGGCCGGGATCCAAAAAAATATTACATTTTTTAAAAAAAGAAAATCCCCCATATGTGGTTGGAAATCGAATCAAATCAGCCACATGTGGGGGATTTTTCAGCGCATAATTCCTGTTTTTACAGGCCAGTGGGAGAGGCATGGGGTTGACAAATTTAAAAAAATGTGTAAAATAAGTTTTTGTTTCCGATATATTACATTTTTGTTACAAATTCTAATATTTTTTAACGAATATGTAATGGTCAAAAATCCGGGTTTTTGATCCGGACAGAAACAGAAAGGATCGATTTTCATGAATAAAACAAGAATTTTCGCAGGAATTGCTTTAGGAATTTTGATGACGCTTTCTCAGGCAGTGAGCGTGCTGGCTGCCGGCAGCACCTTAAACGGCTGCTTGGACAGCGTAGAGGGGAACGCCATTGCCGGATGGGCCTGGGACGCGGCCGCTCCGGAAACAGCCCAGACTGTTTCCGTCACCATTACCAACCGCTCCACAAAGGAAACGGCCGCCGTTCTTACGGCCGAGGCCAATGAATACCGGGAAGACTTGGCCCAGAAAGGAATGGGCGGCGGCTACTTTGGGTTCCATGTAACCGTTGACTGGGAGAGCTTCCCGGAAGCCGCCTACCAGATCAGCCTCTCCGTATCCGGAACCGCCGTGGCAAAGCCGTTATACCACTCCACCGGCTCTGGGGAACACTTGATCCCCCTTGGAGTGTTTAAGACCACCGCTTATTGCCCCTGCTACAGCTGCTCGGAAGGCTGGGGAAGACATACCAGCTCCGGAAAGATGGCTGCCGCCAACCATACGGTGGCTGTGGATCCCCGGGTCATTCCCATTGGAAGCCGTCTTCTCATTGATGGGACCGAATATGTGGCGGAGGACATCGGCGGCGGCGTAAAAGGCCACCACATCGATATTTTCTTCAACACCCATGGAGAAACACGGGCCCACGGAACAAGAAACAGCGAGGTTTTCCTGATCCAGTAAGAATTCTTAAAGCAAACAAAAGGCTCCCGCGGCAAGTATCCCTGCCAAAGGAGCCTGTGCAGACCGGACTTATACAGTCCGGTTTTTTGCTACATAAACCGGGAAGGAATCGTTTCCTTTTAATCGCTTCCCGCCGCCGATGCGGACGTTTTTATCGGTGATGACGTATTCCATATCCGCGTTCTCCGATACCTCCGTATCCTGCATCAAAATACAATTCTTCACCTTCGCGCCTTTTCCTACCTTGACGCCTCTAAAGAGGATGCTGTTCTCCACTTCTCCCTCGATCACGCAGCCGTCGGCCACCAGAACATTATTGGCCTTGGAGCCGTTGATATACCGGGTCGGGTTATCGTCACGGATCTTGGTATAGATCTGGTTCCCGCCGAAGAGAGCCTCCAGATTCTCATCCTCAAGAAGCCGCATATTCTCGTCGAAATAGCTTTTCATATCGCAGATCCTCGCCCGGTAGCCCTCGTATTTAAAGGCCCGGATATTGTACTTCTTAAGCTGGGGCGCCAAAACATCCCGCTCAAAATGGGTATAGCCGCGGACATAGGCGCGGTTGATCTGATCCACAAACTGCTCCCGGTTGAGAACGTAGATATTCATGGACAGGTTCTGAACTCCGGGCGCCTTCGAGTTCATATAGATCTTTTTGATCCGTCCGTCCTCGATGGTAAAGGTATAATACTGGTCCCGGATATCGTTGGACTGCATCAGTCCCTGGGGGATCTCATCCTCCGTATAGGCGATGGTCACATCCGCCCCGCTCTCGATATGCGCCTCCAGAAGAGCGTTAAAATCGAAATTGACCGCGATATTGGCGTCCGACATCACCACGTATTTTTCCTTCTGCTTCTTTAAGAAGGAAAGGATACTGGCCAGCGCTTCCACGCGCCCGTTATATACCTTGATATTCCGCTCGGAATAAGGCGGAATAATATTCAAGCCGCCGTTTTTCCTCGTCAGATCCCATTCACGGCCGGAGCCCAAATGGTCCATCAGCGAATGATAATTCTCTCTTACAACCATGGACACATTATCGATCCCGCAGTTTACCATGCTGGAAAGGATAAAGTCGATGATACGGTAACGGCCGGCAAAGGGGATCGACGCCATCAGGCGCAGACCCGCCAGCTCCGGGACAAGATTGTCATAGCTGTTGGGGAAAATGATTCCCAGGGCATTGGCATTGGAGCTTACCATATTTCTTCACCGCCTTTCACGTTTTCACTGATCATGGCATTGGGGCCGATCTTCGCCTGGTCGCCGATATAAACGCCGGAGCCTATGGTAGCGACGCCCTTCTCTCCGTCCTTGGGCATCGCGCCTACCACCGCGTCCTTTCCGATCACAACATTCTCCGCCACGATACAGTGGGATACGACGGCTCCCGACTGGATCACGGTTCCGCCCATCACCACCGCGTCCTCGATCACCGCTCCCGGCTCGACCTTAACGCCGGAGAAGAGGATCGAGTGCTTCACATGGCCGTCGATCCGGCAGCCGTCTGTGATCATGGAATTCTCCACAACGCCTTGGGCGCCGATCTTATGTCCGGTCATACCGCTGTTCCGGCTGTAGATCTTCCAGTCCTCATCAAACAGGTTGATTCCGCTGTGCTCCGGATCCAGAACCTCCATATTGGCCTCCCAAAGGGAAGAAATCGTTCCCACGTCCTTCCAGTAGCCGCTGAAATGGTACGCGTACATTTCTCGGCCGTCCCGCAGCAGATTGGGAATGATGTTGTTTCCAAAGTCGTTCTCCGACTCCGGATCTTCTTCGTCCTCGATCAGGTATCTTCTTAAAATATCCCAGTTGAAAATATAGATTCCCATGGACGCCAAATTGGACTTGGGCTCCTTGGGTTTTTCCTGGAACTCGGTGATCTTGTCGTTCTCATCCGTCACCATCAGGCCGAACCGGGAAGCCTCCTCCCACGGAACCTCCATCACCGCCACACTGAACTCCGCGTTTTTCTCCTTGTGGAACCGAAGGAAATCACTGTAATCCTGTTTGCAGATCTGGTCTCCGGAAAGAATGATCACGTACTGCGGATTATAGCGCTCAATAAACGAAATATTCTGATAGATCGCGTTGGCCGTGCCCTTATACCAGTCGGAGCCGGAGGCCTTCTGGTAAGGCGGCAGAACATGGACGCCTCCGTACAGGCGGTCCAGATCCCAGGGCTGCCCGTTTCCAATGTACTCATTCAGCACCATCGGCTGATACTGCGTCAGGATTCCCACCGTATCGATTCCGGAGTTGACACAGTTGGAAAGCGGAAAATCGATAATCCGATACTTTCCGCCAAAAGGAACTGCGGGTTTTGCCAGCTTCTGGGTCAAGGCATACAGTCTGGAGCCCTGGCCGCCGGCAAGAAGCATCGCAATCATTTCTTTTGCCATAAACATTTCCCCCCTGATTAAAATTGAAGCTTTCCTTTAAAAAATGCGTTCCTTTAAAAAAATGACTTCTTAGGGAAATTTTACCATAAGAAGTCTCATTTTTACAGCATTTTTTTGTAAAATCCATCAAAAATTCTCCTGTTCCTCCTGCTGCAGAAACTGGGCCATCACATAATTGCTTACGTCCATCCCATATTCCGTCAGGAAGAAACGGCCGTCCTCTAAAACCGCGGCGTTCTCCTTTGCCAGACGTTCCATGATCCCCGGATATACCTGTTTTGCCGGAACTCCGAACCGGCGTTCAAATTCCTCCAGGGAAACCCCCTTCGTCAGCCGGAGACCCAAGAAGAAAAACTCTTCCTCCCTATCCTTTTTTGTCAGCCGCTGCGCCTCAAACCGCCTTCCAGGCTCCCTTAAATACTCCTCCATGCCGCGGGAATTGGAAAACCGCTCCCCCTCCATATAGGAAGCGGCCCCCAGCCCAAGGCCCAGATAAGGAACGCCCGTCCAGTATCCGATGTTGTGGCGGCACTCCCGACCGGGACGGGCGTAATTGGAGATCTCATACTGCCGGTATCCATGCTGGGACAAAAACTCCCGCGTCCGATGATACATGGCCCGGTCCTCCTCCTCGCCGGGAAGCAGGGCGGCCCCCGCCGTCCCTCCATACCGCTCGTAAAAAGGCGTTCCCTCTTCGATCATCAGGCTGTAGGCGGAAATATGCTCCGGTTCCAGCTTTACGGTCCGCCTTAAGGTATCCAGCCAGACGTCCGCCGTCTGTCCCGGAAGCGCCGACATCAGATCGATATTGATATTGGAAAAGCCGCATTCTCTGGCAAGGCCATAGCTTTCTAAAAAGTCCTCCCAGGTATGGATCCGCCCCAGCAGCTTCAGTTCCCCATTGTCCGCCGACTGAAGACCGAAGCTTAAACGGTTGATCCCGGCCCTTCGGTAATCGGAAAGCTTCTCTTTTGTCACCGTTCCTGGATTGGCCTCCATGGAAATCTCCGCTTCCTTAAGGATCCGGAACGTGGACCGCAGCCCGTCAAAAAGTTCCGCCATATCGGAGGAATCCAGGATCGTAGGCGTACCTCCCCCGATAAATATGGTACTTACCTGATACTCCCGGTACTGCTCCCCCGCTTCTTTTATTTCCCGCAACAGCGCCTCTTTGTAGCTTTTTTGCGTCTCCTTCCCCGCTGGGAACGACAAAAAATCACAGTATCCGCATTTTTTTACACAGAAGGGAATATGCAGATAAAGCTCCATTTCTTTCATGTATCACCCTTCCTTCTCACAAAGCCAGTCCCGCAGCAAAAGAATTTCGCCTTCAAATAAGCAAAATCCAGGATCCCCTTGGCGCACCCTGGTAAGGATCTCCGAAAGGTCCATCCACCGCACCGACTCCACCTCGTCCGCCTGGAGCGTCAAGTCGCCGATCCCCGCAGGCCCCGTGTAAAGGTACACCGCGCTGCGTTCATGATTCCGGAACCGGCCCTCCTGGTAAACATCCTCCCGGTATCCCAGAAAACAAAGCTCCTCCGCCTTTGCCTGGATCCCCAGCTCTTCCGACAGCTCCCTTAAAGCCGACTCCAAAAAGCCGCCGCCCGCCCGCACATGTCCGGCGCTGGAGGTGTCATAGCAGCCGGGAAACGTATCCTTCCCGCCGCTGCGCTTCTGCAGAAGGAGATCATAACCGCCGTCCTCCCGTTTTCTCGCAAGCCAGATATGGACCGTCCGATGGTAATCGCCCCGAAGATGGACGAGCGTCCGCTCTCTGACCAGGCCGGAGGGCTCTCCCGTCTCATCCAAGACATCCAAAAGCTCCATCGGGCGGCCGTCTAAGGCCGCTTCCGCCAGCCGGTCGTCCTCATAGCGCAGCTTCAAAGAAAAGAAGGGAGCCTCATCCTTTAAAAGCTGAAAAAAGATCCGGTCTCCCTCCCAAAGATACAGCCGGTCGATCTCCTCCTTGGGAACCCATTCCAGCACCCCCTCGTCGCAGAGAGCCGGCGTTCCCTCGAATCCCGCCGCCGTATATAAAAACATGTATTCCGCTTCGTCCTCATTAAATAAGAAGGTTACGATCCCCCGAAGAGCATAATCCGTCAGCCGGTAGCCGGTTTCCTCATAAACCTCCCGCAGGAGGCAGTCCTCCGGGCTTTCGCCCGGTTCAAACTTGCCTCCCACTCCGATCCATTTATCCTTATTTACATCATTCTTTTTGCTGACCCGGTGGAGCATCAGGTAGCATCCTTCCCGCTCCAGGTAGCACAGTGTCGTAAGCTTCATCTCCGCTCCCTAATTTCCGCCGCGTTTTTTACGTTCCCGCCGCGCCTCGATCTTTTCCCGCCGCGCCTTTTACTCCTCATCCAGCTTTAAGACGCTCATAAATGCCTTCTGCGGGATCTCCACGTTTCCGATCTGGCGCATCCGCTTCTTTCCTTCCTTCTGCTTTTCCAGAAGCTTTTTCTTTCTGGTGATGTCGCCGCCGTAACACTTGGCCAGAACGTCCTTTCGCATGGCCTTTACCGTCTCTCTGGCGATGATCTTTCCGCCCACCGCGGCCTGGATCGGGATCTCAAACAGATGGCGCGGGATCTCCTCCTTCAGCTTCTCGCACATCTTCCTGCCCCGCTCATAGGCGGATCCGGCGAACACGATAAAGGACAGCGCGTCCACCTCTTCCCGGTTGATCAAAATATCCAGCTTGACCAAATCCGATTTCTGATAGCCCTTCAGATCATAGTCGAAGGAAGCGTAGCCCCTGGACCGGGACTTTAAGGCGTCAAAAAAGTCGTAGATGATCTCATTTAACGGCAGCTCATACTTTAGCAGCGCCCGGGTCGCCTCCAGATACTCCATGCCCAGATAAACGCCGCGCCGCTCCTGGCACAGCTTCATGATCGCGCCCACGTACTCCGTCGTCACCATGATCTCGGCGCTGACGATGGGCTCCTCCATGTAATCGATCTCCGACGGATCCGGCATATTGGTGGGATTGGTCAGGTCGATGACCTCCCCGTTGGTCTTATGGACCCGGTAGATAACGCTGGGCGCCGTGGTCACCAGATCCAAGTTGTATTCCCGCTCCAGCCGCTCCTGGATAATTTCCAGATGAAGAAGGCCTAAGAAGCCGCAGCGGAAGCCAAAGCCCAGCGCCACCGAGGTCTCCGGCTCAAAAAACAGCGACGCGTCGTTTAGCTGCAGCTTTTCCAGCGCGTCCCGAAGCTCCGGATATTTGGCTCCGTCGGCGGGATACAGGCCGCAGTACACCATGGAGGTTACCTTTTTATAGCCGGGAAGCGGCTCGGCGCAGGGATTGGAACGATCCGTCACCGTATCGCCGACCCGGGTATCCTTTACATTTTTAATGCTGGCGGTAAAATAGCCCACCATACCGGCGGACAGCTCCTCGCAGGGAATAAACTGGCCTGCGCCGAAATATCCCACCTCCACCACATCGTAGGAGGCGCCCGTCGCCATCATCTGAACCGGCATCCCTTTTTTGATCGCGCCCTCCCGGATCCGGCAGAACACGATGACGCCGCGGTAAGAATCATAAACCGAGTCAAAGATCAACGCCTTTAAGGGCGCGGACGGATCTCCCGACGGCGCCGGGACCTTCGCTACGATCGCCTCCAGGACATCCTCGATATTGATCCCCTGCTTGGCGGAAATCCGGGGCGCGTCATGGGCCTCGATCCCGATCACATCCTCGATCTCCTCCGCCACCCGTTCCGGATCCGCGCTGGGAAGATCGATCTTATTGATCACCGGCACCACCTCCAGGTCATGGTCCAGAGCCAGGTACACGTTCGCAAGGGTCTGGGCCTCGATCCCCTGGGCGGCGTCCACAACCAAAATAGCTCCCTCGCAGGCCGCTAAGCTTCTGGAGACCTCATAGTTAAAGTCTACATGACCGGGCGTATCGATCAAATTAAAGATATACTCCTCGCCGTCCTTCGCCTTATAGACCGTCCGCACCGCCTGGGACTTGATCGTGATCCCACGCTCCCGCTCCAGATCCATATTATCCAGCACCTGATCCTGCATCTCGCGGCTGGTCAAAAGCCCGGTCTTTTCAATGATCCGGTCCGCTAACGTTGATTTTCCATGGTCGATATGAGCGATAATACAAAAATTCCTGATCTTATCCTGGGAATATTGCGCCATTCTTTTTCCTCTACTTTCCGTCTGTCTTTTCTCAATTCTTTAGGAAGGAACGAAAACCGCCCCGCCTTCCTTTATTCCATCTCATGATATCATTTTTTCGGTACATACGCAAGAGGCGCGGGACACGAAGAACCGTCTGCGCGCGGGACGCTAAGAACCGCCTGCGCGGGACGCTAAGAATCGCCCGGAGCGGTTGACTTTCCCTATGGCCTGGAGTAAACTTAAGTTACAAAACGAAAGGGGAGGAATGCACTTTGTCACACGAACATAAGAAGCTGAAGGCCGTGGATATGACGTCCGGCTCCATCGTCCGGCATCTGATCATGTTTACGATCCCGCTGCTCTTCGGCAACCTGTTTCAGCAGCTCTACAATACGGTGGACAGTCTTGTGGTGGGCAACTTTGTCGGCAGCGAAGCGCTGGCCGCCGTCGGCTCCACCACCAGCATCGTCAATATGCTGGTTCTGTTTTTCAACGGCGTTTCCATCGGAGCCGGCGTCGTCATTAGCCGCTATTTCGGCTCCCACAACGACGAAAAGCTCCATCTGGCGGTGGAAACCACCATTGCCGTCACCTTTATCTGCGGCGTGATCCTTACGGGGATTGGGATCTATATCGCTCCGTTCATGCTGGAATTGATGGACACGCCGGACGATGTTCTTCCCCTGTCTTCGGAATATCTTCAGATCTATTTCGGCGGGATCTCTGGTCTTCTTGTTTACAACATGGGAAGCGGGATCCTTCGGTCGGTGGGCGATACCAGGCGGCCGCTCCTGTTCCTGGGTTTCTCCAGTATCATGAACATTATCCTCGACCTGTGGTTCGTGATCAGCTTCCATATGGGCGTGGCCGGCGTGGCCTGGGCTACCATTATCTCCCAGTTCGCTTCCGCCGCACTGGTGCTTTTGGTCCTTACAAAAAGCACGGAAAACTACCGGCTGGTATGGAAGGATCTGCGCATTGAAAAAAAGATCTTAAAGCAGATCCTGATGATCGGGCTTCCCTCCGGGCTCCAGCAGTCCATTACAGCCTTCTCCAACGCCTACGTTCAGTCCTACATCAACTATTTCGGCTCCAGCTGCATGGCCGGATGGAGCTGCTATACCAAGATCGATCAGTTCGTCATGCTGCCTATGCAGAGCATCGGCCAGGCGGCAACCACCTTCGTCGGACAGAATCTGGGCGCCCGCGACGTAAAAAGAGCCAGAAAGGGCACCAACGTGGCTCTGGGCCTGTCCACGATCATTTCCCTGACCATGGCGGCGATCCTCTGGATTTTAGCTCCCCAGTTTATTCAGCTTTTCAGCCGGGATCCAAAGGTATTGGAGTACGGCGTTCTGTTCCTCCGCCTCTGCCTGTTCTTCATGGTATTCTGCGGCCCCAATCAGGTGGTGGCCGGTTCCTTAAGAGGCGCGGGAAACGCGAAAGTTCCGATGGTCGTTCTGCTGTTCTCCTTCGTCCTTTTCCGTCAGGCATACCTGTTCGTCGCCACGTCCATTTCCAATACGCCCGGCGTCGTCGGCTTTGCCTATCCAGCAGGATGGATCGTATGTTCCCTGATCCTGGAAATCTATTATCTTTCCGGGCGCTGGGAAAAGCATCTTGATTTTTCATAAATCGATTCCGCAAAACACCGGCGGCAGGCTTCCGTTGGAATCCATTACGTTTGATTCCCGGAGCCTGCCGCTTTTTTCCTGACCCGCTCTACCTCCCCGACAGCACCGCGTCCAAAATCTCAGCCAGCGGTTCCATGGCGTTTTTCGCCTCCTCATACGTATTGGTCTGGGCCCCCACCTCGATCAAAGAAGCCCGGGGTCTCACGTGCAGGTTGTACCGCAGGCCCTTTAAATAAATCTTTCTGGTAAAACCGGGAAACTGCTCCGCCGCTTCTAACTGCATCTGAAGGCTGAAGGCCAGATTCCCCTCCCGGTTCGGATTGGGAAGATATTCGATGGGGCCGTCCGGCGTTTGGGAAATCCCGTTGAAAAACATGATCTTTGCCGTCGGTTTCCCATTGATCTCCGTCACCAGCTTCGTCCCCTCCGCCACGCCGTCCCGATGGATATCCAAAACCACCTCGATGGATGGATGCTCCTGCAGGATCCCGTTGATCCCCTCCAGCGCGTATGTATAAGCCTGGCTCCGGTCCAGCGTTCCATCCCTGACGTCATAAACCCCGGTGTCATGAATGACCCCGTAGCCCTTCTGCTCCAAAAGCCCGGCAAGGTACGTTCCCACGCCCACGATCGTCGCCTCCGGATTCTCCGGATAATCAATAAATTCCTCCTGGGAATGGGTGTGATAGATCAGGATCTGGGGATTTTCCAGATCCTTTTCCAGCGTAAGATCCACGCCCAAAAGCGTTTCCGCGTTCATCAGTTCCCGGTCTGCCGTGGTTGTGGGATGGACGCTGTAATAATTCTGCATCAGGTAATCATAATCGGCAAGCTTTTTTAATAAGAAATCCGAAGAAGCCCTTTGTCCGTTCCCCAAGCTTGCTTCCGCTGCGGCCTCCGCGTTTTCTCCCGCCGCCGGAGCCGTCTCCGGTCTTCCGTTTTCCGGCTCCAATCCTGCTCCAGCCAGCCCCGCTCCGCCCAATCCTGTCCCGGCCGATCCCAGCTCAGCCGTTTCTGCCCCCGCCCGTTCTGTTTCGGCTAATTCCGCTCCGGTCGATCCTGCTTCGCCCCGTCCCGTTTCGGCCAACTCCGTTCCAGGCGGGTCTTGGCCCGTTTCCTGGCGGGCCAGATATCGGAATAAAATCGGTTCACAGAACGCGAAAATTGAATCTTTTGTTCCGTATCGGGAAGCCGGAAACCAGCCTTCCATCACTTTTTCCGCCAGCTGTACCCGGTACGCCTCAAAATCCACCGTTCCGCCTTTCCCCAAGCTTACGGCCGCCCAGAGCAGGAAAAGCCCGGCCGCCGCCAAAATAAGCCTTGGCGACGGGCGGGCCAACCGAAGCCTCCGCCAAAATCTGCGCCATCTGTACCCCATGTCCGCCTTCCGCCGCCGCTTTTCTTTTTATTTTATGCCGCGCTTCTTCTTTTCATCACATCCAGGAAGCGCAAATACCGCCTTCTGGATCCCCTCGGAAATCACCCGGCTTAAAAGCTCCACCCTAAAATCAATATCATGGGGCGTCACATACATGGGACCCAGCCGCGGCTCCAAAATCTCCCGGATCAGCTGATACTGCTTTTCCGGCTCCATGGCTTCCACCGCCTCCCCATAATCCCGCAGAGAGGTATTTTCCTTTAAAACCGCGACCATGGCGTCGATGGTATCGTTTACAATGGAGGCTGCGCCCACCACCGTCGGCGCGCCCAGGGCGAACACCGGCACCCCCAGGGTTTCCTCCGTCAGGCTGCTCCTATGGTTTCCGACTCCGGAACCGGGATGGATCCCCGTATCGGAAAGCTGGATCGTATTCCCCAGCCGCCCGGCGCTCCTGGCAGCCAGCGCGTCCACCGCTAAAACTGCGTCCGGCTGGGTTTCCCTTACGATCCCCCGGATGATTTCAGCCGTCTCCATGCCCGTTCTGGCCATGACCCCGGGAGCGATCCCGCTGAGCATAGGGCCCTGCGGTTCTTCCCCGTTCCCGCCGTTTCCGGGAAAGAAAAGATGGCGGGTCATCGTCAGCCGCTCCAGCACCATCGGTCCCAGAGCGTCCGGCGTCGCCTCCGGATTCCCAAGCCCGACCACGAAAAGCCTGGGAGCTCTTGTCTTGCCGATTCCATGACGGGAAAACAGCCGCCCCAGAAGCGCCGCCGTCTCGCCGGCCGCCGCTTTTAGCCGCTTCTCCTCCCGGCCGAAAAACAAAGGCGCTTCCAGAGTCAGATAGACGCCTGCCGGCTTTCCCATCTGCCTCGCCCCTTCCTCATCCAGGATCGTAACCTCCGTCAGGCGGAACCCTCCGCTCCTTTCTTTCTCCTTTAATACAACGCCCGCGGCCTCTCCTCCGTCGCCGGGGAACCGCTCCCGTTCCTCCAGCGCCAGGTCCGTACGCGCCTGGAACCGGTCCCAAAGCCCCGGCTGCACCCGCTGCTCCTGCCCGCGTCCATCCCTTCTCCGTTCCTTATTGGATGCCGCTTGTTTCTTCCCTTTCTCCTTTTTCCCCATCGTCCGTCCTTTCCTTTCTTCCTGCCGTTTTTTTTCGCTTTGATCTGCTCTTTGATTTCACATTTCATGGATAGTCTTTGGCAAAAAAGAAGGAATTATGTATTGACATCCTCGGATATATTCGTTAAAATATTATAGCGTGTTTACATTGAACTGTCCGTGTCCAGACTTTGATGCAAAACAAACAGCGATCATTTTGAATTCATATGGAGGTGTACAGATTGGCTAACATCAAATCTGCAAAGAAAAGAATTCTGGTTGCAGAAACTAAGGCTGCCAGAAACAAAGCAATTCGTTCAAGAGTGAAAACATTCGTAAAGAAGGTTGACGCCGCAATTACCGCCGGTGACAAGGCTGCTGCACAGGCTGCGCTTCTTGCTGCGATCAGCGAAATCGACAAGGCTACTTCCAAGGGCGTATATCACAAAAATACCGCTTCCAGAAAAGTATCCCGTTTGTCCAAAGCCGTTAACGCAATGGCTTAATCATAAGACTGGATTACTATGCATAAACGAAAAGCGCGTTTCCGTTGGGTGTGTCGGAAACTGCGCTTTTTATTTTTTGCTGTTCTATCCCGGCTATTTTCCGTATTTTCCCGCGATCAAAAGCTCCACCGCCAGCCGGTCGGAAAGCTTTCCCGTCTTTACGTCCTCCTCGATCTCCACACAGTGCTTCACATAAGCGATCATCTGCTCCCGGCTGAAAGCCTTTGCCTGTCCCAGAAGCTTTCCCGCCGCAAAGGGCGGAACCTTGAGCCGGGACGCGATCTCGCCCTTGCCGCTTCCGCCTGCCGACAGCTCCTTTGCCAAAAGCAGCTGATTAAACTGCCGCGCGATCAAAAACAAAATCCTCATCGGCGGCTCTCTCAGCGTTAAAAGATCTTCGTAAAGCTCCATGGCCTTCGTCCGGTTTCCCGCCACGATCGCCGCTGTCATCTCAAAAATCCGGCTGTTGACATGAACGGTTCCGACGGCGTCGATGTCCTCCTTCGTGATCACCTCGCGGCCCATGGTATAGCAGATCAGCTTTTCCAGCTCCATGCGGATATTTTCCATCTCATCTCCCGTTCTTTCCAGAAAATATTCCATGGTCTGCCTGGTGATCTTCTTCCCGTCCCTGGCCAGGATCCCACCCGCCCACCGCGTTAGGGATGCCGAATCCTGCTTATTTAATTCCGCCGCGTAGCCGGTCTCCTTCACCTTTTTATACAGCCGGTTCCGTTTGTCCACTTCCTTCTCACAGAAAACCAGGCAGGTGGTTTCCGGCAGCTCCGGAATATAGTCCGCCAACTCCTCCGGCGCCGCGCCTTTAAAAAATCCGCTCTCATCCACCATGATCAGACGGCGCTCCGCAAAGAAGGGCATCGTATCGGCAAGGCTGATGATTTCCTTCACGTCCGGCGATTTTCCCTCGAAATAATTAAAATTCATCGTATCGTCTCCGGAAATCGCTTCCCTAAGCCGCTTTTTATAGCTGCTTACAAGGAACGGTTCCTCGCCGAACAGCAGATAGACCCGCCGGAAACGCCGCTCTTTGATATCCTGATTTAACGTCTGCATCCGGCCGTTCCTCCCTTCTTTCCTACTGGCGGACTCCGCTCTCCGTCTGTTCAATAATGCTTCTCATCATTTCCTCCGTCAGCATGCCCGGAGCGTACCCAAATACATTTCCGTCGGCGTTAAACATAAACGTGGTAGGGTAGGAATAAACGCCATAGCTGGTAAACACATTCCCTCCGTCATCCATCAAAACCGGATACGAATACCCGTTTTCCTCAAGAAACGCCGTGATTTCCTCTTGGGAAACCTCGCTGCCGTAATCCGGAGCGGCAATCCCTAAGATCACCACCGAATCATCTCCGGCTTCCTTGTATTCATCATACAGCATCTGGATATCATCCATCTCCGTCACACACCAGTGACACCAGGTCGCCCAGAAATTTAAGAAAACGGTTTTTCCTTTGTAATCCGAAAGCGTGTGTTCATTTCCATACTGGTCCGTCAGCGTAAAGTCGATCGCCGGAAGCACGCCGGAAGCTGCTTCCGCTCCTCCGCCCGCTGCTTCTGGCTCCTCTGCTGCTTCCGATTCCCCAGCGGACGCGTTCCCCGCATTCTCACCGCCGGAGGCATCCGCCGTATCGGGAATCTCCGTCTCCGCTGACTCCGGCCCGGCTGTCACATCCCCGGAAGCCTCTGTCCCAACATTCTCCGTTCCGGAAAGCTCCGACAGATATCCGCTGACCGTATTCATCTGGCCCGTTATCATAAGAACGCCCATGAAGATCATCAGCACCGCTCCGGCTTTCACCGTGTACTGCACCCCGCGGCGGTACTTCCGGAACACGCCAAGAAGCGCCGACGTAAACAGCCCCACCGCAAGAAACGGCAGAATGAATCCCAGGGTATAAACGCCGATAAGAAGGAATCCATGGGCTTTGGTATCAGCCGACGCGGCCAGCAAAAGAACGCTGGCAAGCGCCGGTCCCACGCAGGGGGTCCAGGAAAAGCTGAAGGTAAAGCCCAAGATCAAAGCCGCCGCAGGCGACATGGCCGCGCCGTCCAGCTGGAACGGAAGGCGAAGCTCCCTTGAGAGAACGCTGGATGTTCCGAATACCCCCAGCTGATAAAGGCCAAAAAGGATCACCAGCACCCCGCCGATCCTCGCGAACAGCAGCTGATTTCCTCTAAAAAACATTCCCAGGGCCGATACGCCCAATCCAAGAACAAAAAAAGCGAAGCTGACTCCGATCACGAAAAAGACCGTATTGACAAGCCCTCGAAGCCTGCTTTTTTCCGACTGCCCCGTCAAGTAGCTTAAATAGAGCGGCAGCAGCGGAAGAACGCAGGGTGAGAAAAAGCTGAAAAGCCCCTGCAGAAAGACCGTCAAAGCCGGTACGCTGATATCCAGTGAAAATCCCATTGCAAATTCTCCTTCATTTTCCCCTTACTTTATCAAAGATCCCGACGGCTGTCAAGAAACCTAAGCCCCGCCGTCCTTAATTCCGGTACCCCTTCAAACGGACCCGCTTCCCGTCCGTTGTAAGCTCGATCGCCCCCATCCGGGCCGTTCCCAAGAGACTGGAACCGGCGTCTTGAAAGCGCTCCACAACCTCCTCATGGGGATGCCCATACCGGTTGCCCTCGCCGTAGGAAAAAATCACCCAGGAAGGCTTAAGAATGCGGACAAAGTCCTCGCCCGAGGAAGTGGAGGAGCCATGGTGGCCCGCCTTTAAGACCGTCACCGGCCGGAGCCTCCCCTCCTCGATCATCTGCTCCTCGCCGGAAATTCCCACGTCTCCCGTCAGGAGCATGGAAAACCCGCCGTAGGCCACCGACAGCACCAGCGACTCCTCATTGCGGTCCTCGCTGGAAAAATCCCCGGCCGGGTACAGGCATTCCACCGAAACCTCCCGGCCCAAAATCCCCTCCAGCCGGTCCCCGGCCTCCAGATAGCGGACGGCGCTTCCCCGTTTTCTGGCCATCCTGGCTAGCTCCTCATAAATCTCCCCGCTTCCGGCCTTGGCTAATAGGAGCGTCCCAATGGTAACGCCCGATTCCTCTGATTCCAGCAGATACCGGATCCCGCTCACATGGTCCCAGTCGCCGTGGCTCACCGCCGCCCCGTCCAGATGAGTCACGCCGCGGCTCTTTAAAAACGGGACCAGGCAGTTCTCCCCCACCTCGTTTCCCCAGGAGCTTCCGCAGTCCACCAAAAGATTCCTTCCATCCGCTTCCAGATAAATCCCATCTCCCTGGCCCACATCCAAGAAGGTCACAAATAGTCCCGACGGACGGATTGGAAGAAGGAACACGTATCCCGCCGCCCAGAAAAGAGCGCCGAAAAGCATCCGGCGGACGCCCGGCCGTTTTAGGGCCCGGGAAAAAACCAGCGTTCCCGCCAGCAGGCATCCATAATAAAGGGCCATCTGCCAGAAGGCGGGCCTTCCCAGCACCAGATTGGAATAGGGAAGCCGCTCCGTAAGCAGGCAAAGCCCTTCATAAAACCTTAGAACATAATGGGCCCCGCCCAGAAAGGCCGCCCCGCCGGCCTCCCAAAGGAAGGAGCCGAAAAGCCCGGCGAAGCCGGAAACCGCCACATACGTCATCAAAGGGATCACCGCCAGATTCAGAAACACTCCATAGGGCGGAAGCTCAAAGGAATGGTACAGGATCACCGGCCCCGTCGCCATCTGCACCGAAAGACTGATCAAAAAGGACTGGAGAAGCTTTCTCTTTCCCGCCAGGCGGAGCAGGACGCTTCCCGGATAGAAAATGGCGCCCACGGCCAGAAAGGAAAGCTGGAACCCGGCCTGGGTCAAAAGATAGGGTCTGAAGATCAAAAGGATCAAACAGGGAACACAGAGGGCCGAGGGAAGATCATAGGTCCTGCCGAAGGCCTTCGCCAAAAAAGACAGAGAGGCCATAAGAACCGCCCGCGTTACCGACGGCCCGAAGCCCACCATTTTCCCATAGAGGATCAAAATCCCGGAGGCCAGAAGCCCCGAAACCCAGAAACCGGCCCCGCCCTTACGGAAGCCCTTCCAGATCCCCAGGCCGATCACGGAAACATGAAGGCCGCTGATGGCAAGAAGATGGGAAATCCCGTTCCTTCTGTAAAGCTCATAGACCGGATCCGGCAGCCTGGTTTTATCGCCTAAAAGAACCGCCATTAAAATTCCCGCGTCCTCCTGGGGCGCGATTTCTAGCAGCCTGGCGGAAAAGACCGCTTTCAAATTCCGAAGGGCCTCTGCCAGCCGGTCCACGCGGGCGTCCGCCGCCTCATAGCTCTCCGCGTAGAAAACGCCGCCGATCCCCATTCCCCGGCAGTAGAGCCGGTAATCAAAACTCCCCGGATTTCCCGCCCCCTCCGGCTCCTCGCCGGCGCCGGAAGCCGTGATCCTTCTTCCCAGCTTCAGCCCCTCCGCCTGGTCCGTATAGCAGAACACCCGCCGGATCTTCGTCCCCGCGGAGGTTTTCACATCCCCGAGGATCAGCCGGAACCCGTCTTCTCTTTCCTCGATCGCCTCCACCCGTCCCCAGATCCGCGCGTCCTCCTCTTTAAAGGCGTCCCAGGCCGTCCCCTCCCCTTCAAACCGCCAGGTTTCCAACGCCATCACGAAAAATCCCAGAAAAAATCCGGCAAAAACGGCAGCCGCCGCTTTCTCCTTCCCCTCGCCCCCGTATTTTTTCCACAGGGCAAGGCAAAGGATCAGCAGGACGGCCGCCGCCAAAAATCGCACCCTCTCCGCCGTCATCCAAAGGGCCATCGTCTCTCCAAGTACCAGTCCCCCTGTCAGATACAGCAAAGGTCTTTTTATGCTATTGTCCTCCTTCGATATACTCGTAATTCCGTTCAAAGGTGGTATTTAACGAAATCTGATCCCTAAACACCGCGTCCTGAGAGCCGTTGATCCGGATCTGCACCCGGTTCACCGTGGAAAGCTCCAGGAGGGAATTTACGATGGAATAGATCGGGATATCGTTGGCCACCGGAAGGGTGTTGTTCAAAAAGGCCGCGTCCAGGTTGATGGAGCAGACCGAATCGCTGATGGAAATATTTAAAAGCTTCACATCCGCGGGAATGGTCGGATAAGCTCCCTCCGACTCCGGACCCTCGATCAGCTGCTCCATGATCAGCCGCTCCATGGACGTATTGGAGCTTCGCATCACCGTCCGGGTTTCTTTTACCAGGGCGTCTCCCGCCTCGTTGGCAAAATACAGCGTCAGCTCCGTTCTCTCGAAAGAATTGACATCGCGGATACTGTCCACGAAGTCCGAAGCCGACAGCATCCCCACCGGATTCCCCGCCGCGTCCGTGATCGGCTGCTCGGCGCAGTAGATGCTCAGATAATCGATCCCAGGAATCTGCGTCAGCGTTTTTACCAGCGCCGCCCTGCAGAGGATTTCCTCCACCGCTCCCATCAGCGCGTAATTGGCGTCCGCATACAGATAAAGGACGTTTTCCTCCACCCGGTAGGTAATTTTTTCAATCCGCTCCGGGATCGCGCTCAGGCAGTCCAGATCCGGCGGCACCTGCATCATGCAGCCTAAAAGCTCCTGGATCAGCTCGTCCTGCCCGGCCGTTTCCGTCCGGTATTGCGCGCCGGAAAGCTGGTTTCCCGCGGCATTCAGATAAAAAATAGTATAAGCGGTTCCCGTTTCGGCCTCCTGTCCGCCTTTTGCGCACCCTAAAAGCAGCGCGCAGCAAAAAAGGAAAAGGAAGACCGTCCGGGAAAAAAGCTTCGTTCGATTCAAATCCTGTCTCCTCTCTTTCTACGGAATATAGATCAGGGGGATCCGCACCGTAAAGGTCGTTCCCTCCCCCTCCGTGCTTTCCACACGGATCGCTCCGTGATGAAGGAGGATGACGCTTTTCGTGATCGCCAGTCCCAGCCCCGTTCCGCCGGTTTCTCTGGATCTGGCCTTATCCACCCGGTAAAACCGCTCAAACACGCGTTCCGTCAGTTCCTTGGGGATCCCGATTCCGGAATCCGCCACCTTTAAATAAAAGAATTTATGATCCGCGTCCAGCGTCACCCGCACCCATCCGTCTTCCCGGTTATACTTTACCGCGTTTTCCACCAGGTTGTTGACCGCCAGGGAAAACTTCACCTCGTCGATGTCCGCCGTGACCTCTCTCATGCTTTCAAAGATCAGCTCGATATTCCGCTTCCTGGCAATGGGACGCAGCCGCTTTAAGATCATCTCCACCAGCCCGTTGATCTGAACCGGCGCAAAGCTGTTTTCCTGAGAAACCTTGTCCATTTTTACCAGGTTCAAAAGATCGTCGATGATCTTGCTCTCCCGGTCGATCTCATCCGAAATGTCCTGCATAAATTCCTGGTACAGCTCCTTGGGAGCCTCCTCCATTCCCATCAGGGAATCCGCCAGCACGCGGATCGAGGTAATGGGCGTCTTAAGCTCATGGGACACGTTGGATACAAACTCCTGACGGGACTGTTCCACCGATTTTAGCTTATCCAGCGTTTTATTGATCACGCCGGAAATCTCCTTTGTCTCCCGGTACGTATCCTCCGCGATATCCTCATCCAGATTTCCCTCCGCCACATGGCCGACGGAAGCCACCAGCCGCTCAAAGGGCCGGATCAAAAGATGCACCACGGAAAAGATCACAATGGACAGTACGACAAAGATCATCAGCTGGTAAAGAGCCGCCCGGTCGTTGAGGCTTTCCTCCAGCTCAAACATGCTCTCCGTGGAGGCGGTCACCAGCATGACCCCCGCCGTTTTCCCCGCGGTAAAGCCGCCGGTACTTTGGACATATTCCGGGATCGGGATTGCCAGGATAAAATAATGACGCTTGGTATCGTATCGGTTGGTGCTTTCGCCCTGGAAACAGCGGATCACCTCCTCCGAAATACAAATCTTGCCTTCCGAAAGAGAAAACGTATCCCTGACGACCCGGAAGCCGGAATTCACGATCAGGATCCGCCCGTTAAAAATATCCGCAAGCGTAGAAAGCTCCGAGTCCAGGGAGGCGTTATCGACGACAGAGTTGGTCAGATAGCTTCCCCTGGACATCTTGTTGCTTAAAATCTGGCACTGGTTCTGGACGTCGATGATCCGCCGGTCGATCTGCTGCTGCCTGGAAGAGCTGGATAACACCCGGCTCTGGATCAACAGCGGGATCATGCAGAAGATCAGCGCGGCCGCCACCATCGGAAGCTTGACGCTGGGCGTGTGCTTCCCGTAAAACTGCCTAAACCGCTCCGTGATCTTCTTCATATTCCTCATCCATCTTTCTCGTCGCCGTTACCGCAAGGCTTCCAGGGCCAATGTGGCAGGCGATGCTTAAGGACAGCGGAGCCATGATCACATCCGCGTAAGGATACCGTTCCTCCACTTCCTTCTTAAATTCCAGGGCCGCCTCTTCATTGTTGGTATGGGCGATCGCCAGATGGCACCTGCGGCATTCCCCGTCATGGAGCCTGGTTTCCAACTCCTTTTGGATCGCCGTCAGCATCACGGATTTGGCCTGCTTTACCGTTCTCGCTTTCGCGTAAGCGTCCAGCTTCTCACCCAGGATGATCAAAACCGGCTTGATCTTTAAAAGCGTGCCCAAGGCCGCGGCCGCCGGCGTGATCCGCCCTCCCTTTTTCAGATATTTCAGCGTATCCACTGTAATAAAAATAACGGAATCCTTCGCCGTCTCTTCCAGCCGCTTTTTGATCTGCGCCCCGTCCGCTCCCTGACCAATCAGCATCAGCGCGTCCCGCACCGACTGGTACTGGGTTACGGAAATCCGCTGATTATCTACCACGAAAACCCGGCCCTCATAAGGCTCCTGGGCCGCCATCGCCATCGCCATTTCACAGGAGCTGGAAAGGCCACTGGACATGGGAATATGGACCACTTGGTCATGATCGGAAAGCAGACGGTCCCAAAGCTTCGTCACCGTCTCCGGCGACGGCTGGGAAGTGGAAATGTCCGCATTCCGCTCCAGCCTGTGATAAAATTCCTCCTGCGTCAGCGTAATATCTTCAAAATATGTTTCGCCATCGATCATAAACGGCATAGGGACAACCGAAATCCCCATCTCTTCTCCCTGCTTCTGAGTGATCCCGCTGTTGCTGTCCGTCACCACCGCAATTTTCATAAAGTTTCCCCTTTCTCTTCTGTGGCCTCCGCCGCAGAAAATTCCCGATTTCTCTATCTGTTCTTCGTCTCGTCATGCTCCATTCTACCTTATTTCTTTTTGAAATGGAAGTACAAAACTGGGGAAACTGTCAATGAATTTTTGGTAAGAACGTCTTACTCGAAACGTACGATCTCCTTTTTCAGCCGTTTCATGATCTTTTTTTCCAATCTGGAAATATAGGATTGGGAAATCCCCATCAGATCCGCCACCTCCTTCTGGGTCATCTCCGCTCCCTCCGCGTCCTTTAGGCCGAAACGCAGTTCGACGATCCGCTTTTCCCTGGGACTTAAATGCTCGATGGCGTTTTTCAAAAGATCCCGTTCGATCTCCGCCTCCATGTTCTTGGAAATCACATCCTCCTCGGTTCCCAGGATGTCGGAAAGCAGCAGTTCGTTCCCGTCCCAGTCCACGTTTAAAGGCTCGTCGATGGAAACCTCCAGCCGGGTTTTGCTGGTTCTGCGCAGATACATTAAAATCTCGTTTTCAATGCACCTGGACGCGTACGTCGCCAGCTTGATATTTTTCGCGGGATTAAACGTATTGATCGCCTTGATCAAGCCGATGGTCCCGATGGAGATCAAATCTTCGACGCCCACGCTGGTATTGTCGAATTTTTTTGCTATGTACACCACAAGGCGCAGATTATGCTCGATCAGGCGGGACTTGGCCTCCTTCTCCCCTTCTGTTCCAAAGCGGGCCAGCGTCTCCGTCTCCTCCGCGGCCGAAAGCGGCGCCGGAAGCACGTCGGCCCCTCCAATATAATGGATCTCGCCTTCCTTCGGCCAGAATACCGCCCGCAGGCTGGCGACCTTTTTCAGCTTGATCCGGTTTGGGATCGAAATCTTGATAATCATAAACCTCTCCTCCTCATATGACCAATTCCTCCGGCAGCAGCATGGTAAAGCTCCCGTCGGCCGAAAGCGGCTCCCTGGCGACGGCCACCACCGGCTTTTCAACCGTAAGCACCCCGGAATCCCGGAAAATCTCCATCCGTTCAAAGACGATCCCCGTCAGCATCCCCTGTTCCTTTCCCACGGAGCGGTATGGGATACAAAATACAGCCGAAAGCGTATCGCAGAACCCCTGGCAGTCCTCATAGGAAATGACGCTGACCGGCTTTCCGGTCACCGGCTCCCGCAGTCGGTTTCCGGAATCCGCAAGAGCCATAAATTCCTTTTCTTTGCCCCGGTAATAAAGACGCACCGGATACCGAAGCGTCCCCAGTCTCCGGCTCTGGGCTGCCGCCCAAAAAAAGGCCGCCAGACCAGCCATGACCGCTCCCATGCAAAGCAAGCTTTCCAGCTCCGTCAAATAAAAAAACTGCCGAAAAAAGGAAAGTCCGCCGCTCATAACGGCGGCCGACGCAAAAAGGAAGCCCAAAAGCCGGACCGCGACCCTTTTACCGTTGATGGGAAACGCCAGAAAAACCATAAGACTCCCCAAAGCAGCCGCAGCCACCGGAATACAGACCGGCTGCCGAAGAACCGGAAGCAGCCAAAAAAGAATACTGCCAAAGCTTCCTGCCGCAGCCGCCAGGATCAGTCGGAACCGGAACGGATTTCTTCTCTCAAAAACTGCCGTCAGGAAAAGAAGAAAGTAATTCCTAAGAAGCTCCGTCAGGAAAAAAACATCCGCATACCAAACATAATCCAAGGAGCCCATCTCCTTTGCCTGTACCTTTCCAGCGATCCAGCCATAATTATAGCCAGACAGCCCTTCGGATTTTGTCAAAACCAAGGAGAGAACACCCGTTATTTATCGCCCTTTTTTCCATTTTCTTTGAAAAAACAAGAGAAGCTGACAGAACCGGAAACCGGTGATAAGATCCTTCGCAAACGAAGAACAGACGAAGACCTCAAACAAGATCCGCCGTGATAGAAAGACATTGCAAATGAAAACGATAGAAATTTAAAAAGTGAAAAAATAAAAATGTGAAAAAATATGAAAATAAAAGAAGCATAAGATCCGCACGCCGCTCTCCTTCGATGGAAAGAAGCGTGTCGAAAAAGATAGGGGACGGACGAAATCCGCCCCCTTTGTATCCTGATGAAAAAGATAAAACAGACTTGTCCTATCTGCGGTTCTTCAAGAAATCCGGAATATTGATCTGGGTTTCTTTCTGCGCTGGACGGTAAACAGGGGTTCCGGCGGGAATATTTAACTGAGGAGCCGTAGCCGCGGCTTCTTTCGGCGATTTGGAAGCCGCCGGAGCCGGAGCTGCCGCCGGTTTCTGGAGAGAAGCCGGCATCTTGGGCTTATAATTTGTAAAATCCTTCATTGCCCGCTCCACCGGAGTATTGGCTCCGTGAGCGTCCAGGCCGGTAGCGATTACCGTAATCGTCGCCTCATCCTCCGCGTTTTCATCGTACATCGCGCCGAAGATAATATTAGCGTCGTCGCCAGCCAGCTCCTGTACATAGCTGGCGGCCTCGTTGGCCTCGATCAGGCTGATATCGCCCGAGATATTGATAATTACATGGGAAGCGCCCTCGATGGTCGTTTCCAGAAGCGGGCTGGATACCGCCTGCTTTACAGCCTCCAGGGCCTTCTCGTCGCCCTTGGCCTTTCCGATTCCGATATGAGCGATGCCCTTATCCGTCATAACGGTCTGGACATCCGCGAAATCCAGGTTGATCAGGCCAGGAACATTGATCAGATCCGTAATTCCCTGCACTGCCTGCTGAAGAACCTCGTCCGCTTTCTTTAAAGCGTCCGGCATCGTCGTTCTTCTGTCAACGATCTCAAGAAGACGGTCGTTGGGGATCACAATCAGGGTATCGACGGAGTTTTTCAGATTCTCAATTCCCTCCAGGGCATTGTTCATCCGCTGCTTCGCCTCGAAACGGAAGGGCTTCGTCACAACGCCCACCGTTAAAATTCCCATATCCTTGGCAATCCTCGCGATCACCGGCGCGGCTCCTGTTCCGGTTCCGCCGCCCATACCGCAGGTTACGAACACCATGTCCGCGCCCTTCATTGCCTGGGCGATCTCCTCCTGGCTCTCTTCCGCCGCCTTTTCGCCGATCTCCGGCTTCGCGCCAGCGCCGAGTCCCTTGGTCAGCTTCTCGCCGATCTGCATCGCCGTCGGAGCCTTACAGAACTGAAGCGCCTGCTTGTCCGTATTAATGCCGATAAATTCGACACCCATAATATTCTCTTCTACCATGCGGTTCACCGCGTTATTTCCGGCGCCGCCTACGCCGATTACAAGAATTCTCGCGGAATTCTCCGCCTCATTTATCTTAATCTCCAACAAGACTGTCTCCTCCTTCTCCCTCTCGTCCTGATTTCTATTATGATCTTTTTTCTGTATTCATCACTCGCTGGTCTAACATATATCATATTTGATTTTTATGAAAATATCAACCACTAATTTTTTAAATAAAGCTTTAATTTTCTTTCCCTGCCCGGCCGCGAAATCCGCCTAAGATTCCTGCGGTTCCTTGCGGAACGTATAGGTCGGACTGGAATTAGCCGCGTCGTAGGTATCCAGATACAGGGTGCCGGAAAGTCCTTCCAGCTCTGGAAGAATATCCCTTAATTCCGCGATCTTTCCATTGATTTCCGACGAATCTCCCAGCTCCACCTTGATCCCGCCGATGGACAGCTCCGCTTCTCCGAAGCTGTTATAATGGATCTCGTCCACCTCGACCTCATTTAAGGAAAGCACCTGGGTCAGATTCAGGATCTCCTCGAAGATTTCCTGATCGGCCACCGGCAGCGGCTGATGGAGGACGATATGTCCGTATTCCAGGCCCGTTACCCACGGCACGCCGGGAAGCTGCTCCGAAGAGCTTTCCACGATAATGCCATCCTTATCAAAATACATATAGCTGCTCATGTCCGACACGTAGCCCACTACGCTCTTTTCAAACACCACGATCTCCACCTTCGTGGGGCTTTTAAACTCAATGGTATATTCTTCGATAAAGGGGATCGACTTATGCTCCCGGAACTGGTTCTCATAATAGCAATAAGCGGAATTATCCGACCACCGTTCACTAAAGATCAAATCGATGATCTGTTCCTTGGTATAATGTTGGTTTCCGCTTACCTCGATCTCCGTGATCCGCACAGAAAACAAAAGAACGGCGATCAGAAGAAGAAGGCCAAACACCACTCCCAGCACCAGCCCGATCTTCTTCCCCCGCCTTCTGCGTCTGTAAAGTCCATATCCGCCGCGTCCTCTTCGTCTTCTCATCTCCATCACCTGTATCTCTTTCCCTCTGCCGCCGTCTCATCGCCCGGTCCGATTTCCCGCACATCCGCGCCCAGCATGCGAAGATCCCGGCAGATATCCTCATATCCTCTTTTTATATACCCGGAATCCGCGATCCGGCTCTCTCCCTCCGCCGCCAATGCCGCCAGCACAAGGGCCGCGCCGCCCCGCAGATCCGGCGCCTTCACAACGGCCGGCCTTAACGGATAGCGTCCTTCCGCAAAAACCGTATCTTTTTCAATCATGATCCCGGCTCCAAACTGCCGCATCTCTTTGGCCGCCTCAAACCGGGCTTCAAACACCGCTTCCCGGATCCGGCTTTTTCCATTGGCCGTACAGGCCGCCGCCAGAAGGATGGACTGAAGGTCCGTAGGAAACATGGGATAAGGCCCCGTTTCCAGCCGCACCGGCTCCGGCCGCTTTTCCATCACCAGCCGGATCTCCTGCTTTTCCTCATCCGCCTGGATCCTGGCTCCCATCCGCCTCATTGCTTTCAGAGGCTCTCTCAGATCACCCGGACGGACGCCCGAAACCGTCACGTCCCCGCCGGCGGTCATGGCCGCCGCCAAATAAGTTCCTCCGCAGATCCGGTCCCCCCGCAGATCAAATTCGCAGGCTTCCAGCTGCTCTTTTCCTTCGATCACCAGCTCCGGGCCGCCCGCGCCGCGGATCCTAGCCCCCATTTTGATCAGGAACCGGCAGAGTTCTTCGATTTCCGGCTCCATGGCGCAGTTTAAAAGGATGGTCGTCCCCTCCGCCAGAACCGAGGCCAACAGCGCGTTCTCCGTCGCGCCGACGCTGGGATAGGGAAATACGATCCAGGTACCAAAAAGCCGCCCAGATTTCGCCGCGGCCTTGGCCGTGATCCAGCCGTTCTGCTCCTTAAATCCGGCTCCCAGCCGCTCCAGCGCATGAATATGGAAATCGATGGGCCGCTTTCCGATCACGCAGCCGCCGGGATAAGCGATCACCGCCTCTCCCAGTCTGGCAAGCAGAGGTCCTAAAAGGAGGCAGGAGGAACGCATCTTCCCCGCATAGGTTCTGGGGATCTGGTTCCTGCAAAGCGCCGAAGCGTCGATCGTCACGCAGTCCTTTTCCAAGCTGACCCGGCATCCTAAATATCTCAGGATATCCGCCATGATCCTTACATCGGAAATCCGGGGAACACGGCGGAGCACCGTCACGCCCCGCCCCAAAAGCGCCGCCGCCATCAGGGGCAGCACCCCGTTTTTTGAGCCTTGGATCTGGATCCTTCCATTTAACGGCAAAAGCCCCTGCACCTGTATCGCGGACAAGCCGATCCCCCCAGAAAAAAGCTATACCGTATCTTATGCAGGGGGAGAATGTCCGGTTCCCGTTTTTCCTTTCCGCCAGTTCCGGCCAGCCGACTTTTCTAGCTCCAGCCGCCTGGCGTTTTCCAGTCCCGGCCGCCTAGCTTTCCAGCCGGATCTGATTGGAAACGCTCAAAACCATTCCCATTTCGATCATCAAAAATAAGACGGAGGTGCCACCGTAGCTGATAAACGGAAGAGTAATTCCCGTATTGGGGATCACGTTGGTAACAACCGCGATATTTAAAACCACCTGGATGGCGATATGGGCCATTACCCCGACCACCAAAAGGGCGCCGAACAGATCCGGCGCGTTGCCGGCGATCACCATGAACCGGTACAGCATAAACAAAAAGATCAGGATCACGGAAACCGCGCCAAACAATCCCAGCTCCTCGCAGATAATGGCGAAAATCATGTCGTTCTGGGGCTCGGGAAGGAAGCTGAGCTTCTGGATACTCTGTCCCAGCCCTTTTCCAAGGAGGCCGCCTGAGCCAATGGCGTAAAGTCCTTGAAGCACCTGGAAGCCGCCGTCCTGGGCGTAGGCCTCCGGTTCCTTCCAGACCAGGATCCGCTCCAGCTGATATTCATGGAGGATCCCCACCTGCTCCAGCGCCAAAGCCACCGGTTCGGCAAACAGGATCACCGCCGCGATCAGCGCCGCCGTCAAGACAAAGGGCCACTTCCGTTTGCAGGCCACAAACATCATTACGAACGCGATGCCGACGATAATAATACCGGAACTTAGGTTGTTGGCCGTTACCAGAAGGGCCAGCGGTCCGATCAATGCCGCTAACATTCCCCAGACCCGCCATTCGTTGATCTTTTTCCCCAGCTTGGTAATCATCACCGCCAAAACCAGGATCACCGTAACCTTGACCAGCTCTGCCGGCTGGATCCGCAGCGACCGGGTTCCCAGCCACCGCTTCTTTCCGTTGACCTCGATGCCCAGGCTGGTAAAATTCACCAGCAGCATACAAACGTAGGACACCACAATGGCCGGAATGGTGAACCTCGCGAAAAAGTGATAGTTCATTTTGGAGATCACCAGCATCATCACGAAGCCGGCAAAGGCGATCTGCGCCTGGCGGACCATATAATAGGACGGAGGCTGGCCGTTTACCTGGGCATTGTAATAGCTGGAGCTGTAGATCATGATCAGGCCGAATACCGTCAGGAAAATAATGGTAAACAGCAGGCTGTAATCATAAAACCGGCGGGGACGCTTCTTCTTCGGCTGGGCCTCCCCCTGGATGCGGGTCTGATCCCGGACCGGAACCTTGGGCGTCCTTGTCTGCGCATGGGCACGTGCCATCCTGGTCCTCCTTTCCTCTCAATAACGGACGTTTCCGCTTCTTTATTTCAAAGCGCTACAGGCTGTTCACGCATTCTTTAAAGATCCGTCCCCGTTCCTCATAATTCTTAAACATTCCCCAGCTTGCGCAGGCGGGGGAAAGCAGGACGTAATCTCCGGCGTTGGCGTAAGAGGCGCAGACCTGAACCGCCTCCTGCATATCCTCGGCGTACATAATATCGGTAATTCCGTGGCGCTTGGCGCACTCGGCGATCTTGTCCCTGGTCTGGCCGATCAGCACCAGATACCGCACCTTGCCGTCAAAGCTTTCGATCCACTCATCATATTCGGAGTGTTTGTCGTAGCCGCCCGCGATCAGGAGCGTCGGCCCCGGCATCGCTTTGATCGCCTGGATCGCCGCGTCCGGATTGGTTCCCTTGGAGTCGTTATAGTAGGTAACTCCGAACCGTTCGCGGACAAACTCGATCCGATGCTCCACCGCCTTAAAGGCCAGGCAGGCTTCCCGGATCTCCTTTGTGGATACGCCCATCAGGATTCCGATGGCCGCAGCCGTCATTACGTTTTCATGATTATGACCGCCGATGATCTGAAGCTCCTTCACATCCAGGATCGGCTCCGTTTTCCGGTCATGACGGTAAACGATCTGATCTCCGTCCATGAAAACACCGGTTTCCAGCTTTTCCCTGCGGCTGAAATACAGGACCTTGCACTTTAAGGTTTCCCCAAAGGCACGCAGGATCGGATCGTCATAATTTAAGACACAGCTGTCCTCCTCCGTCTGGTTCCTGGTGATCCCCTCTTTTACCTGGATATAGCCCTCCATGGTCTTATGGCGGTCCAGATGATCCGGCGTAATATTGGTGATCGCCGACACGTTGGGATGGAAATCCATGATCGTCTCCAGCTGGAAGCTGGAAACCTCCGCCACCACCACCGAATCATCGGTGGTCTCCAGCGCATGGGCCGTATAAGGCTCGCCGATATTGCCCACCACAAAAACACTTTCAAAATGGCGCTTCATGATCTCGCCTGTAAGCGCGGTCGTCGTCGTCTTTCCGTTGGTTCCCGTGATCGCCGCCAGTTTTCCCTTGGAGCAGTGGTAGGCAAGCTCGATCTCACTCCAGATCGGGATCTTCGCCTCGTCTAAAACCGCCACAAAGGGCGCGTCCAGAGGGATTCCCGGGCTGATCACGCACAGCTCCACTCCCGAAAGATCCGTCTTTTTCAGTTCTCCCAAAAGGACCGTAACCTTCGCGTCCTTGTCGAATTTCTTTTTCAGCTCCTCCGCGGAAAGCCCTGTGTTTCCGTCATATAAAACCACTTCGCCGCCCTGGGCCAAAAGAAGCTTTGCCGCCGCGATCCCGCTGATCCCGGAGCCAGCTACCAATACTTTCTGTGACATGCTTTCGCCTCCTATAATCCTAAGTAAGCAATCAGGCAGAGAATCGCCGTTATGATCGAGAATACGGCAACCACCCTGGTTTCCGACCAGCCGCCCAGCTCAAAATGATGATGGATCGGCGCCATCCGGAAAATCCGTTTTCCGCCGGTCTTCTTAAAATACGCCACCTGAATAATTACGGACAGCACCTCTACCAGATAGATGAGTCCCACGATCGCGATAAAAATCGGCATCTGCATCATAAAAGCGCTTGACGCCACAAAGCCGCCCAACGCCAGAGAGCCGGTATCTCCCATAAAAACCCGGGCCGGATATACATTGAATAGAAGAAACCCTAAAAGGCTTCCCACTACGGCTCCTGTAATGGGACTGATCCCGCTTCGTTCCCCCAGCGCCACCACCGTAAAAAAGGTAGCCACCAGGATCGTCACGCTGGTACAGAGTCCGTCCAGCCCATCGGTAAAGTTTACGCCGTTGTCCGTTCCCAGAACAATAAAAAAGAGCGCGGGAACAAAAAGCCAGCCCAGATCCAGATAATAACCGTCCTCAAAGCCTCCGGTAAACGGGATCAGCATTTCGGTTCCCACATCCTTTGAGGTCAAAAGATAGCAGGCAAAGATCCCGGTGATAATGATCTGTCCGATCAGCTTCTGCTTCGGGTTTAAACCCTCCGAGCGCTTCATGACGATCTTGATGTAATCGTCCAGAAACCCAATGATCCCAAATCCCACGGTCACAAACAGGACTGGGATGATCCGCGGGTAATCCTTAAGATAAAAAAGGGATGTGATCACAATGCTGGTCAGGATGATCAGTCCGCCCATCGTCGGCGTCCCCTGCTTTTTCAAATGGGCCTGAGGGCCGTCGTCCCGGACCTGCTGGCCGAATTTTAATTTATGGAGAAATGGGATCACCACCGGGCAGAGCGCCGCGCTGATCGCAAAGGCGATAATAACCGCCAGGATTGTTTCGTTTACCATGCTGCACCTCTATCTTTTATGTACACGTAGAAATAGTATAAGTCCTTTTCCCGGAATAATCAATCGCAACCTTCTTGAAATTGAATTTCCAGATAAGGCAGAATATTCTTGAAAATATCCCCAATTACGGGAGCAGCGATGGTCCCGCCGTAATAAACGCCCACAGGCTCATCGATGGTAATGAGCGCGATCACCTGGGGATCGTCTGCCGGCGCGAAGCCGATAAAGGAGGAAATATATTTTTTCAAGCTTCTGGGAAGCTTTTCCGAAGTGGCGGTTTTCCCGCCGATCCGGAAGCCGGCAACCGCCGCCTTCTTCCCGCTTCCCTCCGCGACAACCTGCTCTAAAATATAACGCATGGAGGCGCTGGTTTCTTTGGAAACGATTCCGGAGCGCACCGGATATTCCAGCTTTTTATAGGAAGAACCGTCGCTTTTACTTATACTTAAGCCCAGATGAGGCGTGATCCGGTTCCCGCCGTTGATGATCGAAGAAGCGGTGGTGATCAGCTGGATCGGCGTGATCTGGAAGGACTGGCCGAAGGAAATGGTCGCCAGCTCCACCAATCCGATGTTTTCCTTTTTGTGCATGATCGTGGCCGCCTCGCCCGGAAGATCGATCCCGGTCTTTTCCAGGAGCCCAAACTGTTCAAAATAGTGGTAAAACGCCTCCGCTCCCAGCCGCTGTCCCACGTCGATAAACACCGGGTTGCAGGAATTCATCGCTCCCTCGAGGAAGGTCTCGGAACCGTGGCCGCCCGTTTTATGACAGCGGATCCTCCGGTCCTCCACAATCCGGAAACCCGGACAAAAAAAACGATCCGTAAGACTTACGGCGCCCTGCTCCAATCCGGCGGCCGCCGTTATGATCTTAAAGGTCGAACCTGGTTCATACGTATCGTTGATGCAGCGGTTCCGCCACATTTGGTTCAGCGCCGCCTGCACTCCTGCTTCTGCGGATCCGTCCGCGTTCTCCTGCGCTTCTTGCCCGGCAAGTGCTTCCGCTGTCTCCGGCGCTCCTATCCCGGCAAGCGCTTCCGCGTTCTCCGGCTCTTCCGCCGCCTCCCAGGGGGCCGTATCCCGCGTCAGGGAAAAAGGATCGTTAAGGTCAAATTCCGGGGCGTTGACCATGGCGTAAATCTCGCCGTTCCTGGGATCCATAATAATGATCGAAACGGCCTTGGCGCCCTTCTGCTCCATTACCTGATAGGCCGCCTGCTCCGCGTATTTCTGAATGTTTACATCCAGACTCACCGTCAGCGTGTTCCCCGGAACCGGTTCGATCCGCTCCTCTCCCGCGTCCTCCAGTTCGATGCCCCTGGCGTCGGCCGGCGTCAGAAGCGTCCCGTCCGTTCCCTTTAAAACCGACTCATACATGACCTCCAAGCCGATGATCCCCTGATTATCCGCGCCTGTAAATCCCAGCACCTTGGAGGCCATGCTGCCGTAGGGATAATACCGTTTATAATCTTCGTCCACCTTGATCCCCGACAGGCCGTAGCTTCGGATCCGGTCTCCCGTTTCCTTGGCCACATTGGTCTTGATGATCTCGCGGGAGGAGCGTTTTTCCACCTTTTTTTTGACCTCCTCCTGGGGAAGCCCCAGTTCGGCGCAGAGCGCGCCGATCACCTTCTCCGGCTCCGAAACCTGGCTGTGGATCACGGAAACGGTGCAGACCGTCCGGTTGGCCGCGATCACCGTCCCATTCCGGTCCCGGATCTCGCCCCTGGCCGCCTTGATGGTCCGCTCCCGCTCATGAAGCTCTTTTGCCCGTTCGCTGTAATGCTCCGACCGGAAAATCATCAAGTATCCCAGCTGGCCGCAGAGACCCGCAAGCATCAGCGCCAGGATCAAAGCCGCCGTCAGGATCTTTCGTTTATGACGCGCCAGAAACAGGGCCATTGCCATCCCGTCCTCATGGACATTTGTTATTCATTATATTAAGATGGTCCGGAATTATTCGTCTCCGGCGTTTCCTGCTTCTCCCAAGCCGGCGTCCCCGGATCCCGGCCCTTCGGTTCCCGCGCCCTGGGACTGTGCCCCGCCGGATTCCAACCTGCCGGATTCACCGCCGGCGGATCCGGTCCCGCCGGACTCAACACCTCCGGGGCTTTGTTCCCCTGGGCCGGGCGCTTCCATGATCTGAGCGTCCCCAGGCATCGGCTCGATCACTGAGCCTCCAGGCATACTGTCAGGCAGTCCCAGACCGCCCTCATAGGGGATCACCTCTTCGCCTGGATTCTCCGTCTCCATGGGGATCGTCTCCCCGTTTTCATCCGTAGCCGGTTCCATCGTCTCTCCGGCTTCTCCGCTCTGGGTTTCTCCGGAGGTCCCGTCTCCGGTTTCTCCGGCGCCTTCCGTCGGCTCTAAGCCGCCTTCGTTCTGGTTTACGATTCCTTCGCCCTGTTCTGCCAGGCTCTCGTCCTCCGGCGCCGCCACATCGATATCCGGGAAGATATTCAAGTAAGGAAGAACTTCCGTCAGGATCTTCTGGAACACCTCCGTCGCAAAGGTGCTGTGGGCCTGCTCCTGTCCCGGGAGATTCGGCGTATCGATCACGACATACACCAGGATCTGGGGATCGTCCGCCGGCGCGAAGCCCGCGAAGGAAGGGAGATAATTTTCTGCGGAGCGGGGGATCTTCTGGGCCGTTCCCGTCTTTCCGCCTACCTTATAGCCGGCAACCCGGCCGGCCTTACCGGTTCCGTCGTCGCTTTCCACCGTCTGGAACAGCGCCTCGCAGATGAAATCGCTGGTGGACTGAGAAACCGTCTCCCGAACCAGAACCGGGTCCACGTTTTTCACCACCGCGCCCTGTTCATTTAAGATCTGCTTCACTACATGAGGCTCATAGTAGGAGCCGCCGTTGATAATCGAGCTTAACGCGGCCGCCATCTGCACCATGGTACAGTTATAGGTTTGTCCGAAGGAATTGCAGGCCAGGTCCGTCGGCCCCATATTTTCCGCCGTGTAAATCAGTCCCGAGGTATCCGCCTCGCCGGGAAGATCGATGCCGGTTTTCTGCCCCAGGCCGAACAGCGCCTGATACTTGGTAAACCGATCCACGCCCAACGCCGCCGACATCTGCATCATGGCGTCGTTGCAGGAAAGCATCAGCGTATGGGCCAAGTCGATGGTTCCGTGTCCCATGCGGCTGACGCACCGGATCCGGTAGCCGCCCACTTCATAGCCGCCGTCGCAGACAAAGGTGGAATTGGGGCTTACGACGCCCTCCTCCAGGCAGGCCGCGACCGTCATCGCCTTGGATGGGGAACCAGGCTCAAAGCTGTCGCTGACGCAGAAGTTTCTCCACAGCTGGTTCCACGCCTCGCTCTGCTCCTCCTCGGTCATGGCGTCGATTTCCGCCTGGGTATAGTAGCCGCTTAAATCCCTGGGATTATTAAGGTCGTACCGCCGGTTGGTGGCCATGGCCAGAATTTCTCCGTTCCTCGGATCCATGGCGATTACCGCCGCCGTCTGGCTTCCGATCCCGGCCATCCACTCGTCAATATATTTTTCTACGATCTTCTGTACGTTGGCGTCGATGGTAGAGACGATGGTATTGCCGTTTTCCGCCGGTTTGATCACCCGCTCCATGTTGGACTCATCGTCCAGATATCCGTACTCGCGCCCGTTGGTCCCGATCAGCTGGTCGTTGTAATACTGCTCGATCCCGCCGCTTCCCTGATTTCCATTGTCAAAAGAAAAGCCCACCACGTTGCAGGCCAGAGAATTGTACGGATAAACCCTCCGGTACTCCTGCTCAAACCAGACGCCCTTGACCCGGTTCCGGCTTCCCGACGCGGCATAGGCCTCGTTCAGCTCATCCGCCTTGGCCTCAAACGCCTCCTTCTGGTCCATGGAAAGCTGCTTTTCATAAGGAATATAGTAGGAATCCGCGTTTTCGTCGATCAGATTCGTGATTTCCGTCCTGTCGTATCCAAATACCTCGCAGAGAGCCGTCACCGTCGGCTCCAGGTAATTGTCCCTGCGCTGATTGATCTGATTGGGATCGATGATCAGGTTATAGACCATCTCGCTGGTGGCCAGATAGGTTCCGTTCCGGTCCACGATGTCTCCCCGTCTGTAGGGCAGCGTCCGGCTGTCATAGGAGGAATGCTGGCGCAGGACAATCTGGGTATAATCCTCGTTGTTTTCCTCTATCATCTGGTATAAAACAACCACAAGTCCAAATAAAGCCAGCATCGTCACGAGAAACGTGACTGCCAGCTTTTCTTGCATGAACCGTGTGAATATTCGCTTGTTTCCGCCGTTACTGTTCCGGGATGTCTTCATATTGTCTTACATACTCGCTTTCTGTCTTGTCATACAGGCGCACCTGATCCTTATTGGCATAAACCATTCCAAGTTCCTCAGTCGCTACTTGATAAACATAGTCCAGATCCACGGAAGTTTCGATCCTGGTTTCCAACGCGTCGTTATTTGTCTTTAAGGTCTCGATCTCCTTCTCCAGCGTCTCGATATTCTTTAACTTCGCCGTGATCGAGGACTGAAGCTGAAGGTAATTTACACACAGATAAAGAGCGCACACAACCGCCGCCGTAAGCGCGATCACATACGGCAGATCCATCTGCAGCGCTTTTTCCCGGTTCCTGCGGATCGTCACCGCGCTGACCCGGTTCGTTTTTTCCTGGCGGACCGGCCGTTCCAGCTGGCTCTGCGGCTCCCTTACCGCGGCAAGCTTTCTTGCTGCCGTTCCGGATACATATGGAGTACCGGCTCTGTAAGGCGTTTCTCTTCTCCGGCTTTTCGCTGCTGCCATATGTCCTCTCTCCCTTCTATTCCAAAACAATCATTTCAAATCTACGTTTCATCCTCCGCCCGCTGAAACACGCGGAGCTTTGCGCTTTTGGAGCGGTGATTTTCAGCCAGCTCTTCCTTTGACGGAACCACCGGTTTTTTCGTTACCACCGTTCCCCGGCTTTTCCGCCCGCAGACACAGACCGGAAAATCCGGCGGGCAGATACATGGATGTTCATTGATGCGGAATCCATTTTTTACGATCCGGTCCTCCAAAGAATGGAAGGTAATGATCGACAGCCGTCCGCCCGGCTTTAAAAGCCCGATCATCGTATCGATGGAATCCTGTAAAACCTGAAGTTCCTGATTCACTTCGATCCGGATCGCCTGGAAGGTTCTTTTTGCCGGATGTCCGCCTCCGGTGCGCATCTTTACCGGAATCGCCGCCTTAATTAGCTCCACCAGCTCGTCCGTCGTTTCGATCCTGTGATCCTCCCTGGCTTTTACGATTTTCTCCGCGATCTTTCCCGCGAACCGTTCCTCCCCGTAATCCCTTAGGATCCGGGTCAGCTCTTCTTTTGAATACTCGTTCACCACGTCCGCCGCCGTCAGAGAACCTCTCTGATCCATCCTCATATCGAGGGCGGCGTCCTCCCGGTAAGTAAAGCCCCGGTCCGCCGTATCCAGCTGGTAAGAGGAAACCCCCAGGTCCAGATAGATCCCGTCTACCCGGCCGATTCCCAGCCTCTTAAGCACATCGTCAATGTTCCTGTAGTTGTCTCTTACAATCGTTACCCTGTCTCCAAAACGGGATAACCGCTCTCCCGCCGCCCGGATCGCCGCTTCATCCTGATCGATCCCGATCAAGCGGCCGGTTCCGTTAAGACGGCTCAATACCTCAAAAGCATGTCCTCCGCCGCCTAAGGTCCCGTCCACGTAAATTCCGCCGGGCTTGATATCCAGGCTGTCCACCGTTTCCTTTAAAAGCACGGATTTATGCTCAAACATCATATGCCAAGTCCTTCCATATTCTCTGCGATCTCATCCATATCGTCATATACGTTCTTTTCATTCCATATGGACTTGTTCCAGATCTCGATCCGGCTTCCGACTCCCACCAGGACAACGTCCTTTTCCAGCTTCGCAAACTCTCTCAAAACGGCCGGAATCAGGATCCGTCCCTGGCGATCCAACTCACAAGCGCTGGCGCCGGCCAGGAAAAATCTTGTAAATTTTCTCGCGTTGGCATTGGTAAGAGGAAGGGCGTGGAGCTTTTCTTCAAAAGATTTCCATTCCGAATTTTCGTACACGAAGAGACAGCCATCCAATCCCTTTGTCACAACGAACTCCTCGCCCAGCTGCTCCCGGAATTTGGATGGTACGATCAGACGGCCTTTTGCATCAATCGTATGACTGTACTCTCCAATAAACATCCTTTTCTCCTGTCATCCCTCGCGTCCCATGGGTCACCACTTTTTTACCACTTCATTCCACTTAAACCCACTTTCCGCCACTTCTGCTTTAATCTTATTACATTTGTTTTAAAATAGCAAGGAATTTTTAAGATTTTTCCCTGGTTTTTTTCTGGAAAAAAGTGGAAAAAAAGAGCCCTGCCAAAAGCAGAGCCCTCATTTTCCGGCCAATTTGAAAATCCTTCCTTTGACCGCATATGCAATATTCTTATTTTTCTTGTCCTGCC
>DVFQ01000120.1 GCA_018713185.1 Candidatus Copromonas avistercoris (nom. illeg.) | reverse complement strand
GCTTGGATATCCAGGAAATCCTCCGCAAGGATCTCCCGCCCTTCTTCCGATAAAATATTGGACGGCGGAACATATACCTGGAATTCTTCCTCCGGATACGCAAGGGTACAGAAATCCTCCAGCTCCTGGAGCGCTCCCCGGATATCCTCTGCGCTCTCCCACTGCTTATAGGACTCAAACTCCTCTCCGTAGTCGAAATTTTCCAGCACCAACGGCATATGATTGTAGCCGTGAAAACCGATTTCCCCGCCGCCGTCCAGCAGCTCATTTCCAAAATAGCGGAATCTTTGAATATCGGAGTTTCCCTTCAGCGGAAGCGCATGTTCATCGGAGTAATTCTCGATCACCAGCCCCGTATATCGGATCCCATGCTTTTCGGCAAGACGCGTCATATCAGGCCACCACACATTTGTATAAAAGGTGCCGATATCCATGTTGTAATCCCGCTCGATGTATTTTCCCTCTCCCGCTGGAACCGGGGACGGGAAATCGTCTAAATAAAACGCGCTTCCATTGATCACCGGCCACACGCATGCATCTGGCAGCAGACTATAAGCCGCCGCGTAAAAGCCGCGGTACGCTTTTTCAAAGATATTCAGATTCACATTGACCACATGTCCGCTTCCATACGTATATTCCCATATTAACGGCAGCTGCCCGTTGTCAGAGCTGGTCAGATGAACCCTGCAGCCCTCATTTAAATACACCTGATTGGAGGAATCAAAGGGGTCGGAAATTTCCAGGCTTCTCCCTTCTCCCCCGATCATAAATCCCGTCCGAAAAGCGATTCCATCGACTACTGCTCGATCAAAGCCCGTCTCTCGAACCCCCATTTTATCGCTGACTAGATTATAATAAACGTCCACATTGGGAGGACACAATACCAACAGATTCCGGCCGTCCCTGACCTGGTCAAACAGATCAAGGATCTGTTCTCCAAACAGGGAAAAATCACTTAGAGCTAAAATAAGGTTGGGGCAGGAAGACGGCGATGCAAAACCTTTCTGCATATCCCATTCCGTAAATGCGATCCGCATCTGTGAAAGAACCGCAGCCATTTCCGCATACGCGTTCACCGAGTTCGCGTCGCCGCTGTCCCAATAGATTACGCACTCCGGCTCCTTATAAAATGGCTCCTCATCAAAGGAACTGTTCTCCAAAATCTCCAGCTGCCGTTCCCTTTTCTCATAAACCACATTCCGGCGCTCCACTAACAAAACGCCGATCATGACTAAAAACAGCAGCATCGCCCTCGACATCCGGCCGAATATAATTCTATGAGTCCTCTGTTTTTTCCTTGTCCGCCTATGTTCCCTACTGCTGTTCTTCATGATCTTCCTTCCAGAATTCCACGATCTTTCTTGCCTCTGCCGATAAATAGATCTTATTTTCCTTCATCGTCCCAAGGATCTGCTGGATCTCGGCGCCGTTTCTGTCCTCCACCGCCAAACGGATCCGCATCAGATACCCTTCCTCCAAATCCGGCCAGCGGCTCATCACATAGTCAGCGCAATTCCGCGCATCGGGCAGCCGTCCCAATTCGATAAAGTTATCAAATAGCTTCCGGTACAGCTCTGCTTTTTCTTCCTGTGTTCCCTTTACCAGCTCAAGGATCTGTTCCTGCAGTCCGCAAAGCTCCTCCTGCCTGCTTCTTTTTATGTTGCCTTCCAGCAGGCCGCTGTCAACATAATCTTCCAAAACCTCCGCGTAAGAAAAGAGCCGCTCCTCCGAATCCTTATTCTCCTCCCAGACTCTTCGCCTGCGGGCCGTTTTCTCCTCATAATCTTTCTGCAACTCCACCATGGCAGTCGTCGCGTAATGTACAACTTCCACATCATCGTTAAACTTTGCCTTCTGCAAAACCTCCACATATTCCCCGGTATCATGATAGAGAATATCCATGATCAGCTCCCGTCTGGTATTCTCATCATTCATCAGCAGAGCCTCCTGTAGAGGAACCATCAGATTTTTAGCGGGATCTTCTTCCATTAAAATGCTTCTGTGAATCTCATCATTGATCTTCAGCTTTTCGATTCCGACCTCTTTGCTGGCTTCCGGATGCATCCGTGTTTCCCATTCAAGAACGGCAAGGCAGCCAAACCCGAAAACCGGCACAAAGATCACCAACGGCATGATCATCGTCGTACTTTTTAAAATCCTCGTTTTCATCAAAAGATAGGCTGCCAGGCACAGAAGAAGATGCAGGATCACCAATATCCACATCCACATTTCTCCCTCACCCCGCTTTCTCCGTTACATGATACGCAAGACCGGTTCCCGCAAGACGGTTTTCTACAAAATGGAAATTCTCCGCGTTCACCTGTGTCAGCAGAAGGTAAAGCTTCCCATCCCGTCCTTCGCCGATCACATCCGCGGTACGGATCATCCGCGACAAAACGTCACTGACCTTCCGTTTATCCGTTTCCTCCAGCCGCACCAACACATATTCCGCTACCTTTTTCTCCTTCATTTCCTCTTGGACCGCCAAAACCTCCACAAAGCGATCTGTACGCATTACGTTGGTACCCGGATAATAAATCTTTTCTTCCGCTAACTCCGTATAATCCAGAGCCCGAAGGAAGGCAGTCTGGATCAGGCCGCACAGCACGCGGAAAAGATTCATATAATTCATTCCGTACTGCTCTGCGCTGACCTGGTAAATAACCACAAATAAAACCAGCTTATTATCACGGAAAATACCGTTCGCATAGACGGGAAGCCCCTCCGTCATTTCCGTATTCTTATAGACCTTTCCGCTCTTTACAGTTTTAAACAGGCCGCCGATTTCATCAAGGACCGCCGACTTTGGCAGCTTATTGCGAAGCTGATCCGAACAGGCCACCAAGCGGCCGAACCGTTCGTACTGGTCCACCGAATAAATTGCGATGGAGTGATTCTCCAGGATATCCTCCATGATCAGAAGCGCTTCCAGGAAAATCCCCTGGGGAAGGATATTATCCAGCTTCTGCACTGCGTCAAAAATGCGGCCGAAGCTGTCCTTGAAGCCCAGAATCTGCTTTTTATA
>DVFQ01000119.1 GCA_018713185.1 Candidatus Copromonas avistercoris (nom. illeg.) | reverse complement strand
CTTTACCTCTGCAATATAAGCGGTATGAACCTTAAAGCCATACTTTTCAAGAACATATTCCTTGATTCTTTTGTAAGTAACACGTTCTTTTGGCTTATATTTCTCTGCTCTCTGGACAATTTTATCCACTGGAATCTTGCCTTCGCCCTCGCCAAATTCCACATCAATGTGGATATAACTGTCTGGCTTTTTGTGGGACAAAAGAACTACCGTCTCCACGTGCCCAGTCCCCGGAAATTCGTCCGAGCAGCACGCCTTTTCCACCCGGTACCCGCCTGCCTGCAGCACCTCCAGATCCCGCGCCAGGCTTGTGGGCTTGCAGCTTACATATACGATCCGCGGCACGCCGTATTCCATGATCTTAGGAAGCGCTTTCGGATGGACCCCCTCCCGCGGCGGATCCAGGATAATCAAATCCGGACGCTCGGTAAGGGTATCCAGCACCTTCAAAACATCCCCCGCCACAAACTCACAGTTATGGAGTCCGTTAAGCGCGGCATTCTCCTTTGCGGCATCGACCGCTTCCTCTACGATCTCCACGCCGGTTACATGCTCCGCCACCGGGGCCAGGATCTGCGCGATAGTGCCGGTCCCGCTGTACAGATCAAAAATTTTCCGCCCGGCGGTATCGCCGATATATTCCCTCACTTTATTATAAAGGATTTCCGCCCCCAGAGAATTGGTCTGGAAAAATGAGAAAGGAGTGATCTTAAATTTCAACCCCAGCAGCTCCTCATAGAAGAAATCCGTTCCTTCCAAAATCTGCGTCCCATCATTTTGGACCACATCCGCCAAGCTGTCGTTTTTCGTATGAAGGATCCCGGCGAACCGTCCTTCCAGAGGAAGCGCAAGAAGCCGTTCCTTCCAGCCCCGCAGCAGTTCTTCTTCCGTCTTTCCGTTCTCCCATCCGTTCTCCGTCTGCGTCGTCGTCACCAACACCGTCAGGATCTCTCCCGTCCGGACGCCCCGGCGGATTAAAAGATGCCGCAGGTATCCGGTGTGCGCCAGCTTTTTATAAAACCTGGCTCCTGCCTCCCGAAAATAATCCAGCGTCGCTTCCAGAATTTTTCCATAATCCGGATGAACCAGACGGCACTGGCCAACCGACACAATATCATAAAAGCTTCCCCGCTTATGCAGGCCAAGCGTTAGCGGGCCATCTTTCACCTCATCGCCGAAGGTATATTCCATTTTATTCCGGTATCCAGTATCCAGCGGGCTGGGCAGGATCCCCTCAAAAACATAATCCCCCTCGACCGCCTGGTCCAGGATCTCCTTTACCATTCCTTCCTTTAAAGACAGCTGCTTCTCATAAGGAACCGACTGATAGCTGCAGCCGCCGCAGACGCCGCTGTGGGGACATGCCGGCTGCTCCAACTCATATTCCGCCTTCTCCAAAAGGGAAAGGAGCCGTCCTTCACATTTCCCTTTTCGTTTTTTGGCGATCACAGCCTCCACTTTCTGACCCGGCAGCGTATGTTTTACGACTACCTTCTCTCCTTCCGCATAAAAGATCCCTTTATTGGGAAACTCGATCCGTTCAATTATCCCCGTATAAATTTCTCCCTTTTTCACGCGCTATTCTCCTCCATCTTTCGGTTCCGTCAAAAAAAGAGGCCGTGCAAGCGCTCCTGCATCAGCCTCTTCCAGCCGTAATTCTTATTCTTCTTTCTTGTCTTCCTCAGCCTCTTTTGTTTCCTTGGCTGCCTTCGGCTCTTCCTTCTTTTCCGCTTCGTCCTCATCCTCGAAGAAGTCGTCGTCGAAATCATCGTCGAAGTCGTCTTCAAAGTCCTCCAGATAATCCGGCGTAAAGAAACGATATACGCCATAAGCGATCGCCGCTACCGCCGCTACCGCTCCGATAATCGCAAGGATCCAGAGGATACAGGTTTTCTTTTTCTCCTCTTCTTCCTTTCTGTGAAGCAGATCGCTTAATCTGGAAGCGTTCATGATCTCTTCCATCTTGCTTAAGGCATCCTTGCTCATCATATCAAACTTATTCATATCGCACATCCTTTCCGCTTTGTCCTTTCTGACAGTATAACATTTTTTTATTCATTTTACTATCCCAATTTTAACTTTTTTCCAGCTTTTTTAATTTGGCAAAGGAAGCGAACATTTTTCGGGTTCCAAAGGTATCAAATTCAACGGTTACCTCATAATCGCGGCCCCCGTCGGAAATCTCCTTTACCGTCCCTTCGCCGAATCGTTCATGATGCACCCGGTCGCCGGGCCCATATTCCAGACTTTTCTCTTTTTCAACCGTAAACGTCTTTCCAAATCTGGGCACTGTTTTGGGAATCATATTCCTGCCCGATCCAGAAAAAACGTTTACCGATCCTCCCGATTTTAACGATTCATACACGCCATAGCTGTCCCGTTTCTGATAAACCGGTTTTTCTCCAGCCCCCGACGCGCTTCCTCTCCGTAAAGAAGTTCCTTTCTGGGAAAAAGCGGCGTCCCAGGGGAAATCTTTTTTCTGTGACATCCCATCTTCCCAGGGAAGTCCTGTTCTCTTTGCGGTTCCGTCTTCCCATGGAAGCCCTCCCTCGTCTGCAAAACGCTCCTTTGATCTTCCGAAGGAGCCAAATCCGGCGCTGTTATCTTCCCAGTCCATACATTCCTCCGGAATTTCCTCTACAAACCGGCTGGGTCTGGAATAATGGACCTCCCCACGGGTCATGCGCTGTCTGGCCGATGTAAGCGTCAGCCGCTTTTCCGCCCGTGTGATTCCCACATAGCAAAGCCGCCGTTCCTCCTCGATGGCGTCCTCGTCCTCCGAAACCGCCCTGGAGCTGGGAAACAGCCCCTCTTCCATACCGCTCATATATACGTAAGGAAATTCCAGGCCTTTGGCTGAGTGAAGCGTCATTAATACGACCCGCTCCTCCTGATCGCTTAGGCTGTCCACATCAGCCACCAGCGCCACCTCTTCCAGGAAGCCGGAAAGCGTTGGTTCCTCGGCCTCCTCCCAATAGGAAGCCGCTTTATTAATCAGCTCGTCAATATTCTCCAAGCGGGTCTGGGCCTCGGTTTCCCCTTCTTCCATTAATTCCTCCCGGTAGCCGGTGGAATCGATGGTTTCCTGGATCACGTCTTCAACCGGAGCTCCTTCCTCCAGCAGCAGACGCAAACGGCCGATCTCCTCGGTAAAGCCCTGGATTTTTGACGCGGCCCTTCCAATTCCCGGAACCGCCTGAATCCTAAGAAGCGTATCATAAAAGCTCATCCCTCGTTCCGCGGCAAACAGATTAATTTTCGCGATCGTGGCCGCTCCGATCCCCCGCTTCGGCACGTTGATAATCCGCTGTACCGCCAGATCGTCCCGCCCATTTGCAATGGTTTTTAAATAGCACAAAATATCCTTGATTTCTTTTCTCTGGTAAAAGTTTACACCGCCAATGAGACGGTAGGGTACATTGCAGGCAATACACTTTTCCTCCAAAAGCCTTGACTGAGCGTTGGTCCGGTACAAAACGGCATAATCCTTCCAGGAGCCTCCATGCCGCGCCATATCCCTTACGATCCATTCCGCCTCGTCGTAGGACGTATCAAACTGGCGGAACAAAAGCTTTTCTCCGGTTTCATTTTCCGTCCAGAGCGTCTTTTCCTTTCGTCCTGCATTGTTTCGGATCACCTGGTTCGCCGCCTCCAGGATCATTTTGGTGGAACGGTAATTCTGCTCCAGCCGGATCACACGCGCCCCCGGAAACGTCTGCTCAAAACTGAGAATATTTTTAATATCCGCCCCGCGGAAGCGGTAAATCGACTGATCGTCATCCCCTACCACGCAAATATTTCCATATTTTTCCGCCAGAAGGCTCACAAGACGGAACTGGACCGTATTCGTATCCTGATACTCGTCTACCATGATATAACGGAACCGCTCCTGATAGTAATCCAAAATCTCCTTGCTGGCGGTAAACAGTTCAACCGTTTT
>DVFQ01000118.1 GCA_018713185.1 Candidatus Copromonas avistercoris (nom. illeg.) | reverse complement strand
AACAATGCGAAAAGCAGACAAAATAGAGCAAAATAGATGAAAAACAAGGGGACTGCCGCATCGATGATTTTTTGATCATGGATGCAGCAGCCCCGGACACGGTATGGATGAAATCATCTTGCGCCGTTATGGCTAAAGTTTGCGGAAAATTTACTCCGGCCGGCTACGAGGAGGAGGAAAAGGCGCCGGGTTCGCTCTGTCTTAACCGGTCCAATTTCCGGTAAAGCGTCCGCAGGCTGATGTTTAATTCGGACGCGATCCGCTTTTTTCCCTCCAGGGTATGGCCGTATTTTTCCAAAAGAGCCGTCAGCTGCCGGGCTTCGGATTCCATCGCCGGAAGCGCCCGTGCTTTCGGCGCCTTCTGCGGCTTGGCCGCCTTCTGCTGGAGGGATTCGGGCAGATCCTCCAATGTCATGACGTCGGATTCGCAGATGTTGGCGGCGTATTCGATGGCGTTCTGCAACTCTCTTACATTGCCGGGCCAGGGGTAGGCGGCAAACCGTTCCCGAACCTCCTCGGAAAAGGACTGGAGGGGCGTCTCCATTTTCAGATGGAGCTTTTTCAAATAATTTTCCGCAATGGGCATGATATCGCCCTTCCGCTCTCTTAAGGGCGGCAGCTTTAAGTTGATCACATTGAGCCGGTAGAAAAGGTCCTCTCGAAAGGTTTTTTCTTCCACCATCTCGGAAAGATCCCGGTTGGTGGCCGCGATGATGCGCACGTCCAGATGGATTTTCTTATTGGAACCGACCCGCTCCAGCTCATACTCCTGAAGGATCCGGAGAAGCTTGGGCTGGATGGATAAAGGAAGCTCGCCGATCTCGTCCAGGAACAGGGTTCCTCCCTGGGCCATCTCGATCTTTCCCATTTTTCCGCCCTTTCTGGCACCCGTAAAAGCGCCCTCTTCATAGCCGAACAGTTCGCTTTCAAATAGATTTTCGGGAATGCTGGAGCAGTTGATGGCCACAAAGGGATATTTGTTCCGCTTGCTTTGCTCGTGGATGGAACGGGCGGCCAGCTCTTTTCCGGTTCCGGTCTCTCCTGTGATAAGAACGGGAGAGGGGCTGTCGGCCACCCGCTTGATGATCCGCAGCATGGTCTTGGCCGCAGGGCTCCCGCCGATGATGCTGCCGAAAAATCCGGCGTCGTCGTCGGGATTTCCTAACTCCCCGTCCATCCGGACAAGGAGGGCCGCCGGCTGTCCGTCCTGCATCACCGGCCGGGTGGTGAGCTTTGTGGCCCGCCCTCCGATAATGGCCTGCTTTTCAAACAGGTGGTTTCCCTCGGTGATCTTTTTTACCGTGGCCGCGGGAAAGATCTGCCAAAGGGAGGTGTTGGACACATTGCACATTTTTAACATATTGGAAGCCAGCTGATTATATTGTAAAATAACGCCATGGGGATCCGTAAACAGCAGGGGCTGAGGGCAGAACTCCAGGGCGGCCGAGATGGCGGGATCCGCGGCGCCGATGGTGCGCCCGCCGGCATGATTGACGATGAGATCGCCCAAGAGATTGCCCAACTCCGTGATCGCGTTTAAATAAACGGAAGTATTCTCCGTGATCCGCCTCTGGCCCTCCCGCGTGAATGAAGTAAAGGAGAGGACTCCGGCGGTGGCGGTATCCGCGTGGATGCAGCATAGGATCTCGATGGTGGACGGGCAGTGCTCCTTAAAGCGGCAGCCGATGCATGCGGGCATATTTCCCGGATCGGTGACCAGGATGCTCCCGTTCTCTAAAACCTCCTGGATGGAGGGGGTATGTACGGTACGCCCTTTTTTCTTTAAATACGTCGGAGTGCAGTAAAATAGATTGCTGTCACTGTCAAATATTGCCATTTCCAGTCTGAGGGCGTCGCTGGCGGCCGTGACCAGCCGCTCGGCGGAAGACCGGATTTCTTCCAGACAGGTCATAAGGCGCCTCCTTAAAACCGATGTTTTGTGGGCTACAAGGGGAATTGTAACATAGAAAAAAACAATTGACAATCATTAAATTATAAAAATATTAAATTGTCGGAAATATGACAATTGACAAAAATGGCAGTGACAATGGCACGACAAACATTGACAGAAATCATAAAAGTTCCTGTCAACACAGGGCGGGCAAAAAGCGGATATAAAAATTTTTTTTCAAGGGAAAGCGCCGGAAAAATCAACAAAAGAGGAAAATGCTTCGGGGAAGCGGCGCAGAAGAAAGGAGAGGATGGCACGGGAGTTGCTTAAGAAAAGACCAGAGAGTTAAGGGCGGATTTCCGGATAGATGCCGGGAATGGGATAACAGGAACGGGATCATGCCAGGAACGGAAAGCCGCCGCGGCTCGACAATTGCATATGGAAAAACAAAGACAACAAAAAACGAAATATCAGCGAGGAGGATTCGTATGTTACAGAAAAAAGATCCGTTGAATCTTACCGGAAAGGTTGCAGTTATTACAGGAGGAAGCTCAGGGATCGGACTTGGCGTATGCGAGCTTTTATCCGCATACGGCGCGAAGATCGCTATGGTAGATATCAGCCCCAAGGGCGAGGAGAAAGCAAAGGAGCTACGGGACGCAGGCCGCGAGGCTGCTTTCTTCCAGTGCGACGTTACCAATGAGGAGCAGGTAAAGAAGACGGTGGACGCCATCGTTGCCAAATACGGCAAGATCGATATCCTGCACAACAACGCGGGCGTTACCGTAAGAAAGACCATTGCGGACCTTACAGAGAAGGAATGGGATTTCGTTCTTGACGTAGGATTAAAGGGACTGTTCCTGTTCTCCAAGCATGTGATTCCGGTAATGGCGGCCAACGGCGGCGGAAGCATCATCAACACCGGTTCCGGCTGGGGTTTAAAGGGCGGCGATCAGGCGGCTGCCTACTGCGCGGTTAAGGGCGGAATCGTCAACGTAACGAGAGCAATGGCCATCGACCATGGCCATCAGAACATCCGCGTCAACAGCATTAACCCGGGCGATACCGATACGGCAATGCTCCGTGACGAGGGAAGACAGACCGGCGTTGTAAAAGAGGGAGACGCCCAGATGGACGCTTATCTGGCAGACTGCGGAACCGGACGGCCTCTGGCGAGGATCGGTATGCCGGAGGATATCGCCAACGGCGTTCTGTTCTTAGCCAGCGATCTGGCCAGCTGGATCACCGGCGCCGCTTTAGTTGTTGACGGCGGCGGAATCGCGTAAATTTTGATTGAATTTTGAAGGAGGACACACGTACATGAAAGGATTTGCGAACCATCCTTACATACCGAACTCGGTTCCGGAAGTCCAGGAGGAGATGTTAAAGGAAATCGGCATGTCTTCTCTGGAGGAGCTGCACAAAAATGTTCCGGAGCTTTTAAAATTAAAAAATGAAATGAACCTTCCCAAGGCTTTCGGCTCTGAGTATGAGTTAAGACGCCATGTGGAGAAGCTTTTATCCAAGGATACCGACTGCAAGAAGAATATCAACTTCCTGGGCGCGGGCTGCTGGCAGCACTATGTTCCGGCGATCTGCGACGAGATCAACGGAAAAGGCGAGTTCTTAACTGCTTACGGCGGAGAACCCTACAACGATGAGGGAAGATTCCAGGCTCTGTTTGAATATGAAAGCATGGTAGCGGAGCTGGTGGACATGGACGTTGTCAATGTTCCCACCATGGACTGGGCGCAGGCAGCCGCGACGACGGTGCGCATGGCTCAGAGAATCACCAACCGCTCCGTAGTCCTGGTTCCGGAATACATGGATCAGGAAAAGCTGAAGGCCATGAAGAACTACGGCGAGTCCGTTCTGAAATTTGTTAAGGTTGCCTGCGACGCCATGGGCCATCTGGATCTTGCCGATCTGAAGGCGAAATTAAACAGCGATGTGGCCGGCGTTTATTTTGAGAATCCGGGCTATCTTGGAACCATCGAGCCCAATGGACAGAAGATTTCCGACCTGGCCCATGAGGCCGGCGCTTTGAGCCTGGTAGGCGTGGATCCCATTTCCTTAGGCGTTCTGGCGACTCCGCCCACCTACGGCGCGGACATCGTCTGCGGCGATCTGCAGCCGCTGGGGATCCATATGAACTACGGCGGCGGCCAGTCCGGCTTTATGGCGACGAGAGACGAGGAGAAATTCGTTATGGAATTCCCGTCCCGTCTGTTCGGTATCGCTCCCACCTCCGAGCCCGGCGAATACGGCTTCGGCGATGTGGCGTATGACAGAACCTCCTTCGGCCATCACAGAGAGCATGGCAAGGAGTATGTAGGAACCCAGTCCGCTCTTTGGGGAATTACCGCCGGCGTTTATCTGGCGACCATGGGCCCCAAGGGAATGGAAGAAGTCGGCGAGACCATTATGGCCAACGCTCAGTATGCAGCAGAAAAGGTGAACGAGATCCCGGGCGTTACTGCGAACCCGTTCGGCAGCGTGTTCTTTAAGGAATTTGTTGTGGACTTCAACAAGACCGGAAAGACGGTTGCGGAAATTAATAAGGCGCTTCTGGAAAAGGGAATCTTCGGCGGAAAGGATTTATCCAAGGACTTCCCGGCTCTGGGCCAGTCCGCTCTTTACTGCGTGACCGAGGTTCATACGGCCGAGGATATCCAGACACTGGTTGACGCTCTGAAAGAGATTCTTAACTAGCTGCAGAAAGGAATTGATATCGTGAAAAGAATAGATAGAAGTGAAAAAGTCAATGTTCATTTCCATCAGGCAAAATGGAATGAGCCGATCATCTATGAATTAAGCACTCCCGGCGAGAGAGGCGTTCTTGTCAACAGCCCGGAGGAAGAAGTAGCGAAGGAAGTAAAAGGCGTAGACGCGCTTCCGGAGGGAATGAAGAGAAGCACAAAATTAAATCTTCCGGAAATGTCCCAGAGCCGCGTATTAAGACATTACGCGAGACTGGCGCAGCAGACCTTGGGCGCCGATGTCAATATCGAGATCGGCCAGGGAACCTGTACCGTAAAATACAGCCCCAAGGTAAACGATCAGCTGGCGAACCTGCTCCGCGAGTACCATCCGCTTCAGGATGAGAGCACCGTACAGGGCATCCTGCAGGTTTACTATGATACAGACAAATATATGTGCGAGATTTCCGGCATGGATCATTTCTCCTTCCAGCCGGGCGGCGGCTCCCAGGGTATCATGACCATGGCTTCCGTGATCCGCGCATACTTTAAGGATAAGGGCGAGGATCGTGATGAGATCATCACCACCATCTACTCCCATCCCTCCGACGCGGCAGGTCCCGCGGTGGCAGGCTTCAAGATCATTTATCTGCAGCCCGATCCGGTGACCGGCGTTCCGACCCTGGAGCAGTTAAAGGCTGCCGCGGGTCCCAAGACGGCCGGCTATATCGTTGCCAACCCGGAGGATACCGGCGTTTACAACAGCCATGTAAAAGAATTCGTTGATTATATCCATTCCATCGGCGGCCTCTGCGCTTACGACCAGGCCAACGCCAACGGCCTCTTAGGCGTAACCAGAGCAAGAGACGCGGGATTTGATATGTGCTTCTTCAACCTTCATAAGACCTTCTCCACGCCTCACGGCTGCGGCGGCCCGGCCTGCGGAGCAACCGGCGTACAGAAGGATCTGGTGAAATACCTGCCGGCTCCCCTGGTAGGCTTCGACGGAAAGAAGTATTATCTGGATTATGAGACCGTAAGCAATCCCTGCGCGGTAGGCAAGGTCAGAGAATGGCTGGGCGTAGCTCCGGTTGTTTTAAAGGCATACTGCTGGATCCGCAGCTTAGGACCCAACGGACTCTACCAGGTAGCGAAGACGGCTGTTTTAAACAACAACTATCTGTTCAAGAAGTTAATGGAGCTGCCGGAGGTTTCCGCTTACTACGAGGACGGCAACAATCAGAGAGTGGAGCAGGCACGTTATTCCCTGGAGAACCTGGAGAAGGAGACGGGAATCGGAACGCTGGATATCCAGAGACGCATGATGGATTTCGGAATGCATTACTGGACCTCCCACCATCCCTTCTATCTGCCTGAGCCCATGACTCTGGAGCCGACGGAGACTCCGTCCAAGAAGGACATCGACGAATACATCGAAACCTTGAAGTATGTATTTAAAGAGGCTCATGAGAATCCGGAGATCATCAAGACCGCTCCGCATAGAAGCGTTACCCATCAGGTAGATGAGTCCGGCATGGACGATATCAAGACATGGGCGCTGTCCTGGAAGACCTACTTAAAGAAGTACACTGAATAAGGGATTTCAAGAAGCAGACAGAATACTAGACAGACATAAGACAGAAACATTATGAAATAAGGGACGAATTATGAAGAAGATTGGCCTGATCATTAATCCGGTCGCGGGAATGGGCGGCAGCGTCGGCCTTAAGGGGACGGATCACGTGGTGGAGGAAGCGCTCCGCCGCGGGGCCGTTCCCGGCTCGGAAAAACGGGCGGAAACGGCGCTTCGGGAATTGCTTCCTTATAAAGATGAGCTTTTGATCTGCACCGGAGCCGGACATATGGGCGGCGAGCTGGCGCAGCGGATGGGCTTTCGGACGGAGGTGCTTCCGGTAGGGACGGATACGGGGGCGGCAGATGCCCCGGTGGATACAGCTGTTTCGGCGGATTTAAAAACCCCGGCGGATGCAGATATCCTGGCGGCTTCCGCGTTTTGCTTCGCGACTGCCGGATCCGATACCATTGCCCTTGGAAAGCGGCTTTTAAATGAGCAGGCGGATCTTCTTCTTTTTGCCGGAGGAGACGGAACGGCAAGGGATATCTATCAGGCAGTGGGAACGGAACTGGTCTGCGTGGGCATTCCCGCAGGCGTCAAGATCCATTCTCCCGTGTACGCGAAAAATCCGGGGGCGGCCGGAAAGCTGGCCGCCATGTGGATGTCCGGATGGATCAAACGGTACGAGGAGAAGGAGGTTCTTGATATCGACGAGGACGCTTATCGCAGCGGGCACATTAACACAGCGCTTTATGGATATCTTAAAATTCCGGCGGAGCGGGCGCTGACCCAGAACCGGAAAGCGCCGACGCCTCTTTCGGATGAGGCTGCGATCGAATCCATCGCTTATGAGGTAACCGATCATATGGAGCCGGATGTGGTGTACCTGGTGGGGGCCGGGACCACCACCCGCGGCGTCATGAAAAAGCTGGGACTTCCCAATACGCTGATCGGCGTGGACGTGGTAGAAAACGGGAAGGTGCTGGAGAACGACGCCTATGGCGAACGGATTCTTTCGCATATCCGGGGGAAACGTGCGAAGCTGATTTTGACAGTAACGGGAGGACAAGGCTTCTTATTCGGACGTGGGAATCAGCAGCTGACTCCAGAGGTGATCCGGACCGTGGGAAAGGAAAATCTGATCATTCTGGCGACCAGTTCCAAGCTGGCCGAGTTGCGGGGGAATCCGCTTTTGGTGGATACCGGCGATGATGCGCTGAATGAAGAGCTTTGCGGATATTATCGAGTGATTACGGGGTATAAAGAATATACGGTCTGCCGCGTGGCGGCGGGCTGAAAAAAAGGAAGACCGCTGTGCCGGAGGAGAAGACTGGTACGGCGGTCTTTTCTACAAAGCGCCGCTTTACGGCAGACGGACGGCACAGATGAAAATTCTGCCCTTTGATTTTGCGGAAACCTGCCGCTATTTTAAAAACTTCACGGTGGAAGAAAGTGCTTATGTGTATGGAATTGTCGGCGGCACACCCCAGTATCTGCTTCAGATGAACGATAAGCTGAGTATTGAAGATAATATTAAAAATACATTTTTGAATCCCAGCTCCGCCCTGTTTGAAGAGCCGGAAAATCTGCTCAAACAGGAGGTGCGGGAACCGGCGCTCTACAATGCCATCATTACGGCCATTGCGACCGGAGCTTCCCGCATGTCAGAAATCTCCGGCAAGGTGGGCGAAGATACCAACATTTGCTCCGCCTATATAAAAAATCTCATCTCCTTCGGCCTTATCGAAAAGGAAACGCCCTATGGGGAAAAGATGTCCCGAAAAGCAATTTATTCGATTTCGGACAATATGTTCCGCTTCTGGTATCGCTTCGTGCCGGAAAACAATTCGATCATCGCCCGCGGCGCCGTCGATTTGGCCTACAAGCGTATCGAGCCGCATCTGTCCGGCTATATGGGCAAGGTGTTTGAGGAGATTTGCAAACAGTATCTCTGGAAGCTGCTTCTTTCCGGCGAATGTCCGGTGGAGTTTTCCTCTCTCGGCCGCTGGTGGGGTACTGATCCCAAGGAAAAACGTCAGGCAGAAATCGATATTATTGCGGAACAGGATAAAAACACCGCTCTTTTCGGCGAGTGCAAATGGACGAATGAGAAGGTTGATCTGGGTATTTTGGAAACCCTCATAAAGCGCAGCGCGCTGTTCCCCTACAAAAATGTCCATTACTACCTCTTTGCAAAAACCGGCTTTACAAAAGGCTGCATTGACCGGGCGAAAGAGATGGGAAATGTGACGCTGGTGAAGTATGAG
>DVFQ01000117.1 GCA_018713185.1 Candidatus Copromonas avistercoris (nom. illeg.) | reverse complement strand
CCGTAAACTCGTCTTTTGGTACGACGATAACGGCGAGTTTGTGGAGGATATGCAGAATGTAGAGTTGGAAAACGCCAAAGTCTACTTCTTGCAGCCGGATAACCAGTTCGCAACCAAGCTCTTTCTGGAACTGCAGGACACCACCACAAACAATCTTGCCTACGCGCCCTTTCCTAAGCCGGATGTGCGAGACAACCATCTGGAAGATACGCTGCTCTACTCCAAGCGTTTCTTTGCCGATCGCGCTTCGCTGCTCTTGGCGGTTGAATAGATATTTTAAACGCTGTTTGTAAAAGAAAATAACTCCAGAAGCTTAAACCGCACTTTAATTTCGGGCAGGGCTATGCTCTGCTCGTTTTCTTTTTCATTTTGCAAAGGTCTTATTCCCGCAGTCAGGAGCGCTTCAAAATCCTCTTCTGGAAGAAGCGCCTGGAGCTGTTCTTTGGAATCCTCCGGCATTTCTGCATGGATACTGTCAGTATAGCATAAGGATGGATAAAGAACGCACCAGAAATTTTTTCCCTCGCCGTTTCCCAAAAGGACGCGGACCGCGTCGTAGGTACCGGCAGGGAAGGTGAGATCCCCGTAGGTTCGCATGGGAAACTCGCAGGTTTCCAGGCGGATCCTGGCGCTGTAGGAAACGCCGCATTCCGCCATATAGTTTTCGGCGGCGGTCTCCAGTTCATGACGGTTTTCGCTGATATACCGGCAAAGCTCTTCCTTATTCTGGGCTGCGTCTCCCGCGCCTTCCCGGATTTCTTTTAACAGCAGGTCCTTTACTTGAAGCTTTATCGCCTGATCCTCGGGAGAATCACTGTTGGCAAGGACATGAAAACGAAGAACCGCCGGAGCGATCCTGGCCGCCAAAGCCTCCTCCTGCCTTCGTACTCCTGACATCAGCAAAAGAAACGCGACTAAAAAACACATCCCGGACAGACAAAAATAAAAAGAAACCTTCAAACAATCCCCTCCAAATCAACACGAATTTCTGTTGTAATTGTTACCACTTATGCTATAATCTAAACGTGATAAGTCAGGACGGCACAAAAACAAGCGCAGAGTCGGGCGTCAAGCTTGCTTGAAAGCCAGAGTCTGGGATTGTTTTTGTATCGGCTGGCAAGCCGAAGCTTCTTGAGCGGCCGAAGGGCGGTCAAGAAGATAGCCGTCCGCCAGTCGGAAAGAGTTAAAGCGCAGAGTCAGCTGCCAAGCTTGCTTGGGCAGATGGTTTTCCATGCGGGCCTCTATCGGCTGGCAAGCCGAAGCTTCTTGAGCGGCCGGAGGGCGGTCAAGAAGATAAGCCGTCCGCCAAGCCGAAAGATTTTAAAGCGCAGAGTCAGCTGCCAAGCTTGCTTGAGCAGATGGCTTTCCATGCGGGCCTCTATCGGCTGGCACATAATGGCAGAAAATAAAACGGGAGAATTGAGAAGCATGAATAAGAAAAACCTGGTTGCCCTGTTTGGCGGGCAGTCTTCGGAGCATGTGGTTTCCTGCATGTCCGTTCAGAATGTGGCTGCCAATATCGACAGGGATTTATATAATGTTTATCTGGTGGGGATCACCGAGGAGGGCCGTTGGCTGCTGGTGGATTCCGAAAAGGAGATTAAAGAGGATACCTGGAGGACAGGAAAAAAGACGGCGGTCCTTTCTCCGGACGCGACGGAGAAATGTCTGATCGTGATGGAAGAGGGAACTGTTAAGAAGATTCCGGTAGACGTTGTTTTCCCGGTGCTTCATGGTCTCTACGGGGAGGACGGGACGGTACAGGGAATCCTGGAACTGGCGAAGATCCCCTATGTGGGCTGCGGTGTTCTCGCTTCGGCGGTGTCCATGGATAAGCTTTCTACTAAAGTCGTCGTCGGGAAGCTGGGGATCCGCCAAGCGTCCTATGTGCCGGTGATGAAAGAGGAGCTGGACGATCTGGAGGCGGTTGTGAACCGGGTGGAGCAGGCGTTCCCGTATCCGGTGTTTGTAAAGCCGTCCAATGCCGGATCCTCCCGAGGCGTTACCCGCGCGGATTCCAGAGAAATGTTAAGAGAGGGACTTTTGGAGGCGGCCCGTCATGACCGGAGGATCCTGGTGGAAGAGATGATCGTGGGTCATGAAATCGAATGCGCTGTTTTCGGCGGCGGGGCCAAACCGGTCCGTTCCTCCGGAGTCGGCGAGATCCTGGCTGCGGCAGAGTTTTATGATTTTGACGCGAAGTATTATAACGGAGATTCCAGGACGGTGGTTGATCCGGCGCTTCCAGAGGGAGCGGCAAAAGAAGTCCGCAGGGCGGCGGAACAGATCTTTCGCGCGGTAGACGGCTACGGCCTGGCGCGGGTGGATTTCTTTGTAAAAGAAGACGGGACAGTGGTCTTTAACGAGATCAATACAATGCCCGGCTTTACTGCCATCAGCATGTATCCCATGCTCTGGGAGGCGAGAGGGATTTCAAAGAAGCAGCTGGTGAATGATCTGATCGCTCATGCGCTTTTGCGCTATGAAAGGTAGCGGCCATGGACAGAAACGCACCGATTGGAGTATTTGATTCCGGGATCGGCGGCCTGACGGTCGTTCGGGAAATCATGCGGCAGCTGCCGGAAGAGAAGATCGTTTATTTCGGCGATACGGCCCGGCTGCCTTATGGGAATAAATCGAAGGAGACGGTCATTCGCTTCTCCAGGCAGATCGTCCGGTTTTTAAAATCCAGAGGAGTCAAGGCCATTGTCGTGGCCTGCAATACGGCTTCTTCCTATGCTCTTGAGGAAGTGCGCAAAGACGAGGACATCCCGGTGATCGGGGTGATCAACGCGGGCGCACGGGCGGCTGTTTCGGCCACCAGAAATGGAAAAATCGGCGTGATCGGAACGGAAGGAACCATTAAAAGCGGAACCTATGGCGCGGTTTTGCGGGAGATGAAGCCGGGAGTCGAGGTCTTTGGCCGGGCTTGCCCGCTGTTTGTTCCCCTTGTGGAGGAGGGGCTGTTTCATGATTCCGTAACGGATGAAATCGCGTCCCGGTATCTTTCTTCCTTAAAGGAAAAGTATATTGATACGCTGGTTTTGGGATGCACCCACTATCCGCTCCTCCGCTCTACGGTTGGAAAGATCATGGGGGACAGTGTGACGTTGGTGAATCCCGCGTATGAGACGGCGGTTCAGCTAAGGACTCTTTTGGCCTCCATGGAAATGGGAAACGACGAGGGGAAAGCGCTCCCGCTGGAGGAAAAGTATCAGTTTTTTGTCAGCGATCTGGCGGAAAAATTTACGGATTTTGCGACGGCGATCCTTCCGGATGAGGTAAAGAATACGGTTCAGATCGATATCGAGGAGTATTAAGGGGATTTCAGAAATAAGGGAGTTTCAGAATGAC
>DVFQ01000116.1 GCA_018713185.1 Candidatus Copromonas avistercoris (nom. illeg.) | reverse complement strand
TCCAGCATTTCATCCAGACTTTTCTCCAGGCGCTGGACGATCCGGTCTTCCATTTCGTTTAATGCGGTTACCAGTTCTTGCGTGGACATAGAGTTCATACACCTCCTTTTGCTCCTATTATCCGTTCCCGGGGGAGCCATGTCAATGAAGAAATGAGATCAGATTCAACAAAAAATTTCCGGTATGATTTTTGGAAAATTGTGCAGATTGAAAGCTTAGTGAAAATAATATCAAAGTCCTGGAAAAAACCATTGAAAAGAGAAGGAAAATGAATTAAAATAAAATGGATTGGGCGGGGAATGTGCCGGAAACGGCTTGGGATACAGGAAGCAATTGTGGAGGAACGGATATGACGAAAAAAGAGGTAAAAACCATTGGCGTGCTTACCAGCGGCGGCGATGCGCCGGGAATGAATGCGGCGATCCGCGGCGTTGTGAGAACGGCGATCAATAAGGGGATGAAGGTAAAGGGCATCATGAGAGGTTATGCCGGACTGCTGCAGGAAGAGATCGTGGATATGGACAGCGTCAGCGTGGCCGATACCATCAACCGCGGCGGCACGATCCTTTATACGGCCCGCTGTGATGAATTTAAGACCGAGGAAGGCCAGAAGCTGGGAGCGGAAATTTGTAAAAAACATGGAATCGACGGCATTGTGGTGATCGGCGGCGACGGATCCTTCCGGGGAGCCGGAAAGCTGTCGGCTCTTGGAATCAATACGATCGGCCTTCCGGGAACCATTGATCTGGATATTGCCTGTACGGATTATACCATCGGTTTTGACACGGCGGTGAATACAGCTATGGAAGCTATCGATAAGGTCCGCGATACCTCTACTTCCCATGAACGCTGCAGCATTATCGAGGTTATGGGACGGAACGCCGGATATATCGCTCTCTGGTGCGGAATCGCCAACGGCGCGGAGGATATTTTGCTTCCGGAGCGCTATGACGGCAATGAACAGTATCTGATCAACCGGATCATCGAGAACAGAAAACGCGGGAAGAAGCATCATATTATCATCAATGCCGAGGGGATCGGACACTCCACGTCCATGGCAAGACGGATCGAGGCAGCGACGGGGATCGAGACCCGGGCAACGATCATCGGGCATATTCAGCGCGGCGGAACGCCTACCTGCAAAGACCGGGTTTACGCATCGATCATGGGCGCAAAGGCGGCGGAGCTTCTGGCGGAAGGAAAGAGCAACCGGATCGTCGCATACCGCGGCGGACAGTTTGTGGACTTTGATATCCAGGAAGCGCTGAACATGAAAAAAGATATTCCGGAAGAGCAGTACGAGGTCAGCAAGCTGCTGGTAAGATAGCGGACGGAAGAAATCGGACAGGTAAGTTCGTCCGGGAAGGTTCATTCAGGAGAGATCATCTGGAAGGGATCGGCCAGGAGAAATTGCTTGAAAGAAAGGCGGAGGCATGGGAAGAAGAGAAGATGTTAAAATTGCTCCGCGCTGTGATTTTATTTATGTGCATGAGGAAGTCGTAAACCAGGTGCTGGAGGTTATGCCTACGGACGAAGAACTCCAGAGCCTGGCGGATTTTTTCCGGATTTTCGGTGATTCCACCAGGATCCGGATCTTGTACGCCTTGAGCCAGTCGGAACTTTGCGTCTGCGACATTGCCAGTCTTTTGGGAATGGGGCAGTCCGCGATTTCCCATCAGCTTCGGATTTTAAAGCAGATGCGGCTGGTAAAATTCCGCCGGGAGGGAAAAAGCGTGCTGTACTCTTTGGCGGACGGACATATCGAAACGATCCTCGCGCAGGGGATGGAGCATATCGGAGAATAAGGATAAAACTATGAAATTTACAAAGATGCAGGGAATCGGAAATGATTATGTGTATGTGAACGGCTTTGAGGAAACGGTTGAGGATCCGGCGGCAGCGGCTGTTTTTGTCAGCAACCGGAATTTTGGCATTGGTTCCGACGGCCTGATCCTGATCCTGCCGTCGGAAACGGCGGACTGCCGGATGGATATGTATAATATGGACGGTTCCAGAGGCGCGATGTGCGGCAATGGGATCCGCTGTGTGGGAAAATATGTGTATGACCATGGGATCGTAACGAAGACGGAAATCGATGTGGAAACGGCATCCGGGCTGCGTCACTTAAGCCTCCATGTGTCGGACGGCAAAGTGGATGCGGTGACGGTGGATATGGGAAGTCCGGTTTTGACCTCCGAGATCGGGGAGCCGATCCGGGTTGGAGAGGAGACCTTCCGGTTTACGGGAATTTCCATGGGAAATCCCCATGCCGTTGTTTTTTTAGATGAGGCGGAAAGCCTGGGCGGAAGTCTTACGGAACTAAAGCTTTCTGAAATCGGTCCCAAGTTTGAAACGCATGAACGGTTTCCGGACCGGGTCAATACGGAATTTGTTCAAGTCCTGGACCGGAAGCATGTGAAAATGAGAGTTTGGGAGAGGGGATCCGGCGAGACCCTGGCCTGCGGAACGGGAGCCTGCGCGGTACTTGCCGCCTGTGTGCTGAATGACAGGACAGATCCAGAGGCGCAGATCGAGCTTTTGGGCGGAACCCTTTCGATACGCTGGGACAGGAAAGCGGATAAGCTGTATATGACGGGACCGGCGGTGGAGGTTTTTAGCGGGGAGATCGAGCTCCCAAAAAGATAAAGACCGTACCAAGATAACGGGACGGTAAAATGAAGCGGCCCTGTACCGGACCGCATGGTAGAAGGAGACAGGGTATGGATCATATTGACAGAGAAATTCTTCAGATTTTGCAGCATAACGCCAGAGCGTCATTAAAGACCATTGCAGAGAAAACGTTCCTTTCTTCTCCGGCTGTTTCGGCGAGGATAGAAAAGCTGGAAAAGGATCAGGTCATTACCGGTTATCAGGCGCAGATTAATCCGATGAAGCTGGGCTATCATATTCTTGCGTTTATCAACTTAAACGTGCTTCCGGAGGACAAGCAGAGGTTTTACCAATACGCGGAATCCATTCCCAACATACTGGAATGCAGCAGCGTAACGGGTGAATTTTCTGTGATGATGAAGGTGGCGTTTGAAAGCACGGTCCAGCTGGATACGTTCTTGGGGCAGCTGCAGAAATTCGGTAAAACCAGCACCCAGGTGGTGTTCGCGACCCATGTGGGGCCCAGAGGGGTTCAGGTTCAAGAACCATAGGAGGACGAGAAGATGAAGAAAGAGTATGAGGAGCAGCTGTATTCCCTGCTTAGCGATATCTGGGAATATTCGGAAACGGCGTTTGAAGAGAAACAGTCCTGTGAACGCATGGTTCGCTTTTTAAAGGAACAGGGCTTTGATGTAACGACGCCTGTGGCGGAGATGGACACGGCCTATGTGGGCGTGTACGGAAGCGGGAAGCCGGTGATCTGCTTCCTTGCGGAATACGACGCCCTGCATGGAATGAGCCAGGAGGCGGACGTCTGCGCGTATCAGCCGAAAAAGGAACGGGAGCAGGGTCATGGCTGCGGCCATCATCTTCTGGGAACAGGGGCCATCGGCGCCGCGCTGCTTTACCGCGATTATTTAAAGGAAAACGGGAAATCCGGGACGGTGAAGATCGTGGGCTGTCCGGCGGAGGAAAGCGGCAGCGGAAAGGCGTATCTGGCCAGGGAAGGATTTTTTGACGATGCGGATGTGGCGCTGACCTGGCATCCCTCCAATTATCATATGGTAGAGACCGGCTCCAGCCAGGCGTGCATCCAGGTATATTTTGATTTTCACGGCGTTTCCAGCCATGCGGCTGCGGCGCCCCATCTGGGCCGGAGCGCGCTGGACGCGGTAGAGATCATGGACGTGGGAGCCAACTATTTAAGAGAGCATATTGAACCGACGGAGCGGCTTCATTACGCGATCATCAATTCCGGCGGAGAATCGCCCAACGTGGTGCAGGCGGAAGCCAGAGTGAAATATTTGATCCGCTCCACCAGCGCCGTCAAGGTGAAGAAGCTTTATGAAAGAGTCTGCGACGTGGCCAAGGGGGCCGCTTTGATCACGGGAACGAAAGTAGACATTCTTTTCGATGAGGGCCTTTATGATACGATGCCCAACTTTGCTTTGGAGGACGTGTTAAAGGAGTCCTATCTTAAGATCGGAATTCCGGAATACACGAAGGAGGAGCGGGAGTACGCGAAGAAATTTAAAGACTCCTTTAACCAGGAGGAACTGTTTTCCAATCTGCCGACGGCGGTTGCGGATATTATGGCGCTGAAGGATAATATTGAAAATTCGGAGCTTTGCGATATTTTCGTGGACCGGATCCATTCGGAGGAATGCACGCCCGGCTCCACGGATGTGGGAGATGTGAGCTGGGTGGTTCCGACGGCGCAGATCCGCGTCAATTGCTACAGCTATGGGGCCGGTTCCCACAGCTGGCAGTGGACAGGCCAGGGAAAATCCTCCATTGCGTTAAAGGGAGCGGAGCTGGCGGCCGAAGTGCTGGCGGACGCGGCCAAAACTTTGACGGAGAAGCCGGAGCTGATCCAAAAGGCCCGGGCAGAATTTGATAAGCGGATGCGGGGCCAGAAATATGAGTGCCTGATCCCTGCGGATGTAAAGCCGCATTTAATTTAAAAGAAAACGGAAGAGATTGAAGAAGGGTATGAATCAAGATCCCGGCGGAGCAAGGCTCTGCCGGGATCTGCGTTTCCCGGTGGGAGCGATCTGCGCTCTCCAGCGGGATCTGTGTTTTTCGGGGACAGTCTGCGCTTTCCAGCGGTAATTTACGCGTCGCCCAGCTCCCGGATTACGCGGGCGGTCAATGTCCGGGGAAGAATGACGGGCTTTCCTGTCAGCTGGTGGATCTGTTCCTTCATTTCCATGGTGTAGCCGATACAGTCCAGAACGATAAGGTCTGTTTCTTCCGGACGGATTTCAGCAGCTTTTTTCAAAACGGCGGCGGTTCCGTCATAGGGCGAGGCGGGAAGGACGGTGACGGAGGAAACGAGCTGTTTCCATTTTCGTTCCGTCTGTTCCGTTTGAGCGGCGGAGGGAGTGAGGACGGTCAGACGGCCGCCGGGGATCAAAGCCGGGACAACGGCGGATAGGATCCGGTTGGGGAAGATCAGGGGGACTTTGGAATCGAAATTTTCCGGAAATTCTCCCGTACAAAGGAAAAGGATCAGGGAAGCGCCGTTTTCTTCCAGCTTGTGGATACAATCCTGGAGACGGGGAAGAATATAGGATTCCCCGAAGGTAACAGAGCTGCCGTCGGTCAGCCGGGAGACCAGGATGTGGTCATTTTCCCGAGGCTTGAAGGCGGCGATCTCTTCTTTGGAAAGTCCGTCTAAGCCGCCCATCTGAAGAATTTCAAAGGAATCGCCGAGAATCGGTTCCATTTCCGGGATTACATCGACCCGCGGGGACTGCCCTACGGTAATTGCGCCGATTTTTGTCATGATTACTACCTCCTGTTTGTTTTTTGCATACGATCTGCTGGGTTTCCTCTTGCCTTTACTATAGTGCAAAGCGCGGAGGTTTTCAACTGTTAAAATTCCGGCTGCGTCCGCATATGATGGTAATAGGGCCGGAAACATTTTGAAACCGGGATCATTAAAAAAAGAAGAAAAGATCGAAAAAAGAGAGGAGCTTAAATTGTGGCAGAAAACAGAAAGGTGATTATCGACGCAGGACATGGGGGCCAGGAGCCGGGAGCGGTTTATGAGGGCCGCCAGGAAAAGGAAGATGCGCTTCAGTTGGCGTTTGACGTAGGGAATGCCTTGGAGCGGCGGGGGATTTCTGTTTCCTATACCAGGGTCAGCGATGTTTATGATTCGCCCTATGAGAAGGCGGCGATGGCCAATGCATCGGACGCGGACATATTTTTATCAATCCACCGCAACGCCATGCCGGTTCCGGGGACCGCCTCGGGCGTAGAAAATATGGTTTATGAGGACTCGGGAACGGCCGGAGCGCTGGGACGAAATATCGGGGAAGCGCTGGCAGAGGCTGGATGGACGGATCTGGGGGTCAAGGAGCGGCCGGGGCTTGTGGTATTAAGGAATACGAAGATACCGGCGGTGCTGGTGGAAGTCGGGTTTATTAATAATGAAAAGGACAATGAGTTTTTAGACGCCAATATGGCGGCGACGGCGGACGCGATCGCGGATGGAGTTTTAAAAACCTTCCGGGAGCTGGATGAGGCGGAGAAAGCGGGCCGGCCCGGAGGGGAACCCAGCCGGCCCGCCGAGGGAACCAGCCGGCCCGGAGGGGAAACCAGCCAGCCAGCTGAGGGAACCAGCCGGCCCGGAGGGGAAACCAGCCAGCCCGCTGAGGAAACCAGTCAGCCCGCCGGTGAGACGAATCCCTCCTCGGATTTGTATGTGGTACAGACCGGCGTGTACCGTCAGAGGAAAAACGCGGAAGCGGAGCTATTGGAGCTGCGGGAACTGGGATGCCCGGCTTATCTGACTGCGAAGAACGGCTTGTTTTATGTTCAGGCGGGCGCGTTCCGTAATCTGGACAATGCGGTGCGGATGGAGCAAAGCCTGCGGCGGCTCGGATACGGAACGGTCATTCTTACGGCCTCGGGAACCTGACCTTTCTTTTTCCGGCAAAATATGCTAAGATGAAGAAAAGGAAAGGAGGGGCTGTGATGGAGGAAAAAAGACTGATTATTACCATTGGAAGACAGTATGGAAGCGGAGGATCAGAAACGGCGGTTAAGCTGGGGAAGGCTCTGGGATTGAATGTATATGATAATGAAATCCTTCGCATGACTTCGGACGAGAGCGGGATCCGGGAAAGCTACTTCCACCTGGCGGACGAGAGAGCTGGAAATAAGCTGCTGTATCGGATCATTCATTCGCTGATCCCGGAAAACAGCACTCCTTCGCTGGGGTCGGACCTGGTCTCGGCCGATAATCTGTTCCGCTTCCAGTCGTCTGTGATCCGGAGGCTGGCGCAGGAGGAATCCTGTATCTTCGTAGGCCGCTGCGCGGAGTATGTGCTGATGGACGAACCGGGACTGGTGCGGGTATTTATTTATGCGGATATGGGCGCCAGAGTGAAGCGGATCCGGGAAAAGAGATATTTTGCCGATAATGAGGTGGAACGGAATATCCGAAAGATCGACCGGGAGCGCCGGGACTATCATCGGTACTATACCGGGCAGGATTGGGAAAACATGGAGAACTACGATTTGATCTTAAATTCGGCGAAGCTGGGAACGGACGGATGCGTTCAGTGCATTATTGAATATCTGAAAATCCGGGGACTTCTTGCCAAATAAAAAGAAATAGGATACAATGAGGGGGCTGTCAGAGTAAGACGCGAGGGCCGGATGCTTCGGCAGGCGCGCAGGAATCGCAGACAGCCCCTTTTTGCAAAAAGCAGTACGGGACAACGGATGAAAGAGGACAGGCTATGTCAGACAACAAAAAAATCCGCGCCGTGATCTTTGATATGGACGGTGTGATCGTAGACAGTGAATTTGTTTATATGCAGTATCTTCTCCAGTTCGCCAGGGAAAAAAATCCCCAGGTGACGATGGAGCAGCTGAATCCCATGGTGGGCTTAAGCCGGAAGGACAGCTGGGAGATTATGGCAAAGGCGGTCGATAACGGCGAAACCTGGGAAGAGTTAAGGGACGAGTTTTCGGCGCTTGATATTTACAGCCAGGTGGATTATAAGAAGATATTCCGCCCGGAGGCTTATACGACGGTGCAGGAATTAAAGAAACGAGGCTATCCTGTGGCCCTTGCCTCGTCCACTGGCCCCAAGCTGATTGCCAGGATTGTAGAAGAGACCGGGATGCGGCCCTTGTTTGATCTGATCGTCAGCGGAAAGCAGTTCCGGCAGAGCAAGCCCAATCCGGAGATTTACCACTATACGGCGAAAACGCTTCGGGTTCCGGAGGAGGAATGCTTTGTGATCGAGGATTCCACCGTAGGGATCCAGGCGGCCAGCCGGGCCGGAATGGTGATCGCGGCCTTAAAGGATGACCGGTTTGGATTTGACCAGAGCCCGGCGGATTTTCATATCGAATCGATTGCGGATATTCTGAAGATCCTGCCGTCAGGCTGCGGGATGGAACTTGCGGTACCCAAGAAGGCGGGAACTCAGGAGGAAAGAACACCGGTGGAGAAAGAACCAGTGGTTTTGTGCGGGGCCAGCTCCTATGAGCAGAAATATTATTTTAATGAGCAGTTTCGGGCGCTGCCGGAAGAAATCAAAAAAGAGCTTCAGATCATGTGCGTTCTGTTTACGGAGGATGTGGGCGGCATTTTGACGTTGGAATTTGAGCCGGACGGAACCCTGGAGTTTAAGGTGCAGGCGGATGACGGAGATTACTTATTTGACGAGATTGGAAGCGGATTAAAGATCCGCAGATACCAGCGGGAGAAACGGGAGCTTTTGGAGGCTCTGGAGCTTTACTACCGGGTGGTGTTTCTCGGAGAGAGGATGGAGAAGGAATGAGAAGAAAACTGAGGATCTTTGCGGGAGCGGGCGCCATTGCCCTTCTGCTTTCGATGGAAGCGATGGGAGCCAATTACGGCCCTGGAATGGGGACGCCGTCCTACGGCTACTCCGGCGCCAATTACGGCGCCAACTACGGCCCCGGAATGAATGTGAATATCTATAATCAGCCGGCCAATAATCCGGCTTATGATACGGGCTGGACGCCCGGGTATGGTCCCGGCGCTGTGGGCACCAATCCGCAGGGAGACAGAGAACAGTACGAAGATAATATTTACGCCGGAGGCCCCAATTCGGAAGCGGCGCAGAAGCTTTTGGAAGAAGAGCAGAACACGATGTATATTTACCATACGTATTATGGCGGCACCTGGCGGCAGCAGGCAGACGGAACCTGGAAGCTGTATCAGGAGGACGGCCAGCCGGTGTCCAGCTCCTGGGGAATCGTGGATGGAAAAACGTATCTGCTGGACATGTACGGGACCATGCTGACCGGATGGCAGCGGGTCAACGGATACTGGTATTACTTTAACAGCGTGGGGGCCATGCAGACGGGCTGGCTGTTAAAGAACGGGAAATATTATTTTCTGAATACGGACGGCACCATGTCTTATGGGTGGGTCAACAGCCAAGGAAACTGGTACTATCTTGATATGACGACGGGGGAGATGTTAACGAATACGAGAGTGCCCGACGGACGCTATGTCAACGCCGAAGGAGTTTTGGTGGCATGAGGCTTAAGATCGGGACGGTGGAACTGGAGAACAACGTGATCCTGGGCCCCATGGCGGGGGTGACGGACCTGCCGTTTCGGCTCCTTTGCAGAGAGCAGGGGGCCGGTCTGGTCTGCATGGAGATGGTCAGCGCCAAGGCGGTTTTTTACGGAAACCGCAATACCAAGGAGCTTTTGCAGGTAAATCCCGGGGAGCGGCCCGTTTCCCTTCAGCTGTTTGGCTCGGATCCGGAGGTCCTTTCGGATATCGCCGCCAGACTGGAGGAGGGGCCTTACGATCTTTTTGACTTAAATATGGGATGTCCAGTTCCTAAGGTGGTAAAAAACGGAGAGGGGTCGGCGTTAATGAAGGATCCGAAGCTGGTGGAACGGATCCTTTCTTCCATGGTGCGGGCGTTAAAAAAGCCGGTGACAGTGAAGATCCGAAAGGGCTTTAACGATGAGTCCGTCAACGCGGTGGAGATCGCCCGGATCGCAGAAGGATGCGGCGCGGCGGCGGTGGCGGTTCATGGACGGACCCGGGAGCAGTATTATTCCGGAAAGGCGGATTGGGAGATCATCCGCCAGGTGAAGGAGGCGGTTTCCATCCCGGTAATCGGAAACGGAGATGTGGATTCTCCGGAGGCGGCCAAACGGATGCTGGCAGAAACCGGCTGCGACGGGGTGATGGTGGCCAGGGGAGCCAAAGGAAACCCCTGGATTTTCAAGCGGATCACGGAATACCTGGAAACCGGACGGATTCCCCCCAAGCCTTCCCGCGAAGAGGTCAAAGCCATGATGCTCCGTCATGGGGAAATGATGGTGGAATTTAAGGGAGAGGCGGCGGCCATGCGGGAAATGCGGAAGCATGTGGCCTGGTACACGGCGGGCTGGCCCCATTCGGCAGCCTTAAGAAACGACATTAACGCGGTGGAGACGATGGAAGCGTTAAGGGAGCTGATCGAGACGCGGATGTAGCTTGCGCGGATAGGGCTGTCAAATGAATGGCCCCAAATTGTAGGCTTGTCAAAGTTAAAAATCCAGTTTACAAGCGGAAGATTCTATGCTATACTGCAAAGGTGTGCAGACAGCTGTGTCTGCCGGCAAATGACGCCGGCGCTCGGTCAGCGGATCACTCCGACCGGGACTTGGCGACCGGTGAGTTTATTGTTATTAAGGAGGAAATCACGATGATTTCAAAGGAAAAGAAAGCTGCTATTATTGCTGAGTACGGAAGAACTCCGGGCGATACTGGTTCTCCCGAGGTACAGATCGCGATCTTAACCGCAAGAATCGCAGAGCTGACAGAGCACTTAAAGGCAAACCCGAAGGATCACCACTCCAGACGGGGTCTGCTGATGATGGTTGGTCACAGACGGGGCCTGCTGGCATACCTTAAGAAAACCGATCTGGAAGGATACCGTGCTCTGATCGAGAAGTTAGGCATCAGAAAGTAATAACAGTCTTAAATGGGCGGAGCGCAGGAATGTACTCCGCCCCTTTTGCCTTATGAAGCGTATTGGATGAAAGGCGGAAGATTTATCCGAGACCGCTAAAGCGCGCATGAGCGGATCATGCATGGTTTAGTAGTTTCGGCCTCTTCTGTCTTTCCAAAAAAGAAAAGGAGACGAAGCCATGTTTAAAAGTTTTTCTATGGAATTGGCTGGAAGAACCCTGACCGTAGAAGTGGGCCGGGTGGCGAAGCAGGCCAATGGCGCGGCATTTATGCATTACGGCGATACGGTTGTTCTTTCCACGGCGACCGCGTCGGAAAAGCCGAGAGAGGGAATCGATTTCTTCCCCTTAAGCGTGGAATTTGAAGAGAAGATGTACGCGGTGGGAAAGATCCCGGGCGGCTTTAACAAGAGAGAAGGAAAGGCGTCGGAGAATGCGATCCTGACTGCCCGTGTGATCGACCGTCCCATGCGGCCGCTGTTCCCCAAGGATTACCGCAATGACGTAACGTTGGATAATATCGTTATGTCCGTGGATCCGGACTGCAGCCCGGAGTTAACGGCGATGCTTGGTTCCGCCATCGCTACCAGCATTTCCGATATCCCCTTTGACGGCCCCTGCGCAACGACCCAGGTGGGCTTAATTGACGGCGAGTTTGTAATTAACCCCACTTCCGCGCAGAAGAAGGTTTCCGACCTGGCGCTGACCGTAGCCTCCACGAGAGAAAAGGTGATCATGATCGAAGCCGGCGCCAACGAGGTTCCGGAGCAGACCATGATCGACGCGATCTTCAAGGCCCATGAGGTAAACCAGGAGATTATCCGCTTTATCGACCGGATCGTGGCCGAGTGCGGAAAAGAGAAGCACGACTATGAGCATTTCGTGATCCCGGAGGAGCTGTTTGCCGCGATCCGGGAGATCGTTCCGTCGGAGGAAATGGAGACCGCCGTATTTACGGATGATAAGCAGACGAGAGAAGAAAATATCCGCCTGATCACCGAGCGTCTGGAGCAGGCCTTCGCGGAAAACGAGGAATGGCTGCCCTTGATCGGCGACGCGGTTTATCAGTATCAGAAGAAGACGGTCCGCAAGATGATCTTAAAGGATCACAAGCGTCCGGACGGAAGAAGGATCGACGAGATCCGTCCGCTGGCTGCGGAGGTGGATATCCTGCCCAGAGTCCATGGCTCCGGCATGTTTACCCGCGGCCAGACGCAGATCTTAAATGCCTGCACCCTGGCGCCCCTTTCCGAGGCGCAGCGCCTGGACGGGCTGGATGAGAATGAAACTACCAAGCGGTATATGCATCATTATAATTTCCCGTCCTTCTCTGTCGGCGAGACGAAGCCGTCCAGAGGGCCGGGACGCCGGGAGATCGGACACGGCGCTCTTGCGGAGCGCGCTCTTATTCCGGTGCTTCCCAGCGAGGAAGAGTTCCCCTACGCGATCCGTACCGTATCCGAGACGATGGAGTCCAACGGCTCCACTTCTCAGGCCAGCATCTGTGCCTCCTCCCTGTCTTTGATGGCGGCGGGCGTGCCCATTAAGACCATGGTAGCCGGAATTTCCTGCGGATTGGTAACGGGCGAGACCGACGACGATTACCTGGTCCTGACGGATATCCAGGGCCTGGAGGACTTCTTCGGCGATATGGACTTTAAGGTGGGTGGAACCCATAAGGGAATCACGGCCATTCAGATGGATATTAAGATCCATGGACTGACCCGTCCGATTATCGAGGAAGCGATTTCCAGATGCCGGGAAGCCAGACTTTATATTATGGATGAGATCATGGCTCCGGTAATTTCCGAGCCCAGAAAGCAGCTGTCCAAGTACGCGCCCAAGATCACCCAGATCATGATCGATCCGGCGAAGATCGGCGATGTGGTTGGAAAGCAGGGTAAGGTGATCAACGGCATTATTGCTGAGACCGGCGTTAAGATCGACATTACGGACGACGGAGCCGTCAACGTATGCGGCACCGATCAGGAGATGATCGATAAAGCGATTTCCATTATCCATAACATCGTGACCGACGTGGAGCCGGGAATGGTTTATACCGGCAAAGTGGTTCGGATCATGGAATTCGGCGCGTTCGTGGAGCTGGCGCCCAATAAGGACGGCATGGTCCATATCTCCAAGCTTTCCGATAAGCGGGTAGCGAAGGTGGAGGATGTGGTCAATATCGGCGATACCGTAACGGTGCGGGTTGTGGAAGTGGACCGGATGGGAAGGATCAATCTTACCATGCGTCCCGAGGATATGACCGCGGATCTGGATAAGTTAACCCGGCCGGAAAGAAGAGACCGGGGAGATCGTCCGGAGCGGGGAGACCGGGGCGGCAGAGACCGCAGAGACCGCGGCGAGAGACGGGAACGCGGCGAAAAGAGAGAAGAGAACGAGTAGGAATTGAATAAAACTGCGGTATATGTGTTTGAATAGAGGGGAGTGCCGCTCAATCGTCAAAACAGGTGATTGAGCAGCGCTCCTCTTTTTGCAGCGGAATGCACGTTGCCGCAGGCGGTTTCGGCTCATGGAAGCTTTGAAACATGATCCTGGATTATTTTGAACAATGAGATTCTGGTTGTCTTGGACAACTTGGATACTTGGGCAATGAGCCGTTGAAATTCCAGGAAAAGTAATATATAATAACCATAAATATGTGAGCTTTCTGAGAAAGCGGAATGGAGACGGATATGAATCATAATGAGATGGAAATGGAACTGGATGTCAGACTCCAGGCGCTGGAGGCGGAGGTAAAGGAGAAGGACGAAAAGCTTCGTGCAAATGAGATTACCATTCGGAAGCTGGAAAATGAGATTTATAACTTGAAGAAGCAGAATATGCGGATGATTGCAGCTGGCGGTGACAAAGCGTATCAGGCGAAGTTTTAATTCGTATTGAATGCTGGCAGCTTTGAGTTGACGGAAACGAGAATGGAAAAAGGGTTTTGCCGGTGATATCAATTTGCATATCATGGCAAGGCCCTTTTTTCATATCGGAAGGGCGGGGATACTCCGATGGTGCTGCTTCCCTGCACGATTTAAAAAAAGGGGAAAATTTCTATAAATAAATTAGCACTCACCTCTTGACAGTGCTAACAACATGTGTTATATTACTGATATAACAAAATTACCCCTACTTAAAGGAGGCTTGAAGGATGAATATCAGCAAATTTACACAGAAATCCGTGGAAGCGGTGCAGAACTGTGAAAAGCTGGCTTATGAATATGGAAACCAGCAGATAGATCAGGAACATCTTTTGGTGAGCCTGCTGAAACTGGAAGACAGCTTGATCATGAAACTTGTGACGAAAATGGGGATTTCCGGCGGGCAGTTTTTAAATGAGGCGGAGCAGGCGTTAAATAAGCTCCCCAAGGTATCCGGAGGCGGACAGGTTTACCTGAGCAATGATCTGAATAAAGTTTTGATCAGCGCTGAGGACGAAGCGAAGGCCATGGGAGACGAGTATGTTTCCGTGGAGCATCTGTTCCTGTGCTTGTTAAAGCAGCCCAACCGGGCGGTGAAGGAGCTGTTTCGGGCTTACGGGATCGACCGGGATAAATTCCTTCAGGCGCTGTCCACCGTCCGCGGCAATCAGCGGGTGGTCAGCGATAACCCGGAGGCGACGTATGATACTTTGAATAAATACGGCGTGGATCTTGTGGACCGGGCCAGGGATCAAAAGCTGGATCCGGTCATCGGCCGGGACGCGGAGATCCGGAACGTGGTCCGGATCCTTTCCAGAAAGACAAAGAATAATCCGGTGCTGATCGGAGAACCGGGCGTCGGCAAGACGGCGGTGGTAGAAGGACTGGCGCAGCGGATCGTCCGCGGGGATGTTCCCGAGGGACTGAAGGATAAGAAGCTGTTTTCACTGGATATGGGCGCGCTGGTGGCGGGAGCCAAGTACCGGGGCGAGTTCGAGGAACGGCTGAAGGCTGTTTTGGAGGAAGTTAAAAAGAGCGAAGGGCAGATCATCCTCTTTATCGACGAGCTGCACACGATCGTAGGAGCTGGAAAAACGGAGGGCTCCATGGACGCCGGAAATATGCTAAAGCCCATGCTGGCCCGGGGCGAGCTGCACTGTATCGGCGCCACGACGTTAGACGAGTACCGTAAATATATCGAAAAAGACGCGGCGCTGGAGCGGCGGTTCCAGCCGGTTATGGTGGACGAGCCGACGGTGGAGGATACGATCTCGATCCTTCGTGGCTTAAAGGACCGGTATGAAGTGTACCATGGGGTGAAGATCACGGATTCCGCGTTGGTAGCGGCGGCGGTGCTTTCCAACCGCTATATCAGCGACCGGTTCCTGCCGGATAAAGCGATCGACCTGGTGGACGAGGCCTGCGCCATGATCAAGACGGAACTGGATTCTATGCCGACGGAGCTGGATGAGCTTTCCAGAAAGATCATGCAGTTGGAGATCGAGGAGACGGCCTTAAAGAAAGAGACGGATCATCTAAGCCAGGAGCGGCTGGCGGACCTTCAGAAGGAGTTGGCGGAGCTTCATGATAAATTCGCGTCCCAGAAGGCTCAGTGGGAGAACGAGAAAGCTTCCGTCGATAAACTGTCAAAGCTTCGGGAAGAGGTAGAGGCGCTGCATCGGGAAATCCAAGACGCCCAGCAGAAGTATGACTTGAATAAAGCGGCGGAGCTGCAGTACGGAAAACTTCCGCAGGTGGAAAAGGAACTGCGGGAAGAGGAAGAAAAGGTAAAGAATCAGGATCTGAGCCTGGTTCACGAAAGCGTGACCGAGGATGAGATCGCCAGGATCATTTCCCGCTGGACCGGGATCCCGGTGGCGAAGCTGACGGAAAGCGAGCGGAATAAAACGCTCCATCTGGACGAGCAGCTCCATAAGCGGGTCATCGGCCAGGACGAGGGCGTGGAAAAGGTGACGGAGGCCATTATCCGCTCCAAGGCCGGCATTAAGGATCCTACCAAGCCCATCGGTTCGTTCCTGTTCCTCGGCCCCACCG
>DVFQ01000115.1 GCA_018713185.1 Candidatus Copromonas avistercoris (nom. illeg.) | reverse complement strand
CGTCCCCTCCATGAGATCATAAAGGAAAAAGAAATTCCGAAATTATAGATAAAACGATTGACAACCGCATTTTCTGCTGATATTATATATTAGTATGCCGCACAGAGAGGCTAAAAAGCGCCGTATGGCCGCCATATCTGGCGAGTAATGATCATAGGAGGTGCAATATGTACGCGATTATTGCAACTGGCGGAAAGCAGTATAAGGTAGCTGAGGGCGACAGCATCAAGATCGAAAAGATCGACGCTGAGATCGGTTCTTCCGTTACGTTCGATCAGGTTCTTGCTGTAAATAACGGCGAGCTTTCCATCGGATGCCCCACCGTTGAGGGTGCGACCGTTTCTGCGACCGTAGAAAAGGTTGGCAAGGGCAAAAAAGTGATCGTCTACAAGTATAAGAGCAAGACCGGCTATCACAAGAAGAACGGCCACAGACAGCTTTATACTCAGGTAAAGATCGACAAGATCAATGCTTAATTTATATGATTCAGGTGACGATCCTGCGTGACAGGGACAAGAATACAAGAGGAATTGAGATTGACGGCCATGCTGGCTATGGGGAATACGGACAGGATATCCTATGTGCTGCTGTTTCCGCGCTGGCTCTCAACATGGCAAATTCCGTTGAACAATTTACGGATGATTCCTATGAAGGATCCGCAGGGGAAGAAGGCGGACGGTTTTCTTTTTCCTTTCCTGACGAAATCAGTTCCGAGTCACAGCTCCTTTTAAATTCCCTGATCCTTGGACTTACGGCGATCCGGGATGAATATGGAGCAGAGTATATCAATTTTCGGTACAGGGAGGTGTAACCAGATGTTGAAAATGAACCTTCAGTTATTTGCACATAAGAAAGGTGTCGGCTCTACCAAGAACGGCAGAGATTCCGAATCCAAACGTCTTGGAGCAAAGAGAGCGGACGGACAGTTTGTATTGGCCGGAAACATTCTCTACAGACAGCGCGGAACCAAGATCCATCCGGGTCTGAATGTTGGCCGCGGCGGCGATGACACGCTGTTCGCTATGGCTGACGGCGTTGTAAGATTCGAGAGAAAGGGCAGAGACAAAAAGCAGGTTTCTGTATATCCGAAGGCAATCAACGAGTAAGACAGACGAGCTCCATACATTATGTATGGGGCTCTTTCATATATTGAAAGGATAGGTTTTCTGTGTTTACTGACAGAGCGAAGGTATTTATTAAATCCGGCGACGGCGGAAACGGGCATGTAAGCTTTCGGAGAGAGCTTTATGTCCCAAACGGCGGCCCGGACGGCGGAGACGGCGGCCGCGGCGGCGACATTATTTTCCAGGTGGATAAAGGCTTAAATACGCTGGTGGATTTCCGTCATGTCCGCAAGTACGTTGCCGGAAACGGAGAAGAGGGAAAGAAAAAGCGCTGCCACGGCGCAGATGGAAAAGACTTGATCATTAAGGTTCCGGAAGGAACGGTCGTAAAAGATTTTGAGTCCGGCAAAGTAATCACCGACATGTCCGGCGAAAATCAGCGGGAGGTAATCTTAAAGGGCGGAAAGGGCGGACTGGGCAATATGCATTTCGCCACCGCTACGATGCAGGTCCCCAAATACGCGCAGCCGGGACAGCCGGGGCAGGAGCTGTGGGTCCAGCTGGAGCTTAAAGTGCTGGCGGACGTGGGGCTGGTAGGATTTCCCAACGTGGGAAAGTCCACGCTGCTATCCAGGGTATCCAACGCCCGGCCCAAAATCGCCAACTATCATTTCACCACCTTGAATCCCCATTTGGGCGTTGTGAATCTGGGGGATGGAAACAGCTTTGTAATGGCGGATATCCCCGGCCTGATCGAGGGCGCTTCGGAGGGCGCCGGATTGGGACATGAATTCTTAAGGCACATTGAACGTACCAAAATCCTGCTTCATGTGGTGGACGCCGCGTCTGTGGAGGGACGGGATCCGGTGGAGGATGTCCGCGCGATCATGGACGAGCTTTCCGCTTACAATCCGGAGCTTTTGACCTTGCCCCAGGCGATCGCCGCCAATAAGCTGGACGCTTATTATTCCGAAGACGGTAAGGATCCGCTGGAGGAGCTGAAAAAGGAATTTGAACCCAAAGGGATCCCGGTATTTGGGATTTCCGCGGTAAGCGGCAAAGGCGTAGAAGAGCTTCTCCATTATTTATTTGAGGTATTAAAGACCGTAGACCGGACTCCGAAGGTCTTTGAGAAAGAATTTGAGATCGTTTATGCCGGCGACAGGAACCTGCCCTATACGGTGGAGCAGGCCGAGGACGGCGTATTCGTGGTCGAGGGGCCGCGGATTGAAAAAATGCTGGGCTATACCAATCTGGATTCCGAGAAGGGATTCGATTTCTTCCAGAAGTTCTTAAAGCAGACCGGAATCCTGGCGGATTTGGAAAAGGCCGGGATCAAGGAAGGCGATACGGTCCGGATGTACGGCTTGGAGTTTGATTACTACAAGTAGATCACAGTTTCATTCTTATAAATTAAAATTAGAAGGAGAAGCGGATGACAAGCAAACAGCGTTCTTATTTAAAGGGGCTGGCGATGACCATGGATCCGATCCTGCAGATCGGAAAATCCAGTTTAACGCCGGAATTGACCAAAGCGGCGGAGGAAGCGTTAAATGCCAGAGAGCTGATCAAGATTCATGTTTTAAAAAACTGCGCGGACAATGAAAAGGATGTGGCGCAGGTATTGGCGGAGCGGACCCGGTCCCAGGTGGTGCAGGTGATCGGAAAAATGATCGTTTTATACCGTCCGGCAAAAGAGGAGAAGGACAGAAAGATCGTTCTTCCTCAGTAAATGTACGGGGAATGGAGAACATGCTATGAAACGCATTGGAATCATGGGCGGAACCTTTGATCCGGTCCATAACGGACATCTTTTGCTGGGACAGCAGGCTTACAGGGAATATGGACTCGAGGAAATCTGGTATATGCCTTCCCATATTCCGCCTCATAAGCGGGACCATCATGTGGCGGATGGAGCCGACCGCCTCGCGATGCTGCGGCTGGCCTTGGAGGAAACGCCGGGCTTTTTGGTATCTGATTTTGAAATGCGGCGGGAGGGAACAACCTATACGGCCCAGACCTTAGGGCTTTTAAAAGAGCAGTATCCGGATACGGAATTTTATTTCATCATCGGGGCGGATTCCCTGTTTCAGCTGGAAACCTGGTACCATCCGGAGCAGGTAATGGCAATGGCCGTGCTTCTGGTTGCCGCCAGGGAGTACCATACCGATCATACAATGGATGAGGAAATCCGGAGGCTTACGGAGAAATACGGCGCGAAAATCGCGCTTCTTCACAGCCGGATGATGGATATTTCTTCCGAGGAGATCCGAAGGCTTGCGTCCTTGGGACTTCCGTTTTCCCAATATGTTCCTCCAAAGGTGGAAGCGTATATTAAAGCCCATGGCCTCTACCGCGCAAATGGAAGCATAAAGGATATAGAGGAAAGTGAGACGAAAAAGACACAAAAGGAGCGTTCATGATGGAGCAATTTTCGGTGATTCGGAAGCACTTGAAAAAGAAGCTGGATCCCCGCAGGTTTGAGCATACGCTGGGAGTGGAATTTACCTGCGCGGCTCTGGCCATGCGGTATGGATACGACATTAAAAAAGCGCAGCTTGCCGGACTGCTCCATGACTGCGCGAAACGGTATCCTGGGCCGGAATTATTAAGAAGATGCCTGGAGCGGGAGATTCCCGTAACGCCAGCCGAGGAAGCGGATCCGTCTCTTCTCCATGCGAAGCTGGGAGCCTGGATGGCGAAAGAAAAGTATGGGGTCGAGGATGAGGAGATCCTGGAAGCGATCCGGTGCCATACGACAGGAAAGCCGGGAATGTCGCTGTTGGATAAGCTTCTGTACGTCGCTGACTATATTGAGCCGGAACGGGATACGGCGCCGGAGCTGACGCAGTTTCGGAAGATGGCGTTTATCGATTTGGATGAAGCATGTCTTGCCATGATGAAGGCGAATTTGGAATATTTAAGAGAATCGGGACGCACCATCGACCCGATGACCGAAGTGGCTTATGAAGATATGAAGCGGGAAGTTTCAGAACGGAACCGGTCCGCGAACGAAACAATGCCCGAAAGGGACACAGGAGAAAATCAAAAGGAGGGAACAACAGTTGGATCAGTCAAAAAATATGGTAAAGCTCGCCGTCGAAGCACTGGAAGAGAAAAAGGGCGAAGATATCAAAATTATCGACATTAAAACGGTTTCCGTGATCGCCGATTATTTTGTTCTTGCCAGCGCCTCCAATATTAATCAGGTCCAGGCGCTGGTGGACAACGTGGAGGAGGTTCTGTATAAGGCCGGCTATTCCTGCCGTCAGAAAGAGGGAAACCGCAGCTCCACCTGGATCCTTTTAGACTACGGCGATATGATCGTCCACGTATTTTCCAAGGAAGACCGGCTCTTTTACGATCTGGAGCGGATCTGGCGGGATGGAAAACTGCTGGAGTCCGTAGCGGAGCTGGAAGCGGAAGAGTAGAGCGCGAAAGCGTAAAAGCAGAATACCGCAGAACCTGAGGGAGCATTCGTCTCACCTAGGAACTGCGGTATTTTTTATTTTATCATGCGGAAGACGCCGATAACCTTTCCAAGGATTTTTACCTCATCGACAATGATCGGTTCCATAGAGGAGTTCTGCGGCTGAAGACGGTAGTGTCCGTTTTCTTTGTAAAAGGTTTTTACCGTAGCGGAGTCGTCAACCAGGGCGACCACCGTATCGCCGTTTTCCGCCGTCGCCTGTTTTTCTACGATTACATTGTCGCGGTTCAAGATCCCGGCTTCGATCATACTGTCGCCCTTTACCTTCAGCATAAAAATCTCTTTATTGGGAAGCATTTCCACGGGGATCGGGAAATAGTCCTCTATATTTTCCTGGGCTAAGATCGGCATTCCGGCGGCGACGGTTCCGATGATCGGCACATTCACTACTTCCCGCCTTGTGAGCGCGAAATCATCATCCAGGATTTCGATCGTACGGGGCTTGGTGGGGTCCCGGCGGATATATCCGTTCCGCTCTAAAGCCTCCAGGTGGGAGTGGACCGAGGAGGTGGATTTTAAATGCACCGCTTCGCAGATCTCCCGGACCGCCGGCGGATATCCCTTTCCAAGGATCGTTTCTTTAATATATTCAAGAATTTCTTTTTGCTTTTCCGTAATTTTCCCCTGGCTCATAAGTCCTCCTTTTTATCGCTTGCCGCTTCCGGCGGAACAGAATTTCAGCACGGTCTGCTTTTCATAGAATCATCATACCACAGGTCAGAGAAAAAAGCAAACCTTTGTTCGATAAAAGGCTTGACAAACGTATGTTCGTATCCTATAATAAGGGCAGAACATTTGTTCGGAAATCAATTTTGACTGGAGGGACAGGTATGAAATATCGTCGATGCACAGGAAAGCGGGCTCTTTATACGGTTTTATTTGCTGCGGCCGTAATGTTCTTATCCTGCCTTTTCGGGAAAAATCTGGCGATGGCCAACGAAGAGAGCAGAAGCAAAGCTTATAACCGCTACTATACAAATATTGAAATAAAAGAAGGCGATACGCTCTGGTCGATCGCCTCTCAGTACAGCAAAAACTCCGGAATGAGTATCCAGGAATATATTCGTGAAATAAAGGCAATGAACCATAAGGGCTCGGACCGGATCAACGCCGGAGACTCCCTGGCGATCGTTTATTTCCGCGAAGCCGGACCGAAAACGTAAGACTTACGGTTCCCGCAGCTTGACAATATTTCTGGCGCTCCGCCTTCGTTCGTCCTCCTGGGCCGCGTAGTGCTTCCGCGTGGTGTTTACGTCGCTGTGTCCCAGGACGGAGGCGACGAGATAGATATCTCCGGTTTCCTTATACAGGTTTGTTCCGTAGGTGCTGCGCAGCTTGTGGGGCGTGATCTTTTTTAACGGCGTGATCAGGCGGGAATATTTTTTTACCAGGTTTTCTACGCTGCGGACGCTGAGCCTCTTTTTCTGCAGGGATAGAAACAGTGCCTCCTCATGTCCGGGGAGCGCTTCCGTTTCCTTCCGTTCTTGTATGTAAGCTTCTAAGGTATCCCGGACTTCGTCGCTGAAATAGACGATGGCCTCTTTTCCGCCTTTCCGGTAGACTCGGGCGCCGCACGCCTCGAGGTCGATGTCGTCCAGATTTAAACCGACGCATTCCGATACCCGGATCCCTGTTCCCAAAAGGAGAGAGAGG
>DVFQ01000114.1 GCA_018713185.1 Candidatus Copromonas avistercoris (nom. illeg.) | reverse complement strand
GAAGTTAAGGGCAAAGGAAAGCGGGGGCTGTTCCGTGTGATCTTCGGACGGACTACCTTCTTTCTTTTGTTTGCGTTTCTTCAGATCCTGATCCTTTTTTGGATCTATCTGTGGCTGGACGATCAGTACCGGACCTATGGATATGGGCTTTTCAGCCTGGTAAGCGCCATTTTGGCGATCCGGATCCTAAATGAGAAGCAGAATGCCAGCTTTAAGATGGCCTGGCTGATCCCGGTTTTGATCTTTCCGGTTTTCGGAGCGCTGTTTTATGTATTCGTTCAGCTTCAGCTGGAAACCAAGATCATGGCGAAGCGGCTTTCCGACATCAACGCCAGGACCAGGAGCTATCTCAAGCAGGACGAGGGAGTCGTTAAACGGCTGGAGAAAAAGAGCGTGGCCAACGCCAACCTCTGCCGGTTCTTATATGAGCGCGGCGGTTTCCCGACTTATGAAAAAACCCACTTTTGTTATTTCCCTCTGGGAGACGATTTCTTTGCCGAATTGCTGCCGGAGTTAAAAAAGGCGCAGCGGTTTATCTTTCTGGAATATTTTATTATCCAGCCGGGGATCATGTGGGACTCGATCCTGGAGATTTTGGAGCAGAAGGCCAAGGAGGGCGTGGAGGTCCGGCTGATGTACGACGGAATGAACTCCTTTTCCAACCTGCCCCATGATTATCCCAGGCAGCTGGAGGCAAAGGGGATCAAATGCCGGATCTTCAATCCGATCCGGCCGGCGGTTTCCACCGGGCAGAATAACCGGGATCACAGAAAGATCCTTGTGATCGACGGGCATACGGCCTATACGGGCGGCGTGAACCTGGCGGACGAGTATATCAACCGGAAGGTTCGGTTCGGCCACTGGAAGGATAACGCCATCTGTATCAAGGGAGAAGCGGTAAGAAGCTTTACGGTAATGTTTTTACAGATGTGGAGCGCCTGCGCCCGCTATCCGGAATACGATTTTAATTTTGACCGGTATTTGGATATCGGCGATTATTTCCACGCGCCGGAACTAAATATGGAAGGGTATTCGGTTCCCTTCTCCGACAGCCCCATGGACGGGGAGGCGGTGAGCCATCAGGTTTATCTGGATATTCTGTACCAGGCGAAAAAGTATGTGTATATCATGACGCCGTACCTGATCCTGGACGACGACTTGATGACGGCGCTGTCCTACGCGGCCAAGAGGGGCGTGGATACGGTCATTATCATGCCTCATATCCCAGATAAGAAATATGCTTTTATGCTGGCTCATTCCTACTATATCGACCTGATCGAGGCTGGCGTGAAGATCTACGAATACCTGCCGGGCTTCGTCCACTCCAAGACCTTTGTCAGCGATGATGAAAAAGCGGTGGTGGGCTCGATCAACCTGGATTTCAGAAGCCTGTTCCTGCATTTTGAATGCGGCGTTTATATCTACGAGAATCCGGTGATCGCCGCCATCCGGAAGGACTTCGACGAGACCTTAAAGCAGTGCGTCCGTATGACCACCGACAGCGTGGAGGCGCTGCCCGCGCTGCACCGGTTCTGCGGAAAGGCGCTTCGGCTGATCGCTCCCCTTATGTAAAAGCGTTTCTGCGAGAGGAGCCATATGGATCAACATATCCCCATCAAAGACGCCTACGCCACCGGAGCGGAACTTCCCATTCTCCGACACAAGACCGTTCATCATCAGCTTGTGTGCTTTGAGGAGGTCATCCACAGATGCAGGATCTAATCGCAGCATCAATTCATAGGCGTCATAGGCGTTTTGAACCTCTTTGATCTCATTTGGATTTCCGAGGACACGTTTGCCATCCAGAATAGCTGTAACTTGCTCAAGCGACAGAGAATTATGTTCAATCGCAAGCCCTTCTTAAAGGCAAAAACGGCATAGCCATAAAGCTATACCGTATTCACACAACAATATTTTATTAAGATACAAAAGTTTCTTAGGGCACCTTCCTCAAACGGAGGGTGCCCTTACAGCAGCCTTTTCCTGCTTTCTATTTTGCGGGAACCATATGCCTAGTCGTCGAAGCGGTCGTCCCAATCGTCGTCCCGGTCATCATCGAAGCGATCATCCCAATCGTCGTCATGGTCATCGTCAAAGCGATCGTCCCAATCGTCGTCATGGTCATCGTCAAAGCGGTCATCCCAATCATCGTCCCGGTCGTCGTCGAAGCGGTCATCCCAGTCATCATCAAACCGGTCGTCCAGGCCGTCCCACTCCCCTTCTGCATCAACCCAATAGCCGTCCGGCGTATAGGCGTTTGTCAAAAGAGAACCGTCGGAGGTTAAATAGTACCAGTCGTCGCCGTCATGAATCCATCCGGTCAGCATATAGCCCTCCGGATTAAAATAGTACCATTCCCGATCGATCCATTTCCAGCCGTTTTTCGCGTAATCATCATAGTCGAAATCGTTTTCCGTAAAATCATCGTCATCGTCGTCGATTTCGTACCACCAACCCCTTGAATCCCGACGCCATTCGTCGGCATAGGAAGCAACCGGCAAAGCGATGCTCATCGCTAGGGCGGCACTTAGGGAAATCAAGAATTTCTTTCTCATTTAGAGCCCTCCTGTCAGTTGTTTTTTTTACCAGAAAATTGGTAATTTGATTTTATCATGGGAGGGGAACGGATGTGTGAAATTTATCTATAATCAAAGTAAAATTCAGATAAAGAAAATCGGGCAAACCTAGAGAAAACGATGCGCGAACGCGGGATTTCTTTCCAAATCCTCACAAAATCCTCAAAATTTGAGGTTTATTGTTCACATTTTCCACACAAAGCTTTGATACACTCGGATAGGAGTAAACGACAGGAGGAGGAAACTTATGATCAATCTGGAACAGAAGGCGGCGGGTCTTTTGGCGGTCTGCGCCCTTTCTGCCGGAATGGCCGCCACGGCGTATGGGGCGACCAGTACCTTTGAAATGAGAAAAAATGTGGTAAGCCTTTTGGGGATCATTACCACCAGCAATACACAGGCGACGGTGACGAGGGCAGAGTTTGCGAGAATGTTGATGAACGCGTCGGACGACCGGCAGCTGGGGCGGACGGTCAGCAATGTTTCCGTTTTTGCGGACGTTCCCAGTACCAGCGAATATGCCACGGCGATTCGCACAGCTTCGGCGAACGAGTGGATGAGCGGCTATCTGGGCGGAAATTTTAAGCCGGATGAGCCGGTTACCATGCGGGACGCGGTGAAGGCTGCGCTGGCGCTTTTGGGCTATACCAACGATGATTTTACAGAGAATATCCAGGAGGCCAGACTGGCCCAGTTTAAAAAGCTGTCCCTGGATTCCAATATTTACCGGGGGATGGACGAGGTCCTAACAAGGGAGGACTGTATCAACCTGTTTTATAATTTAATGAAAGCTCAGACCAAGAACGGCGGCCAGTACGGTACGCAGGTGTTTGAGCTGACCTATAATTCTGACGGGGAGATCAATACTTCCTCGATTCTGGACAACAGCTTAAAGGGGCCGAAGATCTTAAGTCATGACAGCCGCAATCTGGACGATCTGGTTCCCTTTGATCTGGACGACGCCATTATGTTCCTAAACGGCGAGGCGTCGGATGAGATTGAGATCAACGATTATGCGACCGTTGTGTATTACCATGAAGAGACTAAGATGATCTTCGCCTATTCCAACGATGGGGACAACAAAGGAGCCACCGAGGGACGGATCAAGGCGATCTATTATGATTCCAGCGATCCCTTTACGCCGGTTACCGTCGTTTTAAATACATACCATCAGGACAATGCGGATAACGGAGACGAATTCCAGCTTACCAGCTCGGAGATGCAGTATCTGTTTTCCGTGTACGGCGAGTTCCAGGTGGGAGACGATGTGGCCATCGTCTGGGAAAAGAGCGGAAACGCGGAAAATGCGTCTTATACGGCGGTCGATGTGGTTGGAGATTATTAAAGAGGAAGCGGATCCATGGAAGAAAGAAGAGAGACAGAAAAAATAGAGGCGGCGGAGCAGACCGCGGTGAAACCGGCTGGGACAGAACAGACCGCGGTAAAACAGACCGGAGATTCGGGAGCCAAGCCTCCTGCTTTAGCGAAAAAGAAAAGGAAACGGAAAAAAGGGAAAAAGCTCTTCATCATCCTGACGGTCGTTTTGATTGCCGGACTCGGCGCGTTTTACTGGTATCATTCCAGGGCGGCGGCAGTTTCCAGCGCGGCGGAAGAAGAGGTTCAGACGGCTGAGGTGACCAGAAGGAATATCAGCAGCGAACTGTCGGAGTCCAGCTCCTTAGAGCCGAAGGATACGTATGAGGTAACTTCTCTGGTGGAGGGAGAGATCATCGCCTGCTATTTTGAGGAGGGCGATCAGGTGGAAAAGGATCAGGTTCTTTACGTGATCGATTCCTCTTCCACGGAAAGCAGCTTAAGCTCGGCGGAAACCAGCCTGACCCGGGCCCAGGAAAGTCTCCAGTCGGCCCAGAAGGATTATAATGAGGCGGCTTCGGAGCTTGCGGGGAATACCTATAAGTCCACCGGCGCCGGATATATCCGGACGCTTTATGTAAAGGCCGGGGACAAGGTGAATAACGGGGCGCAGATTGCCGATATTTATGACGACTCCGTTATGGAGCTGCGGGTTCCCTTCCTCAGCGCCGAGGCGGATCAGATCGCGGTGGGAAGCACGGCCCTGATCATGTTGGAGGACACGGGAGAGCAGTTAGAGGGAACGGTTGCTTCTGTCAGCAGTATGGAGGAGGCCTTATCCGGCGGACGGCTGGTAAAGCAGGTTTCCATTGAGGTTTCCAATCCGGGCGGCCTCACGGATCTGACCCGGGCAACGGCTTCCGTGGGCGATTTTCTCTGCAGTCAGGAGGGCACCTTTGAGGCGAAGGTGGAATATACCATGACGGCGGATTTATCCGGCAACCAGGCGCTGGAGGTGGAATCCCTTTTGTTGGCCGAGGGCGCCCGGGTGGAGGTGGGAACGCCCATCTTCCAGGCGACGGCGGCCAGCGTCGGGGACTATTTGAAAAACTTCGAGGACGCTTTAGAGACGGCGGACGATAACGTGACCAACGCCCAGAATCAGTTGGAGGACGTCCAGGATAATATTGATTCCTATACTATTAAAGCGCCGATTTCCGGAACGGTAATTTCAAGAAACGCCAATGTGGGCGAGAATATTACAAGGAATACGGGCAGCACGACGGTGCTTGCTACGATCTATGACCTTTCGGAAATGACCTTCCAGATTTCGGTGGATGAGCTGGATGTGGCCAGCGTGGAGGTGGGGCAGACCGTTGAGATCACCGCCGACGCGATGGAGGGAGAGACTTATACGGGAACGGTGACCAATGTGAGCCTGGAAAGCAGCTATTCCAACGGCGTCAGCACCTATCCGGTTACGGTGGCGATCTCCGATTACGGCGACCTGCTTCCGGGAATGAATGTGGACGCCAGGATCATCACAGGAAGCTCGGAGCAGGCGCTGGTGGTCCCGGCGGGCGCGCTGATGCGGGGCAACCGGGTGTACGTCACCGAGGATTCGCCTACGGCTCAGGCGCTTCTTTCCGGGGATGGTTCGGATGCAGGAAACGGTTCTGACGGCGCCGCGCCGGAGACCCCGGAAGGGATGGAACTGCCTGAGGGAGCGGAACTTCCGGAGGGTGCGCCGTCTGGCATCGGCCAGGGCGGAGCGCCGGAGGGCTTTGTAGCCGTACCGGTGAAGACCGGGATCGTAAACGATGATTATGTGGAGATTTTGTCCGGTTTGCAGGAGGGCGACACCGTCTATGTGGATCCGGATGCGGGCAGCTCTTCGACCGGCGGATTTATGATGATGGTACCCGGCGGAATGGGCGGTCCCGGAGGCGGAATGGGCGGCGGTCCTGGAGGCGGCCCCGGCAACCCGCGTTAGAGAGAGGAGCGACGGACATGGAAGAAACGGGAAGAGCTCCTTTGATCGAGCTGCGGGATATCTATAAAATTTATTATATGGGCGACGAGGAGGTCCACGCCAACGACGGGATCTCCCTCACCATCTACAAAGGAGAGTTCGTCGCCATTGTGGGAAAATCCGGAAGCGGGAAGTCCACGCTGATGAATATTATCGGAGCGCTGGACGTTCCCACCGAGGGAGAATACTATTTGGACGGACAGGACGTCAGCGATATGACGGATAATGAGCTGGCGGAGATCCGCAATAATATGATCGGCTTTATCTTTCAGCAGTACAATCTTCTGCCGAAGATGAACATTCTGGAAAATGTGGAGCTGCCGCTCCTTTACGCGGGAATGGACGCTGTGGACCGGAGGGAACGGGCCATGGAATCCTTGGACCGGGTCGGCTTGAAGGAAAAATGGAAGAATTATCCCAACCAGCTTTCCGGAGGCCAGCAGCAGCGGGCTTCCATCGCCAGGGCCCTGGCGGGAGATCCGTCCTTGATTTTAGCCGACGAGCCCACCGGCGCCTTGGATTCTAAAACTGGCCGGGAGGTGCTGGACTTTTTAAAGAAGCTGAACCGGGAGGGAAACACCATCGTCATGATCACCCACGACAGCGGAATCGCCTTGGAGGCGAAGCGGGTGGTGCGGATCAGCGACGGAAAAATCAATTTTGACGGAGATGTGAAAGACTATGCTGCAATCCTTTAAAATGGCGTTACGAAGCATATGGGGCAATAAGATGCGGTCCTTTCTTACCATGCTGGGGATCATCATCGGCGTTGGCGCGGTGATCATCCTGGTCAGCATCGTCAACGGCTATATGTCCTATATGATCGAAAGCTTTACCAGCATGGGCGTCAACCGGATCACCGTATCTTATGTGGCGATGCCCTCCCGGAGCATCGACGTGGATGAGTTCTATGATTTCTATATGGAAAATCCTGACCTGTACCAGCAGATGACGCCGACGGTTTCCGTATCGGCGACGGTAAAGCATGGATCGGATACCATGGATTCCACCTCGGTCGGCGGCTATGGGGAAGAATATCTGGATATCATGGGCTATGGAATCGGAGCCGGAAGGAGCCTTCTGTATTCCGACATGGCCTCCCGGCAGAAGGTGGCCTTTATCGGCGACTATGTGGCTGAGGAGCTTTACGGAAGCGCTGAAAACGCGGTGGGGGAGACCATTAAGATCAACGGGGACGCCTACACGGTCGTCGGGGTCGCCGAACGGCAGACGGAGGACGCCGCCGATTTTGACGACGGCTGTACCGATGATTTCGTTTGGATCCCTTACTCCAGGGCCGTCAAGCTGTCCCGGAACGCCAATATCACAAGCTATACCTTTACCTCCTGGGATACGGACAGTACAGACGCCTGTACGGAAGCGCTGGAATCCTTTTTGTACGATCATTTGTTAAACGAGAACCTTTATACGGTGACGGCCATGAGCTCGCTTTTGGATTCGTTAAACGAACAGATCGGCATGATGTCCATGATGTTGGGCGGGATTGCCGGGATCTCCCTTCTTGTGGCCGGCGTGGGCGTTATGAATATCATGCTGGTTTCCGTTACGGAACGAACCAGGGAGATCGGCATCCGCAAGGCTCTGGGAGCCAAGCGGCGGGTGATCCTGCAGCAGTTTATTATCGAGGCGGCGGTTACCAGCACCATCGGAGGCGTGATCGGGATCATTTTCGGCTCCCTCTGCAGTACGGGAATCGGAAGCCTGATCGGTATCGAAGCGCCGCCCACCGTGGGAGCGGTGATCGTTTCCTTCTCAGTATCCGTGGGCATCGGGCTGATCTTCGGATTTATGCCCGCAAGCCGCGCGTCGAAACTGAGTCCCATCGACGCTCTGAGAAGCGACTGATGAGAAGCGATTTTTTTACAACAGAATAAAACGGTCATTTTGCTTGTTTTTTTTCGGATTTCTGTGTATCATAGAGAGGAGCGATTCCGGCCCCGCGGGGAATCCGCGGGCGCCGGAAAAATCTGCGCTGGAGGATTTGATGATGAGAATTGCGGATATGCACTGTGATACAATTTATGAGATTTACGAGCGGAGAGCAAAAGGAGAGGAATGCGGAATTCTGGAAAATTCCCTGCATATCGATCTTGGAAAGATGAAGCGGGGAGATTACCTGCTTCAGAATTTCGCTCTTTTTGTTCCCAAGGGGGATATTGAAGGGAAAATGCCGCTGCCGGAATACGCGTTCCGTCTGGCGGACGTATTTTTTACCGAGATGAGAAAATATCCGGATCAGATCGGGATCGTAAAGTCCTATCAGGATATTGAGGAAAACCGGAAAAAGGGCCGCATGTCGGCGATGCTGACCATGGAGGAGGGAGCCGCCTGCGAAGGAAAGCTGGAATATCTGCGGATTTTTTATGAGCTGGGCGTCCGGATGTTTACCTTTACCTGGAACCATCCTACGGAGCTGGCCTGGCCCAACCATGTGATCATGCACGGATTCCAGGCGGGCTTCTGCGAGCCGGATACGGAGCATGGACTTACGGAAAAAGGATTTGAATTTTTAGAGGAGATGGAGCGGATCGGCATGATCCTGGACGTTTCCCATCTGGGCGACAAGGGGATCTACGATGTGATCGCCCATGCGAAAAAGCCCTTTGTGGCCAGCCATTCCAACGCCCGCGCCCTTTGCGGCCACGTGCGCAACTTGACGGACGAGATGATCCGCGGGATCGCTCAAAAGGGCGGCGTGATCGGAATGAATTTTGCCCCGGCGTTCCTGCGGGATGAAAAGGATTGGGGAAGTCCAAAGGCGGTGTCGGTTGAGGATGTTGTCCGCCATATCCGCCATATGATCCAGGTGGGCGGCATGGAGTGCGTCGGTCTCGGTTCGGATCTGGACGGCTGCAAAATTTCCTTTGAGATCGAAAGCGCGGCGGATATGCCCCTTCTTATAAACTGCCTGGAAAAGAACGGCTTTACAGCGTCCCAGATCGATAAGATCTGCTTTGAAAATGTGCTGCGGCTGTATAAGGAAGTTTTATAGGCGCCAAAGCTTGAAAGACTCGAAAGACCTGAAGGGGGACGCAAAGGGATCTGCGCCCCCAAAGAACGATATCGTATGGAGTGAGAGAATACATGAGTGAAGATAAAAAGCCAGTGAATTATATGGCTTCTTTAAATAAAGCCCGCAGAAAGCGGAACCGTCCGCCCTATGAAAAATACGCGGCTGCGGCAGCCGTGGTCCTTCTGGCGGCCGGCGGAATCTTTTTGGGGAGCCGGATCGTGGGGAAGGATGAGCCTGCGGTCCATATGGAGAGCAGCGAAGGGCAGGAGACGGGAGAAGCAGACGCGGCGGTCAGCGAGTCGGTGGCGGCTTCCATCGCGGAATCGGAGTCCGCGGCTGCGGCGGCGGCGGAGCTTAAGCATCAGCAGGATATCCAGGCGGTGATCGATTCCTATTCTAATTTGGGGATCGTGCAGGTATCCGGCTATTTGAATATCCGAAAGGATCCCCACACCGGAGCCCATGTGGTAGGAAAGCTGCCGGACGGCAGCGCCTGCGAGATCCAGGAGGAGCTGGACGGCTGGTATCATATCAATTCCGGCGGCATCGACGGCTATATCAGCTCGGAGTATGTCCTGACCGGGGAAGAGGCCAGAGAGGCGGCCGAGGGACTGGTGATGGACCGGGCCATTGTACTGACCGATAACTTGAATATCCGCCAGGAGCCGTCTACGGACGCTAACGTGATGGGACAGTGCCTGGAGGGAGAGCGATATGAGATCATCGGGGAGACCGATGAATGGTACCAGATCCCGTCCGGCTATATTTCAAAAGAGTATTCGGAGAAGCGGTTCTGCTTAAACGAGGCCAGGAAGCTGGAGCTGCGGGCCATGGTACTAAATTATTACGACCGGCCCGGCGTTTCCAATGTAAGCAATTACTTAAATATCCGCAGCGGCCCCAGCGAGAGCGACGATATTATCGCCAAGCTTCCCAGCTATGCCGGCTGCGAGATCTTGGAGGAGTTGGACGGATGGTATAAGATCCGTTCCGGAAATATTACGGGCTATGTAAGCAGCGATTATATCCTGACGGGAGACGAAGCCCGGATGGCGGCTATGGATCACGCGGAGCTGATGGCGGTGGTGTCCACCGACGGCCTGCGGGTGCGGACGGAGCCGTCTACGGACGCGAAGATCTGGACTCAGATTTCCAGCAACGAGCGGTACCGGGTTGTGGATCAGCTGGACGGCTGGGTGCAGATCGAATTCGACGAGGGAAGCGACAGTGAAGAGGGCGAGGAGCTGACGGCCGCTTACGTTTCCTCGGAATATGTGGACGTGCGCTATGCGCTGGCGGAGGCGATCAAGTTCTCTCCGGCGGAGGAAAACGCGTCCTTAAGGAACCAGATCGTCAATTACGCGATGCAGTTTTTGGGGAATCCTTATGTATGGGGCGGAACCAGCCTGACGAACGGAGCGGACTGCTCCGGCTTCACCATGTCGGTAATGGCCCATTTCGGCATCAGCCTGCCCCACTATTCCGGTTCTCAGGCGCAGAAGGGAACTCGGATCACATCCAGCCAGATGCGGCCCGGCGATCTGATCTTCTATGCCAACAGCGGCGGAACCATCAACCATGTGGCTATGTACATCGGCAACGGACAGATTATCCATGCCGCCAGCCGCAAGAGCGGGATCAAGCTCTCCACCTGGAATTACAGGAGCCCGGTCCGGATCGTGGATGTGATCGGAGACTAGAGGCCGGAGCCGGACGACTAGAAGCCGGAGCCGGATGACCAGAAGCCGGAGCCGGATGGGAGGAGGGTTCTATCCGGCGGGAGGACTGTGCGGTTTTAGACAGCAAGTGGAAACGGAGGCAGACGGAAGAATGGATGAGAAAACAGGACTTGTGCTGGAAGGCGGTGGGATGCGCGGGATCTATACGGCCGGCGTCCTGGACGTATTCATGGACTATGGCCTGACGTTTGACGGCGTGATCGGCGTGTCGGCGGGCGCGGTCCATGGATGCTCCTTTGTCTCCGGACAGAGGGGCCGCAGCATCCGCTACTATAAGAAATACTGCAGGGATAAGCGGTTCATGAGCTGGGAGAGTCTGATCAAAACGGGAAACCTGGTGAATACGGAATTTTGCTATCATGAGATCCCGGAGGTCCTGGATCCCTATGACTGTGAAGCCTTTGCGGCTTCGCCCACCGCCTTTTACGTGGGCTGCAGCAATGTGGAGACGGGACGGCCGGAGTATATCCGGATCCGGGATATGAGGCGGGATATCGACTATATGCGGGCGTCCGCGTCCATGCCCTACGTATCGGAGATCGTAACAGCCGGAGGCATGAAGCTTTTGGACGGAGGCTGCACCGACAGCATTCCGGTGCGGGCGTTTATGGAGCTGGGCTACCGGCGGAACGTGGTGATCTTAACCCGTCATAAGGGTTATAAAAAGAAGCCGGAGAAGGCGGGGCTTGAAAAGCTTTTCTACCGCCGGTACCCGGAATTTGCCAAGGCGTTAAGGAACCGGCCGTGGGTTTATAACCGGCAGCTGGAGGAGATCGAGGCCTTAAAGGAAGAGGGAAAAATCTTTCTGATCCGGCCCAGCGAGCCTCTTTCCATCAGCCGTACCTCCAAGGATCCAGCGGAGATCGAGGCGGTTTACCAGATCGGGATGGAGGATGGAAAACGGCAGCTTCCGGCTCTTTTAGAGTGGCTGAGGGGATAAAAAGAAGGGAGGAGCTTACATGGAGAAATACAGGATCGCGGTCATTCCGGGAGATGGGATCGGACCGGAGGTGCTGACGGAGGGCATGAAGCTGTTAAAGACGGTTTCGGAGCTGGACGGAGGCTTTTGCTTTGAGGACGTCTGGTTTCCCTGGGGATGCCAGTATTATTTGAAAAACGGCCGCATGATGCCGGAGGACGGGATTTCCGTTCTGTCGGACTTCGACGCGATCTATCTGGGGGCCGTGGGCTATCCGGGGGTGCCGGACCATATTTCCCTCTGGGAGCTTCTTTTGACCATCCGGAAATCCTTTGACCAGTATGTGAACCTCCGGCCGGTGAAGCTTTTAAAGGGCGCTGAATGCCCGCTAAAGGATGTGCGCCGGGAGGACGTGAACATGACCTTCATCCGGGAAAACAGCGAGGGCGAATACGCGGGAAGCGGCAGCTGGCTGTTTAAGGGCAAGCCCAACGAGGTGGTGATCCAGGACGGGGTCTTCTCCAGAGTGGGCTGCGAGCGGATCATCCGCTATGCCTTCGAGACGGCGAAAAAGGAAAAGAGGAGCCTGACCAGCATCAGCAAGGGAAACGCCCTCAATTATTCCATGGTCTTCTGGGATCAGATCTTCTCTGAGGTATCAAAGGAGTATCCGGAGGTGGAGACCCACTCCTACCTGGTGGACGCGGCCAGTATGTTTATGGTGAAGGATCCGGCCCGGTTTGAGGTGGTGGTGACCAGCAACCTGTTCGGCGATATCCTTACGGATCTGGGAGCGGCCATTGCCGGCGGCATGGGCCTGGCGGCGGGAGCGAATCTGAACCCGGAGCGGAAGTACCCGTCCATGTTTGAGCCGATCCACGGTTCGGCGCCGGATATCGCGGGAAAAGAGATCGCCAACCCCATGGCCTCCATCTGGGCCGCGTCCCAGATGCTGGATTTTTTCGGGCATGAGGACTGGGGCGCTAAAGTGCTTTTGGCGCTGGAGGCGGTTTTGACGGAAAAGACGGCTCTGACGCCGGATATGGGCGGAAGGGCAAAGACCTCCGAGACCGGAAACGCGGTGCGGGAGGCGCTTAGGAAGCTTTCCAAGTAAGACGCCTGCAGGATTGGATCGGCAGGCAGGATCAGTCTTGCGGGGAGAAGGAGCGTTTACGAAAGCAGGGGAAATGGGAGACGGAATGAAGAAAAAAGGACAGGAGGACGGCCGGCTGATCATAAAGCCCATCGCAAAGATTTTTACGGATTTCCCGACGAAATTCGGGATCCCGCGCCAGAGCGGGCTGGGCGGGAAGCTGGAGGGGGAGATCGTATTTGAGCCGGAATACCGGAATCCGGACGCTGTCCGGGGACTGGAGGAATATTCCCACATTTGGCTGATCTGGGAGTTTTCTGAATCGGTAAGAAGCGGCTGGTCGGCTACGGTCCGTCCGCCCAGGCTGGGAGGCAATACGCGGGTGGGCGTATTCGCCACCCGTTCGCCCTTCCGTCCCAATCCGCTGGGACTTTCTTCCGTTTGGCTGGAGGAAATCCTTTATACGAAGGACCGGGGGCCGGTTTTAAAGGTCCGGGGCGTGGATATGATGAACGGCACGCCGGTTTATGATATCAAGCCCTACAGCCCGTCCATCGACTGCCATCCGGAGGCGTTAGGGGGACTGGCGGAGCGGACCCGGGACTACGGCCTAAAGGTGGAAATCCCGGAGGAGCTTCTGTCCCGGATCGCAAAAGAAAAACGGGAGGGCCTTCTTACCGTTCTTTCCCAGGATCCCAGGCCGTCCTATCAAAAGGACCCGGAGCGGATCTATGGGATGGAGTTTGCGGACTGGGAGATCCGGTTTCGGGTGCGGGAACAGGTGCTTACGGTATGCGGGATTTACCCACGCAAAGATGGCGTTAAGATTAAAGGGGAATAAGCTAAAAGTAAAGGGGCTTTCTGGCGTCCGTTTCTATTTTGTGCTATGATGCAAGCTGACATCATTTTTACAGAAAGAAGGGGCGTTACATATGGCAAATTTACTGACGATGGTCTTGATCGCGCTGATCGGTGTAGTGGGAGGGATCCCGACACTGGCAATTACGATCATAATTCCGATCGTGATCGTATGGAAGATCATCCGGAAAATACATTATGGCTATTCCCTGTACCGCTAACCATACAGGCGATGAGGACCCCCGCTTGGGGGTTCTTTTTATGCAGAAACTACCTTTTGACGGAACCGTCAGGGTATGATAAGATGTTCGGAGAATGTTTATGCCAGACAGACTGAAGAAAATAGTAAAAAACATAGGGATTACCGCCGGGATCTTGGGAGTGGTCAGTATTTTTTGCCTGCTGCTGCAAAGTGTTTCGGAATCGGACAACCACGTGCCCCTTTTGTTCGTGTTTGCCGTATTCTGTATTTCCCGGTTCACCGACGGATATCTTTACGGGATTCTGGCCTCCGTGGTGGCGGTGTTCTGCGTGAACGGGGTTTTTACCTATCCCTATTACGAGATTAATTTTACGATCACAGGATATCCGCTGACCTTTTTAGTAATGTTTGCCGTAGCCTTCGGCGTCAGCGCCCTGACCACCCAGATCAAGAATCAGGAGCAGATCCGCCTGGAGGCGGAGAAGGAGAAGATGCGGGGAAATCTTCTGAGAGCCATTTCCCATGATATCCGCACGCCCCTTACCTCCATTGCCGGGTCCGCGTCGGGCATCCTGGAAAATTATCATGAGCTTTCAGAAGAGAAGGTGATGGAACTGTTAAACGGGATCCGGGAAGAGGCCCAATGGCTGATCCGGATTGTGGAAAACCTGCTTTCCATTACCAGGATCGGAGATGGAAGCGCCAGGATCGATAAGCAGGAGGAGCTGGCGGAGGAAATCGTAAGCGAAGCGGTGGGGAAATTTAAAAAGAGGTTTCCCGATATCCAGGTGGACGCGGTCCTTCCGGAGGAGCCGCTCTTGGTGCCGATGGATGGGATCCTGATCGAGCAGGTTCTGGTCAATCTTTTGGAAAATTCTGTGCTGCATGGAAATACGACGGCCAGGATCCGGATCTTAGTGACAGACGAGGAGGAGCAGGTGAAGTTTTCCGTGGAGGACGACGGCGAAGGGATCAAGGCTTCGGTTCTTCCCAAGATGTTTGAGGGCAGAATGGAAGCGGAGAACCCGGCGGGCTCGGACGCCAAGCGGAATATGGGGATCGGGCTTTCCGTCTGTATGACCATTGTAAAAGCGCACAAAGGAAGCATGAAGGCAGAAAACAGAGAAGAAGGCGGCGCCAGAGTGATGTTCTGGCTGCCGAAAGGAATGGAGTCGGAAAATGGAAATTAGGGACAGAGTTCTTGTAGTTGAGGACGATAAGCGGATCGGCAATTTCTTTCGCACGGTCCTGGAAGCGAATCATTATGACGTGATCATGGCGCAGACGGGAGCGGAGGCATATAGCATGGTAACTTCCCAGTGCCCGGACGTGGTGCTTTTGGATCTGGGCCTTCCGGATATGGACGGGATGCGGATCTTAAAGAGCATCCGGGAATGGTCCGCTATGCCAGTGATCGTCGTATCCGCCAGGACCCATGAACGGGATAAGGTGGAAGCGCTGGATCTTGGGGCGGACGACTATATTACGAAGCCCTTCGGAACCTCCGAACTGCTGGCCCGGATCCGTACCGCCATCCGCCATACCAGAAGCGGACTTGTGGGCCAGAACGGAAACCCGACGGGGACCTTTGTTTCCGGCGGCCTTACCATCGATTATGATAAGCACCGTGTCTTCGTGGACGGCGTGGACGCCGGCCTGACCCAGAATGAATACAAGATTGTAAGCCTTCTTGGGAAGTACGCAGGAAAGGTTATGACCTATGACTTTATTATCAAGGAGATCTGGGGACCGAACATGAAAAACGATAACCGGATCCTTCGGGTCAACATGGCGAATATCCGGAGAAAGATCGAAAAAAATCCCGCCCAGCCCCAGTATATCTTTACTGAGGTGGGCGTGGGATACCGGATCGTAGAACCGGATTAGAAATTGGTTTAGAAATTACATTTTGATCAGTTCGTATTCACGGTTTCCAAGACCGATCTTTTCCGCGTGATCCAGGCAGGAACGCCACTCGGATTCCGGAGAGGAATTAGTAAAGTGGTCGTGGTGCTTATGGAAACCGGGATCCGCCAGATGGTCGGACAGCTGGCTGTGGGGCAGGGGATCCGCCGCAAGGCAGGCGTCCACGCAGGCCTGATCTAAGGCCAGCGGATCGAAGGAGGCGAACATTCCGATATTGGGAAGGATCGGCGCGTCGTTCTCGCAGTGGCAGTCGCAGTTGGGAGAAACATCGACGATCAGGGAAATATGGAAATTGGGCCGTCCATCGATGACTGCCTTGGTGTATTCCGCCATCTTGCAGTTTAAGATCTCGTTGGCGTTGTCGTTGTTGAAGCGGATGGCGTCGAAGTTGCAGGCGCCTAAGCAGCGGCCGCAGCCAACGCAGTGGTTCAAGTCTACGGTCATCTTCTTTGCCGCCTCGTCAAAGACCAGTCCGCCGTTGGCGCATTCTTTCTGGCATCTGCGGCAGCCGCGGCACTCTTCGGTCACGATATGGGGCTTGCCGCTGCTGTGCTGCTCTGTCTTTCCGGCTCTGGAGCCGCAGCCCATGCCGATATTCTTAATGGAGCCGCCGAAGCCGGTCATCTCATGGCCCTTAAAGTGGGTCAGGCTGATGAACACGTCGGCGTCCATGACGGCGCGGCCGATCTTGGCGTTCTTTACGTATTCGCCGCCGCTTACCGGCACTTCAATGTCGTCGGTTCCCTTTAAGCCGTCTCCGATCAAGATGGGACATCCGACGGTCAGGGGAGTAAAGCCGTTCTGCCACGCGCATTCCAGATGTTCCAGGGCGTTCTTGCGGCTTCCGGGGTACATGGTATTGCAGTCAGTTAAAAACGGTTTTCCGCCCAGTTCTTTTACCAGGTCTACAATGGCTCTCGCGTAATTGGGACGAAGGTAGCTGATGTTTCCCAGTTCGCCGAAATGCATCTTGATCGCGACAAATTTTCCGTTCATGTCGATGGAGCCGATCCCGGCTTTCTTACAGAGCTTCTGGAGCTTTGTGGGAAGACCGTCTCCGAAAGCGATGGTGCGGAAATCGGTATAGTACACTTTTGACTTTTCCATTTCTTTCTCTCCTTTTTTGTTTTTTGACAGCCCTTTGCGTGTTTGACAGCTGACAGGTTTTTGAAGCTGCCGGGCGAACAGGCTGCTTCTTCATTTTTATTATAAGGATTTTTTTCTCAAAGCGCAATCCTTACTTTTCGCAAAGATCAGCCAAGGTTCCGAAAGCGTAACCCATCTCTTTCCATTTCGTAAGCAGTTCGTCTAAAATTTCCGCGTTGGTGGAGGAAGTGCTGTGAAGCAGGATGATGGCGCCCGGATGGATCCGGCCCAAAAGCTTTTCAAAGGCCTCCTCTTTGGAGGGCTGATCGTCCTGGTACCAGTCCACGTAGGCCAGGCTCCAGAAAAAGGTCTGATAGCCCAGCTCCTTTGCCATTTTTAAGTTGGAAACGCTGTATTTTCCCTGGGGCGGCCGGTAGTATTTCGCCATGGGCTGCCCGGTGATCCTTTCATACAGCGCTTCGGTCTGGGAAAGCTCGGACTGAAAGGCTTCGAGGGAAGAGATTTTTGACATATCCGGATGATGGAAGGTGTGGTTGGCCACGGTATGGCCTTCGTTTACCATCCGTTTCACCAGCTCGGGACTGGTTTCAAGGAAATGGCCCACGACAAAGAAGGCGGCGGGAACCTGGTGCTTTTTTAACGTGTCCAAGATCGGCGCCGTGCAGCCGTTTTCATAGCCGGCGTCAAAGGTTAGATAGAGGATCTTTTCTTCGGAAGGATCCGCATACCACGCGTCATACTGCGCTAATTCCTCTGCCGTGGCGTTTCCGACGGGCGTCTGGCCTTCGGCTTGAAAGCTCAAGCCCCAGTTTCCCTCCGCGGAGGCGGCCAGGACCTGGCGCGTGTCCTCAGGATCCACAGAAGGGGTTTTCGTGGTCCGCGCCGCAAGAAAGGAACCAAGGAAAAAAGAGGCGGCAAAGAAAAAAGCAAGGGCCGTCAGCTTAAAAAGATATGATTTCAACGGCAATCCACCTGTTTTTTGTTTGCTACAGTATATTGGAATCCGGGTTGTAACATGCAGGCGATTGTGGTACCATAGATGGCAAACGCGAGAGGGAGCGTGTTTTTGGGGCTGACCCTGTTAGGATGATATACGTTGGTTACATGGAATGGAGGAAGCGGCGTGAGGATTCGGATCCGGAGAATTTTGATCCCTGTTTTTTATTGTTTGGCCATCGCCTGCCTGATCGAGGTCCCGCTGGGACAGACGGATTTGTTCGGCGAGGCGGTGATCTTGTGGGACACGTTATTTCGGGCGATCTTGGCGGTCCCGGTTTTGTACTATTTTTATCAGGAGGACGCCGTATTTAGAGGAGAAAAGCGCTGGGACCTGAGGGCGTTTTTCTTGTCTTTTGGGGCGGGAGCGGGTTTATCGGCCCTTTCGTTTTTCCTTATGAGGGCCGCCGGCGTTTCCGCAATGGAAGAGGCGGGCAAAACGCTTTTTACCGGGGAGCTTTGGCTGCAGCTTTTGGTGCTTTTGATCGCGTCTCCGCTTTTGGAGGAATTTTTCTTTCGGGGCGTCTTATATGGACGCCTTAAGGAGCTTCTTTCCGTGCCGGGAGCCGCGGTTGTCTCTTCGGCGTTTTTTGGCCTGTATCATGGGAACTGGATCCAGGGGATCTACGGCTTCTTTATGGGCTTGTTCCTTTCGGCGGCGATGGAGCGATGCCGGACGGTAAAGGCGCCGGTCATCATGCATTTGGCGGCTAACGGGGCGGCGTTATTCTTAAACGCGATCGTAAACGCCGCGGTTTCGCCCTGATGCCTCCGCTGGATTTTGCCCTAAATTCTTAAGGGAATCGTAATGATATTCAAAAAGTTTTTAAGGGCCGGATGATATACTGAACCACATCCGGCAGCCTGTTCCTGGACGTTTGACATGGAAGGGGCGGCCCAAAGACTTGAAGGTTTAGAAAGGCAGGAAAAGGATTTATGACAAAATGGAAAGGACTGGGGCGGTGCCTCGCCGCCTTTTTTGGTTTTATGGCCGTTTCGGCGGCTTCGGTGATCCCGGGCTTCGCGTACGACAAGATTTCTCTGTCCTCCTGCGAGGTGGAAAATAAACATTCCATCGTGATCGAGGGAACCGCCCAGGCGGGAGAAACGGCGGAGGGAGAAGTTCCCGACGACGGCTACTATTATTTATTTGAGCTTCATCCTTATGAATCCGGGATCGGAAGCCTGACGGATTATGTTTCCTGGAGCAATAAGAGCGAAAAGCTGTCGTTTTCAATTCCCTACAGCGGGGATCCGGCCGATACCCGGCTGTATTCCCGGTTTGTGGCGGCGGTGAAGACGGGAGATACCTACCGGGAGATCAGCGGCCCGATCTACGTGACCAATCCGGAATCGGTGGCCCGTTATACAAAGGAATATCCGGATTCCATGAGCAAAAAGGGGCTTTTGATCGAGCTGGATATGCTGGCGGACGCCATGGAATTAGGCGTTAAGCATACGACGATCAATATTCCCTACCACCATATCATCGGCGGAAATCTGGCTTACGAATACAATGGAACGGTCTACCATTTCAACGAGGACCTGATCGCCAGCTACGACCGGATGATCAGCGCCTTTTCCGGAAAGGGGATCATCGTTACGGCGATCCTGTTAAACGGATGGAACGACGCGTACCCGGAGCTCCATGAGGCGGGGCTGGCGAAAAAGGCCGGGGCCAATTACTACGGCTTTAATGTTTCGACGGCCGAGGGCTATGAGACGACGAGAGCGCTGTTTTCCTTTATGGCGGAGCGGTATTCCGGCGCCCATGACGAATATGGACGGATCTCCAACTGGATCATCGGCAACGAGGTGAACAACAACCAGAACTGGAACTATGTGGGGCCCATGGATCTGGCTTCCTATACGAAGCTGTTTGAGAAATCCTTCCGGGTGGCCTATACGGCCATCAGGAGCCAGAACCAGAACGCCAGGGTCTTCTTCTCTACGGACTACGAATGGAACCGGGAGAACACGTCGCTTCGGTATTCGGCAAAGGATTTCATCGATCTGTTCAACGCGGGGATCCGGTCCGAGGGAAATATCGAATGGGGATTAGCCTATCACCCCTATCCCTATCCGTTGACGGAGCCGGAGTTCTGGGATGATCCGGCTACCGGGATGGTGACGGATTCGGCGGATTCCCCCATTGTTAATTTCGCCAACCTGCATGTGCTGACGGACTATTTCCAGCGGGGCGAGATGCGGGATCCCAACGGCCGCGTGCGCCACATTATCCTTTCCGAGGAGGGCTTTACCTCGGACAGCGCCACCAGAGGAAAGGTATATGATATCCAGGCGGCGGCTTACGCCTATGCTTATTATCTGGTGGACGCCAATCCCTATATCGACGCGTTTATCCTAAACCGTCAGGTGGACGCGGTGGTCGAGGTGGAGCAGTCCTGCGCCTTCGGCATCTGGACGGTGGATATGGACCGGACCGATAAGGTGGTGGCCGTGATGCCGAAAAATATTTATACGGTATTTAAGTATATTGATACGCCCTCTACCTTAAAGCATACGGAATTCGCGAAGGAGATCATCGGCATCAACAGCTGGAGCGAGGTGATCCCGGGATTTAAGCTGGAGGAGTAAACGAAAAGAATAAACTGGAAGGCCGCATTGTCTGAAAACGGCGGGAACTGTGGGAAAAAGCCCGGATTGATTGACAAATCAGCAATCCGGGCTTATAATCCGTTACGTAATCATGGCTTCGAGAGGGATTGACGGAATACAGAAACAATTTCCAGGAGGAGAAAATCATGGCACCAAGAAAGAAAACAGAGGCGGCGGTGAAGGGACAGGAGACCGCGGCAGCTTTGACGGTTCAGGAAAAGGAAGAAAAGACTGTGGAGAAAAAGGCCGCAGAGAAAAAGGCTCCGGCAAAGAGAACAGCCGCAAAGACCGTGAAGACGGCTCTTTACGTTCAGTACGAGGGCAAAGAGGTTTCGGAGAAGGACCTGATCGCAGCGGCGAAAAAGGCATATACGAAGCTGGGAAATAAGGCTTCCGATATCAAGAGCCTGGACATCTACGTAAAGCCGGAAGAGGGCGTCGCTTATTATGTAGTGAACGGAACCGGCTCCGACGACTATAAGATCGAGCTGTAGTCCAAAACCAAAACGCCGTACAGCGGTTTTGTACGGCTGAGCGGAAAGGAAAAGAACCGCCGCATAACACGCGCCATGGAAGCTATCATGGCGGCGGAGTTATGGAGCGGCTCTTTTTGTCTTCCGGTAAAAGAAATACAGCCATTGAGCGGCGAAAACGGTGCAGAAGATCTCCAAGGCGCTGGAAATCAGGAAGCCGGACAGCAGAAACAAAAGAAAGGCCATCAGGCAGGAACCAAGCAAAGCCGCCGTCAGCCGGGAAAACCGCTCCGGCTCCGAAAGATAATATTTCAGATCGAGGGCGAGAAGGACGAGGAAGAACAAAAGGGCCGCGCAGAAAGCGAGGGAAGTATGGAAAACCGAGATAATGGGTCGGTCGCCCGGCATATAGGGAAGAAAAACGGAAAGAAGAAGCATCCAGGCGGCCAGATCGGTTAAGAATAAAAGCCGCGCTTTCTGAGGGGACTGGGCGTCCTGATTTAGGATCTCCTTCATCATAAGACGAAAAAAGAGAATAATGGAAATGCCCCAGAGGATCAGAAAAAGGCGGGAGGAGCCTTGGGCCGCGGCGGTGGAAAAATTCGATGAGAACCAGCCGGTGCGGCCGGGGAGCAGTATGGTGATGAATGGAATATAAAACCAGGAAAAAAACGCGGCCATCATGAATGATCCCTCCTGTCTGAAAAAATGGCGGTTTGCTACCCGAAGTATGTTTAGTTTCTGGTGTGGTTTTCTTGATTGTGACTGCTTGGCAAGTGATTATAGCTAAAAAACAGCTAGGAAGTTACAAGCGAATTCTGAGT
>DVFQ01000113.1 GCA_018713185.1 Candidatus Copromonas avistercoris (nom. illeg.) | reverse complement strand
GCGGGCCGGGAGTTTTCACTCTCGATCCGCTATGTCTCGTACACTTGAAACTTAAAAGGAACCAATTGCTAGGACTGTTCATTAGCTTTTGAAAATATGATTTTATTATTTACCACTTCAAAGGAGAGTTTATCGCCATCTTTTATTTTCAAGGCATTTCTGACCCATTTTGCAATATGTATTTGTCCATCGTTGAATACAGTGGTAATATCAGAATTTAGGTTTTCACGGGTTACACCAGGAATCAATCCATTATCAATGGCGTTATAAATGGTAGCACTTGATTTAGGAACGACCGCATATTTGGGGTTTTCTTGCAGCATATTAATGATTTTAGCAGGGCTTCTCCCTTCATCTAAGATCAATTTTGCAATATATTCAGCAAGTTCCGGAGAAATTATACATAGCGGCTGCATGCCTTTTTCTGAAAGCTGCCTTTTATATATATTTTCTGCATAGTCTGGATCATAGCGTCCATCAACGGAACCCCGTTCAATTTCTCTATATATAGTGGCGGTATGAACTCCTAAAGAATGGGCTATTTCTGTCTTTTTTATCCCCATGTCCAACATTTCTTTAATTTTTTTCCGTTGTGTAAATTTAAGATGATGAAAGGTTTTTCCCAAGCTGAATCACTCCTTCGTCAACCGCTCCAGCTCCCGATAAAACTCCGGATAGGAGATATCCACGCAGTCAGCGTCTTTGATCTCCGTTTCCCCTTCCGCCGCCAGGGCGGCAGCGGCGAAGGTCATGGCGATGCGGTGATCCTTCCGGCTGTCAACGACGGCGCCGTGGAGGGGCCTGCCGCCGCGGATGATCATTCCGTCGCCGGTTTCTTCAATATCCGCGCCCATGGCGGAGAGATTTTCCACCATGATGGCGATACGGTTGGATTCTTTGACTTTTAGCTCCGCCGCGTCCCGGATCACAGTGGTGCCCTCAGCAAAGCAGGCCATCATGGCGACGGTGGGAAGCTCGTCGATCATAGCGGGGATGACGGGGCCCTCGATGACGGTTCCCTTTAGGCTGCTGGAGCGGACCAGCAGGTCGGCGGTGGGCTCCGCGCTATCTTCGGAGCGGTTTAGGAGCGTGACGTCGGCGCCCATATCCTGGCATACCTTTAATAATCCGGCGCGGGTGGGATTGATGCCCACGTTTTTGATCAGCACCTCGGAGTTGGGGAGGATCAGGGCGGCCGCCAGGAAATAAACGGCGGAGGAGATATCGCCGGGAACCAGGATCCGGCCGCCGGTAAGTCCTCCTCCGGCAAGTCCGCCTCCGGGCGTTACGGTGACGGTGTTTCCTTCGGAACGGATGTCCGCTCCGAAAAACTTTAGCATCCGCTCGGTATGGTCCCGGGACTTTTGTGGCTCCGTTACCATCGTCGGGCCCTCGGCGTAAAGACCGGCCAAAAGAACGGCGGACTTCACCTGCGCGGAGGCCACCGGGGAATTGTAGTGGATCCCATGGAGCGGCCTTCCGTGAATTTCAAGAGGGGCGCAGCCGTTGCCGTGAAGGCTTTTAATATCGGCGCCCATCTGGGATAAGGGATCGATGATCCGCTTCATGGGGCGCTTTTGGATCGACGCGTCGCCGGTTAAGGTGACGGAAAAGGGCTGGGGCGCCAGAATCCCGGAAATCAGCCGCGTGGTGGTGCCGGAGTTTCCGCAGTCTAAAATCCCGTCGGGGGCGGAAAGTCCATGGAGGCCGCGGCCCTGTACTGTTACGGTTCCGCCTTTGTTTTCGATTTCGATTCCCATCCGGCGGAAACAGGAGATGGTGGACAGGCAGTCGGCGCCTTCCAGGAAGTTTTGGATTTCCGTTTTTCCGCTGGCGATGGAGCCCAACATAATGCCGCGGTGGGAGATGGATTTATCGCCGGGGACTGTGACCTCCCCGCGGATATGAGCTGCTGGTTTCAGTTTCATAAATTCCTCGCTTTCTGCCGGGCTACTTTCCCAGTATATAATTATGCTTTTCCAAGAGGGCGTGGGCGGCGTCCATGGCGCGTCCGTCGTAGAAAGCGATGCGCAGCGCCCCTTCGCCGTCCTCCCGGTTGTGGTTGATGCCGATGTTTTTCACGTTGATTCCCCTGGCGGCCAGGATCGCCGACAGGACGGAGATGGCTCCCGGCTCGTCTACGATATCCACGGAGAAGGAATGCTCCGCGCTTACCAGGCCCTGGCGGTGGCTGGAGAAGGTATTGCGGTAGGTCCCGGATTCCTCAAACAGGCGGTAAATGGAGCCGCTGTCCTTGCTCTCCAGCTCGCCGTAAATCGTATTCAGCGCGTCGATGTATTTTTTTAAAAGCAGTTTGATATTGTCCGTATTGGTCATGCAGATCTGCTCCCACATAACGGGGGAGGAGGAGGCGATCCGCGTAATATCCTTAAAGCCTCCCGCGGCCATCTGCTTCATGATTCCTTCCGGACTGTCGTTGTCCCGTACCAGGTTGACCAGGCTGGAGGCGATCAAGTGGGGGAGGTGGCTGATGGCGGCGACGGCGTAGTCGTGCTCCCGGTAGTCCAATACCATGGGGATCGCGCCGATGGCTTTTGCGATTCCCCTCATCCGTTCAATCTGCTCCCGCGTTGTTTCCTTTGTGGGTGTGATCACATAGTAGGCGTTTTCCAGCAGGTGATCCGTCGAGTTTTCATAGCCGGTTTTTTCGGATCCGGCCATGGGATGGCCGCCGACAAAGATCGCTTCCATATTTAATTGGGAGACGGTTTCATGGATCCCTGTTTTGGTGCTTCCCACGTCCGTGATCAGCGCGCCTTCCTTTAATACAGGCTGAAGTTTTTGCAGATAGGACGCGTTGTATTCGACTGGAGTGCAAAGGAAAATAACGTCGCACAGGGAAAGCGCGCCGTCGATCCCATCCAGGATGAGATCGATGGTCCCATCCTTTTTGGCCTGCTCCAGCTTGGCGCGGGTCCGCATATAGGCCATAATGGTGACGTCCGGGTCCGCCCGTTTTAATCCGCGGGCAATGGAGCCTCCGATCAAGCCCAGTCCGATAAAGCCGTAAATTGGTTTTGCCATAATGGATCCCTCCTCATTTCTATCATCTTAAAGCACCCCGGGGGGATTGTCAATAAATGAAAACCTTGCTATACTTAAAAAATAAGGGAAGCCGGTGCAAAAGAAAAACAACGCGTCGGACGAAAGGAGAAGCCATGGACGGTGAGATGAAATATTTTGATTTTGAAATCTGCGGGGTAAAGAGAAAGCTTCCTTATGTAAAGATAAAAGAGGGCCTGGCGCTGGCCAGCTTCGTATGTCTTTCTGATACGGAGCTGATCGAGGCGGTGGCGCCGGAACTGATCAAGCGGCTGCCGCCGGTGGATTATCTGATGACGGCGGAAGCCAAGGGCATGTGCTTGACCTATGAGATGTCCCGGCTGATGGGGATGAAGGAATTTATTGTGGCGAGAAAGAGCCGCAAGCCCTATATGCAGGATCCCATCGGCTGCACGCTGACCTCTGTAACGACGCAGGCGGAGCAGACGCTTTTCTTAAACGGGGCGGATGCGGATAAGATCCGCGGGAAACGGGTCGCCTTGATCGACGATGTGATCGCCACGGGAGAATCCATCCGGGCGATCGAGGAGCTGGCGAAGAAGGCCGGGGCCATTGTGGCGGCCAAGGCGGCGATCCTGGCGGAGCTGGAAACGGCAAAACGATCCGACGTGATCTTTTTAAAGGAGCATTATGTATTCCGGCCGGGCGCGGACGGGACGTATGAGCCGATCCGGACCATGGAGGAATACCGTAAACAAGTCGGAACGGACGCGAAGAATTAGCGGGCCAGCTGGAAGGAACGCTATGAACGGGCCGGCTGGAAGGAACGCTATGAACCGGCCGGTTGGAACCGGTTCACAGAAGGAGCCTGCGAAAAAATAAAATAAGAAAACGGCGGTTTTTTGAAAATATCTTTGTGCAATTTGCACATTTTACTTGTAATATTTGAAATGTTTTGGTAGAATATCCTCATAGGTAAATCGAAGGGAGCGCGGTCTGGCCGTCTGAACGGCTCGGGGATTCCTGGATGCATGAACGGGCGGATCTCCAAGCGGACAGAAGGCGGGTGTGTTCCCCCAGATACGGCCGGCGACAAATTAAGGTACGGGAGGAATCTATATGGACGTTTATGGAACAAAGAAAATCCGCAATGTTGTGCTTTTGGGGCATGGCGGCGCTGGAAAGACAACGGTTGCCGAAGCGTTGGCTTATCTGACCGGAGTAACGAAGAGAATGGGAAAGGTAGCCGACGGGAATACCATCAGCGATTACGATAAAGAGGAGATCAAGAGACAGTTTTCGATTTCTACAACCCTGATCCCGATCGAATACGAAGGAGCGGAAGGAAAGGTAAAGATCAATCTTCTGGATACTCCCGGCTATTTTGATTTCGTAGGCGAAGTGGAGGAAGCGGTCAGCGTTGCCGATGCGGCGATCATCGTTGTGAACTGCAAGGCCGGAATCGAGGTCGGAACCGAAAAGGCCTGGGAGCTGTGCGAGGAATACCGGCTTCCGCGGATGATCTTTGTAACCAATATGGATGATGACCACGCGTCCTTCCGTGAGCTGATCTTAAAGATGGAGAAGCGGTTCGGAAGAAAGATCGCGCCGTTCCAGGTGCCGATCCGTGAAAATGAGAAGTTTGTCGGCTTCGTAAACGTCGTAAAGATGGCGGGCCGCAGATTTACGAATTTCAGCGATTATGAGGAATGCGAGATCCCGGAATATACGAAGAAGAACCTGGGGATTATCCGCGACGCCCTGATCGAGGCCGTGGCGGAGACCAGCGAAGAATATATGGAGCGGTATTTCTCCGGCGAGGAATTTACCCAGGACGAGATTTATACCGCGGTTCAGACCCATGTCTGCGAGGGCTCCATCGTTCCGGTCATGATGGGCTCCGGTATTAACTGCCAGGGCTTCCAGGCGCTCTTAAACGCCATCGACCGTTACTTCCCGGCTCCGGACGCGGGCGAGTGTATCGGCGTTGACGTGTCCACCGGCGAGCGGTTTACGGCCAAGTACAACGAGGACGTTTCCCTTTCGGCCAGAGTCTTCAAGACCGTGGTGGATCCGTTTATCGGAAAATATTCGTTAATGAAGATCTGTACCGGCGTTTTGAAACCGGACAGCACGATCTATAATGTCAATAAGGACGCGGAGGAAAAGGTTGCCAAGGTTTACGTTCTTCGGGGCAAGGATGTGATCGAGGTTCCGGAATTAAAGGCCGGAGATATCGGCGCCGTCGCCAAGCTGGCGGTTACCCAGACCGGCGATACCATCGCCCTTCGTTCGGCTCCTATCGTATATCACAAGCCGAAGATCTCCACGCCTTATACCTATATGCGCTATGCCGCCAAGACCAAGGGCGACGAGGACAAGATTTCCAGCGCTTTGGCGAGAATGATGGAAGAGGATCTGACGCTTCGGGTTGTAAACGACTCCGAGAACCGTCAGAGCCTGTTATATGGAATCGGCGACCAGCAGCTGGAGGTAACGGTCAGCAAGCTGCTGGGAAGATATAAAGTCGAGGTGGAGCTTTCCAAGCCGAAGATCGCGTTCCGCGAGACGATCCGCAAGAAAGTTTCGGCTCCGGGACGGTATAAGAAGCAGTCCGGCGGACACGGACAGTTCGGCGACGTTAAGATGGAATTTGAGCCCTCCGGCGATCTGGAGACGCCGTATGTATTTGAGGAGCGGGTATTCGGAGGCGCCGTGCCGAAGAACTACTTCCCGGCGGTTGAAAAGGGAATCCAGGAATGCTGCCAGAAGGGCCCTCTGGCCGGATATCCGGTGGTTGGGATCAAGGCGACGCTGGTGGACGGCTCTTACCATCCGGTAGACTCTTCGGAAATGGCCTTCAAGATGGCCGCGACGCTGGCCTTTAAGAAGGGCTTTATGGACGCCAACCCGGTTCTTTTGGAGCCGATCGCCTCTGTTAAGGTTGTGGTTCCGGATAAATTTACCGGCGACGTTATGGGCGATCTGAACCGGAGACGCGGCCGCGTGCTGGGAATGAATTCTCTCCATGGCGGAAAGCAGGAGATCGTTGCCGATGTTCCCATGTCGGAAATGTTCGGCTACAATACGGATCTTCGCTCCATGACCGGCGGAATCGGAGAATTCTCCTATGAGTTCAGCCGCTATGAGCAGGCACCCGGCGATATCCAGAAGAAGGAAGTGGAAGCACGGGCAGCCAGCCTTGAGCAGGAATAAGATTGATAGGATCTTCTATTTGAAAAAGGAAAAGGATATGTGGAGACGCAGAAACGCTGTTTTCTGCGTCTCTGTGCGTTGCTGGTCATTGGCGGGAGAATGGCAAACGACTGCGAACCTGCGCAAAAATGGCAAAAAACTGCGAATCGTCCCTTGACAGAACCTCTTTACTGTGCTAAATTAGTTACCATTAAATGCGTTGACGGGGACAAGTAGAAGTTTTTACACGGGATCAAGAGAGCCGCCGGAGGGTGCGAGGCGGTTTCCGGATTAATTTTGAACTCACCCCTGAGCAGCATGCTGAAGGGAAACGGGACTGGTTTCGGATTCGTTCCAGGTTCGTTCCTGCGTAGGCAGCGCCGGTCCTACCGTTAAAAGGAAATGAGTGCATAGGAGCCTTTGGCTCTATATGAAATAGAGTGGTACCGCGTGAGCCCACGTCTCTATCTTTGATAGAGGCGTGTTTTTTTATGGAAAACAGCCGGATGCTTTTTGCGGAGGATACCGCTGGATTATTTGAAAATTATTTTAAAAACAGAATGCCGGAAGGCAAAAGGAGGAAAACAAGATGCGCCATAATTTCCGGAAGATCGAGGCGAAATGGCAGCAGAAGTGGGAGGACGCGAAAATTTTCCGGGCGGTGGACAATAGTCCCAAGCCTAAATTTTACGGACTGGTGGAATTCCCCTATCCCAGCGGTGCGGGAATGCACGTGGGACACATTAAGGCTTATTCCAGCCTGGAGGTCATTTCCAGAAAGAGAAGGATGGAGGGCTATAACGTCCTGTTCCCCATCGGCTTCGACGCCTTTGGACTGCCGACGGAAAACTATGCGATTAAGACGGGTACCCATCCCCGGGTGATCACCGACCAGAACATTCAGAAGTTTACCAATCAGTTAAAGAAGGTGGGCTTTTCCTTTGACTGGGACCGGGTGATCGATACGACGGATGAGGATTATTATAAATGGACCCAGTGGATCTTTTTGAAGATGTTCGACGCCGGACTGGTGTTCCGCAGCAAGGCGCTGGTCAACTACTGCCCGTCCTGCAAGGTGGTCCTTTCCAATGAGGACAGCCAGGGCGGAAAGTGCGATATCTGCCACAGCGACGTGATCCAGAAATCCAAGGACGTTTGGTATCTGCGGATTACGGAGTACGCCGATAAGCTTTTAGAGGGCCTGGATCATGTGGATTATCCGGCCAATATCAAGCAGCAGCAGGTCAACTGGATCGGAAAGTCCACGGGAGCGTTTGTAAACTTTACCCTGGACGGGGTCGATGAGAAGCTGGAGATCTATACCACAAGGCCGGATACCTTGTTCGGCGTAACCTTTATGGTTATGGCGCCGGAGCATCCGCTGATCGACAAATACGCGGACCGCATTTCCAACATGGAAGAGGTAAAGGCGTACCGGGCGGAATGCGCTAAGAAAACCGAGTTTGAGCGGACGCAGCTAGTAAAGGATAAGACCGGCGTAAAGCTTTCGGGCCTTATGGCGGTGAATCCGGTGAATGGAAAGAAGATCCCGATCTTTATTGCCGACTATGTCATGATGGGATACGGAACCGGAGCCATCATGGCGGTTCCGGCCCACGACCAGAGAGACTATGAGTTCGCCAAGGCCCACGGAGTCGAGATCATCGAGGTCATTAAGGGCGGCGATATTTCCAAGGAAGCCTATGCGGGAGACGGAGAGATGGTCAACTCCGATTTCTTAAACGGCTATACCAATAAAAAGGATTCCATCGAGCGGATGCTCAAAGAGCTTGCCAAGCTGGGAGTCGGCCATGCCGGCGTTCAGTTTAAGATGAAGGACTGGGCTTTTAACCGCCAGAGATACTGGGGCGAGCCGATTCCGATCATCCACTGCCCCAAGTGCGGCGACGTTGCGGTTCCCTATGAGGAGCTGCCCCTGCGGCTGCCGCCGGTGGAGAATTTTGAGCCGGGCGAGGAGGGCGAATCGCCTCTTGCCAAGATTGAATCTTTTGTCAACTGTACCTGCCCCAAGTGCGGCGGCCCGGCAAAGAGAGAGACGGATACCATGCCCCAGTGGGCCGGTTCCTCCTGGTATTATCTGCGGTACATCGATCCCCACAACGACAAGGCCCTGGCGGATCCGGAGAAATTAAACTACTGGATGCCGGTGGACTGGTACAACGGCGGCATGGAGCATGTGACCAGACATATGATCTATTCCCGGTTCTGGCACCACTTCCTTTACGATATCGGCGTTGTGAATACGCCGGAGCCTTACGCGAAGCGGTCGGCGCAGGGACTGATCCTGGGGCCGGACGGGGATAAGATGAGCAAGTCCAAGGGCAACGTGGTGGATCCCCTTGATATCGTGGAGGAATACGGCGCGGATACCTTAAGAACCTATGTATTGTTCATGGGCGATTACGGCGCGGCGACTCCCTGGAGCGAAAATTCGGTGAAGGGCTGCAAGCGTTTCTTGGAGCGTGTGGCCGGATTTACGGATCTCCTCTCGGAGGATCCGGAGACGGCGAAGTTAGAGACGGCGTTCCACAAGGCCATTAAAAAGGTCAGCTCCGATATTGAGGATATGAAATTCAATACGGCCATCGCCTGCCTGATGTCCCTGGTGAATGAGGTTTACAGCCTTGGCAAGATCAGCAAGGAGCAGCTTACGATCTTTATCGAGCTTCTCTGCCCCTTCGCTCCCCATCTTTGCGAGGAGATCTGGGAATTCATGGGCGGCGAGGGATTTTTATCCCAGCATCCATGGCCCAAGTACGATGAGGCGAAGACGGTGGACGCGCAGACGGAGATCGGCGTCCAGGTCAACGGAAAGGTCCGCGGCAAGCTGGTAATTCCCACCGGAGCGGATAAGGACGAGGTATTGGCCGACGCCAAGAAGGATCCGAAGATCGCGGCGCTTTTGGAAGGAAAGACCCTGGTAAAAGAAGTTTACGTGCCCAACCGGCTGGTGAACTTTGTAGTGAAGTAAAGAACGGCAACCAGCGTCCGCCTGGTTTTGGTATTTCCCGGCGGACGCTTTGTATAGAAAAAAGAGAGGAGATAACATTATGAGGAGAAAAGGAATGTGCAGTTTGGCGCCGGCGCTGGCGCTGTCTCTGGCAGTCGGACTGATGGCCGGCTGTTCCCAGAACGGCGGGGAGACAACGGCGGCCCCGACAACAGAAAAAGCCTCCAGCGAGGCGGAGAGCACGACGGAGGAAGAAAGCGGCGAGGGTACGCCGGCGGCCGAAGAAGCGGCGGCGCGGGATACTTTGACCATCGCGACGGCGGACGAGCCGCCCAGCATGACCACCTACCAGCATAACGCCATTGCCGGCAACTATATGAATACCATGACCCACAACGGCCTGTTTAAGACCGGAGACAACATGGAGCCGGTGCCGGATCTGGTGGAGAGCTATGAAAGCACCAGCGATACGGAATGGGTTTTCCATTTGAAGCAGGGCGTTTTGTTCCATAACGGAGAGGAAATGAAAGCGGAGGACGTGAAGGCGTCTCTGGAGCTGTGCCAGAATTCCCTGGAGGTTTCCCAGTACGCGGTTCCCGGCACCATCGAGGTGGTGGACGACTATACTGTAAAGATCACCACCGACGGCCCCCAGTCCGGCCTGATTTCCAACCTGGCCCACCATGGAAACTTTATCCTTCCGGCGGATCTGATCGAAAGCGGCCATGACTTTAACGAGGAGCCCATCGGAACCGGCCCCTATAAGCTGGTGGCCTGGAACCGGGGCGAGAGCGTAGAGTTTGAAGCCTTCGAGGATTATTTTGAGGGCGCGGCGCCCATTAAGCATGTGATCTGGAAGATCATTCCGGAGGGTTCCTCCCGTACCATGGCGATGGAGGCCGGAGAGGTGGATCTGGTCGTGGATGTGGAGACCACAGATAAGACCCGGATCGCGGAGACCGAGGGCATGACCCTTTACAGCGAGCCCGGAACCTCCCACAACTTCTTGACCATCAACAACGAGGTCGCTCCCTTTGACAACATCAATTTCCGGAAGGCCATTGCCTCCGCCATCGATAAGGACGCGGTGGTCCAGGTGGCTTTAAACGGCGACGGAACGCCGGTGAACGCCATGGTTCCCGACTGCTTTGAGGGCACGACGGACGAAGGCGCTCCCACCTACGACGTGGAGCAGGCGAAAGCGTACCTGGAGGAGTCGGGACTGGATCCGGCGGAGTGCGGATTTACCATCATCTGCTCCGATGAGATCAAGCTTCGTTCCGGACAGGTCATCCAGAGTTCCTTAAAGGAAAATCTGGGCGTGGAGGTGCAGCTGGAGTCCATGGATCTGTCTACGTATCTGGACGCGGTTATGAGCGGAAATTATGAAGCGGCTCTTGGCGGCTTCACCTCTTCCGACTTTTTGGGCTATGTGCAGGGGATCTACCATTCCGATTCCATCAACGCTTCCAACCTGTCCCGTACCAACGATCCCCATCTGGACGAGCTGATCGAGGCGATCCAGGCGGCTCTGGATCCGGAGGAGCGGATCCCGCTGGTAACGGAGCTTTCCATTGCGGTCAACGAGCGCTGCCCGTTCGTTCCGTTATATATGAAGAACAACACCCGCGCTTATAATTCCGATCTGCAGGGCTTTAACTGCACGGCCAACGGAATTACCCATTACAACGAGATGAGCTGGAGCAACTAGCCTCTCGGGGACGCGGCTTGTTTCGTATTGATCTGATGAACAGCCGGGGCGCGAACGGGGTTTGCCCCCGGCTGTTAAGAAAAAGAGGAGGAACAAGAATATGAGAAAGAGCAAAAGAGGAAGACGCGGCCTGGCGCCGGTTCTGGCGCTTGCGCTGGCGGCGGGGCTTTTAGCCGGATGCTCTCAGAGCGGCGGGGATGCTTCCGCGGCGGATACGGAAGCGGCCGGCGAGGCGGCTGGAACTGAAAACGAGGACACGCAGGCGGCTGGAACAGAAGCGGCCGGAAGCGAGGCTTCCGAAGGAGATGGAGCGGAATCCGCGCGGGATACGTTAATTATCGCCACGGCCAACGAGACGCCCAGCGTGACTACCAATCTCCATAACGCGGTGGCCGGCAATTACTTAAACACCATGACCCATAACGGCCTGTTTAAGATGGATGAAAACATGAACCCGGTGCCGGATCTGGTGGAGAGTTATGAGAATACCAGCGACACGGAATGGATCTTCCACTTAAAGCAGGGCGTCCTGTTCCATAACGGGCAGGAGTTAAAGGCGGAGGACGTAAAGGCGTCTCTGGAGCTGTGCAAGGAATCTCCCGAGGTTTCCCAGTACGGCATCTCCACTGGAACCATCGAGGTGGTGGACGATTATACCGTAAAGATCACCACCGACGGCCCCCAGTCCGGCCTGCTCGCGGATCTGACCCACCACGGCAACTACATTCTTCCGGCGGATCTGATCGAAAGCGGACATGACTTCAACGAGGAACCCATCGGAACCGGCCCCTATAAGCTGGTGGAATGGAAGCGGGCGGAGAGCCTGGAGTTTGAAGCCTTTGAGGACTATTTCGACGGGGCAGCCCCCATTAAGCACGTGATCTGGAAGATAATCCCGGAAGGCTCCTCCAGAACCATGGCTTTGGAAGCCGGAGAAGTGGACATGATCATCGAGGTGGAGACCACGGATATGAACCGGATCTCGGAGACGGAGGGCCTGACGCTCTACAGCTCCCAGGGGACCTCCCACAACTACATGACCATCAACAATGAGATCGCGCCCTTCAACAACAAGGATTTCCGCAAGGCCATCGCGGCAGCCATCGACAAAGCGGCCATCGTCCAGGTAGCTTTAAACGGCGACGGAACGCCGGTGGACGCCATGGTCCCGGACTGTTTCCCGGGAACGACGGCAGAGAACGCTCCCACCTATGACCCGGAGCAGGCGAAGGCTTATTTGGAGGCTTCCGGACTGGATCCGGCGGAGTGCGGCTTCTCCATTATCTGCTCCGATGATACCAAGCTTCGCGCCGGACAGGTGATCCAGAGCTCCTTAAAGGAAAATCTGGGAATCGACGTAGAGCTGGAGTCCATGGATCTGGCGACGTATCTGGACGTAACCATGACGGGAGATTATGAGGCGGCCATCGGCGGCTATACCTCCTCCAGCCTGCTGGCTTATATCCAGGGCGTGTACCATTCCAACTCCATCGACGCTTCCAACCTGACCCGTACCAATGTTCCGGAGGTGGACGAGCTGATCGAGGCGATCCAGGCGGCTCTGGATCCAGAGGAAAACGAGGCGCTGGTCACAGAGTTCTGCAAGGTGATCAACGAGGAGTGCCCGCAGGTTCCGCTGTACATGAAGAACAATACCCGCGCTTATGATTCTGATCTCCAGGGCTTTAACTGTACGGCAGGAGGAACCACCTATTACAATCTGTTCAGCTGGGGAAACTAAGCGGTACAGAACGTAAGCTTATGATTAACAATCTTAAGCAAAATGAGGATTTGACTTTATTAAATAAAAAATTCAATAAATTAGGGCGATTTTCTCGGGAAAATTGCATTTGGTGATTGTAAAAACTGGCTGGATTTGATATAATTCAGTCAGTTTTTTTATTGAAATTGTCAGAAGAGACGGCTTGGGATTGACGGAAAAGCGTCAATTGTACTAATAAAAATATACAAAAACCGGGCTGTTTCGACAAAATGCCGATGCATCTGGCCTTGGGGAAACCTGGCGGCTATGCAAATATAAAAAAGAGGAGAAGGAAGTACGATGAAAAAAACAATGCGCAGTCTGGCGCCTGCACTGGCGCTGTCCCTTGCTGTCGGCCTGCTGGCGGGCTGTTCCGGAAGCGGAGAAGCTTCTGATACCACAGCGGCCGGCCAGGAGGGAGCTGAGACCACGGCGGAGGCCGGCGGTTCCGGCGACGCTTCCGGTTCTGCGAAGGATACGCTGATCATTGCTACTGCCAATGAGACCCCCAGCGTGACCACCAACCTGCACAACGCGGTAGCCGGAGATTACCTCAACAAAATGACCCACAACGGCCTGTTCAAGACCGACGAAAACATGGAGGTTGTTCCAGATCTGGTAGAAAGTTATGAGAACACTAGCGATACCGAGTGGATATTCCATTTAAAGCAGGGCGTTTTGTTCCATAACGGCGAAGAGATGACGGCGGAAGATGTTAAGGCTTCCCTGGAGCTGTGCAAGGAATCTCCCGAGGTTTCCCAGTACAGCATGTCCACCGGAACGGTCGAGGTTGTGGATGATTATACGGTAAAGATTACCACGGACGGCCCTCAGTCCGGACTTCTTTCCGACCTTTGCCACCATGGAAACGCCATCCTTCCGGCGGATCTGATCGAAAGCGGCCATGATTTCAACTCCGAGCCCATCGGAACCGGCCCCTATAAGCTGGTTGCGTGGAACAAGGGCGAGAACCTGGAGTTTGAAGCGTTTGAAGATTATTTTGACGGCGAGGCTCCCATTAAGCACGTGATCTGGAGAGTGATCCCTGAGGGTTCCTCCAGGACCATGGCTCTGGAAGCCGGAGAAGTGGATATGATCATCGAGGTGGAATCCACCGACATGGCCCGTATCTCAGAGACCGACGGACTGACCCTGTTCAGCGAACCGGGAACGGCTCATAACTTCATGATGATCAACAACGAGATCGCTCCGTTCAATAACATCGATTTCCGTAAGGCCATCGCATCGGCCATCGATAAGGCGGCCATCGTCCAGGTTGCCTTAAACGGCGACGGAAGCCCGACGGACGCTCTGGTTCCGGACTGCTTCCCGGGAACCACGGATGAAGGCGCTCCGTCTTATGATCCGGAGCAGGCGAAGGCTTATCTTGAGGCTTCCGGACTGGATCCGACACAGTGCGGATTTACCATTATCTGCTCCGATGATACGAAGCTTCGCGCCGGACAGGTAATCCAGAGCTCCTTAAAGGAGAACCTGGGCATCGACGTACAGCTGGAGTCCATGGACCTGGCCACCTACCTTGACGTAACGGCTACCGGAGATTACGAGGCGGCGATCGGAAACTACACCTCCTCCAATCTGCTGGCTTACGTTCTGGGCGTTTACCATTCCAGCTCCATCAACGCCTCCAACAAGACCCGGACCAACGATCCGGAGATCGACGCTCTGATCGAAAAGGTACAGGCGACTCTGGATCCGGAGGAGAATGAGGCTGCAATTACAGAGCTGTCCATCGCCCTCAACGAGCTTTGCCCGCAGGTTCCGCTGTATATGAAGAACAATACCCGCGCTTATAAGTCTGATCTTCAGGGCTTTAACGTAAATGCGGGCGGAACCACCTACTACGAGCTGTTCAGCTGGAACTAATCAGCAAAGAAACTTCTTCCTGCCGGGAACGCCGGCTGAGGAGAAGAACCGAATAAAATCGAGAAATTCCGCCGTGCCGGGGTGAGAAATCCCAGCGCGGCGGTTTTTTATAGGTTTTCTTGTATGGGTTTTCTTGCGGGAGATTTCGGGGAAATTTGCCTGTATTCTTTGGAAAAGAAAGGATTTCCAGCAAATAGCATAAGAATATACAAAAAAGGTCTAGCCAAACGAAGGAAAATTAGGTATAATGCATATCATAAGTATAGCGGAAAGAATACTATGCGCAGAGTCGGAAAGGCGGGGGAGAGTATGGGGATCTTTGAGGAAGTGAGAGAACGGTATGAGGGATTAAGTCCGGTCCAGAAGCGGATCGCGGATTACATATTCAAATATCCAGATCAGGTCTGCTTTTATTCTTTAAAAGAACTGTCAGAATCTCTCGGCGTTACGGAGGTTACGGTCCTGCGGTTTGTGCGCAAGATCGGCCTGGACAGCTTTGTGGAGCTGAAGCATTCCCTGCGGGAGCATCTGCAGGCGAAGATCAGCCCCGGGGATTTTTTAAACCGGGTTTCCGACGATGTGGGAGGAAGGCGCGAAGAAGGGCTGGACCGGGAAGATCAGTTCCGCCGGTTTGTGGAAAATGAGCTGCGCGTCCTTGAGAACACGTACCGGAAGCTGGATGTGGAGCGGGTGTTTGACGCCGTGTCCATGATCCGCCAGGCGAGGACAGTTTATGTGGCGGGGACAGAACTGGTAACGGGACTTTGTTCTTATTTAACAAGGCGGCTCCTTACGGTGGGGATCATGGCGGTGGATCTGTCCAATATGAGCCGGGCGATCTACAACAATTACGCCAGCCATATCGGCCCGGAGGACGTGGTGATCATCTTTTCCGCGCCCGGCTATGCCAAATATATCGTCAATACAGCCCGCTATCTGGCGAAAAAATACGTTCCCCAGATCGTCGTCACAGACCGGCCTACGGCGCCGGCGGCGGCTTACGGGACGACGGTCCTGTTCTGCGACAACCACGATCTGTTCTTTTATAATTCCATCCTGGGCTATCTGTCGGTGGCGAATCTCTTGGTGTATTTTACGGCCCTTGAGGATCCGGAGGAAACCAACCGGCTGCGGGGACGGCTTTCGGAGGCCAGGGAGGCGATCGGGACGGAAGAGGTGCTGCGGGCGGAGCAGACGGTCCGGGAACGGAAGGAGAACGCGGGCTGACGGATGATGCTTCGGCCGGATGATACTTCGGTTGGATGATGTTTCGGCCGGCGGAGTGTTTCCGGCAGACGCCGGCATTTGCTTGGAACACAGGACGGGTTTCGGGAAGGCGTGTCCGCGCAGGGGAGACAGTTGCCGGCTAATGGGATGCAATTTCACCATACAGAATGAGGTATAGTAAATACAATACAAAACGCCATGGTTTGTTTGTGCAAACCATACAAAAACGGAAATGTTTATATGAAATTTACTTGACATATTTGACACATCGTAGTATCCTATTGGTGCAGACATAAAAAAGCTGTACAAAAAAAGAAAAAGACATTCAGACAGATTAAGCTTTTTTTGTCAGCTTTCTGCTTAAGAATAGTAGGAAAATATGTCAATTTCTGATTACTGCTTGCCATGTTTCAGTATTTATGGTATAATCAGAAAAATTATTCAATTTTACTTTCTCCTGCAGCCATTGGCTGCAATCAATTTTTTAATCCATTATGATGCATCTGGTCTGT
>DVFQ01000112.1 GCA_018713185.1 Candidatus Copromonas avistercoris (nom. illeg.) | reverse complement strand
ACAGACAGAATTTTTAATCAGCAAAGGAGAATTCATATGGGCGGTTTTTTCGGAGTTGCTTCTAAGACGAGCTGTACTCTTGATCTGTTTTTCGGTATCGATTACCACTCTCACCTGGGCACGCGCCGGGGCGGAATGGCCGTATATGGAGACGGCGGTTTCCGGCGGGCGATCCACAACATTGAAAATTCCCCCTTCCGGACGAAATTTGACCGGGAGCTGGACGAGTTAGAAGGAACCATGGGGATCGGCTGTATTTCCGATATGGACCCGCAGCCTCTTCTGATCCGTTCCCATCTGGGCTCTTACGCGATCACTACCGTCGGCGTGATCCGCAACGAGGAAGAGCTGATCCGGGAGGCCTATGAAAACGGCCATGTTCACTTTATGGATCAGAGCAGCGGACGGATCAACTCCACGGAGCTGGTGGCCGCTATGATCGACCAGCAGGAAAGCTTTGCAGACGGTCTTCTCTACGCGCAGGAGCGGATCCAGGGCTCCATGTCCATTCTGATCCTGACGCCCAAGGGAATCTATGCTTCCCGTGACCGTCGGGGCCGGACTCCCGTTACGATCGGAAAAAAGGACGGCGCCTTCTGTGTATCCTTCGAGAATTTCGCCTATTTGAACCTGGGATATTCCCACTATTCGGAGCTGGGGCCGGGAGAAATTAATTTTATCACCCCGGACGGCGTGGAGACCGTAAGCCCGGCCAGAAAGGAAATGAAGATCTGCTCCTTCCTGTGGTCCTATTACGGCTATCCCACCGCCAGCTATGAGGGCGTCAACGTCGAGCAGATGCGGTATCAGTGCGGACGGCTCTTGGCCCGCCGCGACCACGGCGTAACGGCCGACAGCGTGGCCGGCGTTCCGGATTCCGGCATCGCCCATGCCGTCGGATACGCCAACGAATCGGGAATCCCCTTCTCCCGCCCCTTTATTAAATATACGCCTACCTGGCCCCGTTCCTTTATGCCCACGAACCAGAAGCAGCGGAATCTCATCGCTAAGATGAAGCTGATCCCCGTGGACGTACTGATCCGGGGAAAGAGCCTTTTGTTGATCGATGACTCCATCGTCCGCGGAACCCAGCTGGGCGAAACAACGGAATTCCTGTACCGCAGCGGCGCGAAAGAAGTCCATGTGCGGCCGGCCTGTCCGCCGATCGTCTTTGCCTGCCCGTACTTGAATTTCTCCCGCTCCACCTCAGAGTACGATCTGATCACCCGCCGGATCATTAAAGAGCGGGAGGGCGATCAGGTTTCCGAGGAAACCCTGGAAAGCTATACCGACCCGGACAGCAAGAATTACCAGGAAATGGTGGAGGAGATCCGCAAACGGCTCCATTTCACCACCCTCCGCTTCCACCGGCTGGACGATCTTGAGGAATCCATCGGGATCGAGCCCTGCAAGCTCTGCACCTACTGCTGGAACGGAAAAGGCTGATCCAAATCTCAAAAAGCCCCGCATCCGAAAAGCGGCATGATCTTTAGCAAGATCTTCCGCTTTCCGTCCGGGGCTTTTTCTTATGATTCGATTTCTCATTAAGAAGAATCCCTATGATTCTTTTCCTTCCGCTTCGCCGGCGCCGTCCTCGCAGGCTTCCATCTCTTTTACTTCGAGTGCCGCCGGTTCGCTTTCCTCCCGCTCCGTTTCCTTGGCCTCCGCCTTTCTCCAGGCCTGGACCCGGCTTCCGCAGCGGCTGCAGAAAACGGCGTTCCGATCCAGCTTCGCGCCGCACTCCTCGCAGTAAACGGCGCCCTCCAGCGCTGCCAGTTCTTCCTCCAGCTCCACCTTCCGTTTTAACGTCTTCTGGATCGAGAGAAATTCCTCGGCAAACCGTTCGGCTTCTTCCTCTGTCGCGTGTTCGTACACCTGGCGGCCGATGGAGCGGTACATCGTCTCCAGCGCGTCCTTTTCCGCCGCGATCTTCGACTTTAACTGCAGCGATTCAGAAAAATCCTTTGTTTTTTTCGCCACCTGTTTTCCTGTGCTTTCCAGGCTGCGTTTCATTTCCGTAAAGAAATCCATGTTCCGGCACCTTCCTTTCCGATTTTCATGCTGTCTGTGTTCCTGCAATCATCATATCGGAAAGGAAGGGGAAAGTCAATTGCAATTCTTCCGGCTCCCATCCGCCGGAACGGCTCCTACTCCCACTGCAGGCCGTAGCTGATATTCGTTCCGTTCCATCCCGATTCCTCATAGCCCACAGCTTCCTTTACAAAATCCGGAATATTAAGGCCATCGAAATAATAAACCGTATATACCTCTTCCGAGGGAAGCGCTTCCGCGTTGCGGCTGTTTCGGAATACCCAGACCTCCAGCCCGTTGTCAAAAAGCTGCAGCTGGTTGAGATGCACCATGTCCTCCGGCACGATGGAATCCAGGACCTCCTGGATCCTATCCGCCTGCCCGGAGCTTCCGTCATTTTCCAGGATCGCCACGCTCTCGTCGGTGTCGGAACTATATTCTATATAGATCACATCGCCGTTTTCGATCCGGGCCGTCCTCTGGACCGCCGTATCCTCATCGGACGCGGCATAATAAGGCGTATGGATCTCGATCCGGGAAACATCCTCCGCCGGGATTCCCTCATAAACGTCGATTCCCGCCTCCTTTAGCAGACGGATCGTCTCCGTAAAGGACGGATAGACCGGGAAGAAATTCACCTGATTCATATCCTCCAGCCGGAAGTCGCCGGTAAAGCCGGAGGCCCGGTCCATGGAGATCGCGTGCAGGTACCCCCGCTCTCCTGTAGTCAAGAACCGAAGGGAAGTCACCGGAGTCGCCTCCGACCGCTCCGTTAAGGTAAGGGCCGTCAGCTCCTTCTGGTATGCCTCCAGGATTTCCGCCAAAAGCCCGCCGTCCGCCGGAACCTGCCGGATCTCGTTGGCCTTCGCCTCATAGAGGCCGGTCACGTCCTCCTTCGTATAATGAAGGACCGGATAAACGCCGGATTTGTATTCCGCGGATTCATAGATCGAATCCATGGTTTCTCCCAGCGCCGTAAGGTTCACGCTGTAGCTGCGGTAGGCGCGGCTTCCGTCTTTCCTTTCGTATCCTACCTCGGCGCTGACCCAGTAGCCGTCTCCCTGGTCCCAGTTCCAGAGATTCTTCATCCTGGCGTCCTTTTCCTTGGCCGCGTTGGCAATCCCTTGTTCCGCAAAGGCCTTTACCAGCGCGTAATCCGTAAGTCCCATATTGGCGGCCACGTAATCGTCTTCGTTCATATACTGCCAGCTGTAGGAACCGTCCTCGACTCTGGGAAGTCCGTAATCGATCCAGTCATGAAGTCCGCGGCAGGAAATCGAAGCCGATACGAACTCCTGCTCCGAGGGAATATACCGGTCATACCCGAAAAGATCATACCGGAACAGCCCGATTCCCGCAAGGGCCAAGACCGCGCAGATCCCGATATGGACCGGATGAGCCAAGAGCTTCCGGAAGTCAAAATGATAGATGATCTCCACAATGCCGTGGGTGATCAACAAGCCCAAAAGGAAACCGAAGGCCGCCCACGCCAGGCTGGAATAAATACTCCAGAAAAAGACGCCCATAAGGATCGTCACCGGCACAACGATGAAAATCTTAATGGGAGCTTTCGTTACGGAAAAGGCCATGGCCTTCCCGGCTGCTTCCGACGGCCGGAACCGGTACAGGAAAAGCCCCAGGACCGCCATCAATACCGCCGCCAAAAGCCCCGCGGCCATCCGTCCCGCAAGACTTCCCATTCCTGCCGCCGGTACGGCCGAGATCAAAGCCATTCCCCTCTCCACTGCGGGGATCGCTGGGATCAGGGACAATCCCATCCCGTCGCCCACAAGGGAAATATAATAGCTGAAGGGGGAACCGTTTACGGCGATCCGCTGCAGCACGTCCATCCCTCTGTAATTGACCGTCATAAAGAACAGGGACATCAAAACATAAACCGTCAGCACCAAGGACGGGATCAAGCTGTGAAGAACGATGCCGCCCAGGATGGAAACGAAAAAGTTTCCCGTAAGCAAAACCGCGATGGTCGTAAGCCCATAGATCAAAAGGAATCCCGTCATATGGACCGCAAAGGCCGCAAGGCTCCCGGTAAGGAACACCGAAAGCGGCAGCCCGTTGGCCAGAAAAACGCCAACGGCAAACAGGAGATTCAAAAGGTACATAAACAGGATCATCAGGATTCCGTCAATGTACTTTACCGCGTACAGAAGCTCCCTGCGCACCGGTAGGCTGTTATAAAAATCCACCTGCTTTTTTGAATGAAGGTACATAAAGCCGGTCAGCCCTAAAACCACCGCCGCAGTCATGATAATGCAGACAATAAAGACATTGTGGATACCCACGATCTGTTCCGCCAGTTCCACCATCCGGTTGTACCGCTCCGCCTCCGGCGATACGGTCCCGCCATAAAAGGTAGCCCCCTCGGCCACCCATCTCTGATAGCTCTGGGAAATACTGCTGGCTCCCATGGCCGCCGCCACAGGCATCCCGAAAAAGAAGGAAAGGAAGGCAAGGCCCAGCGCCCAGATCCTCCGCTTCAGATCCTCCCGCATCAGCTTAAAAAATAAGTTTTTTGATGTCATAGCCTGCCACCTCCGTTTCACTGATAAAGATTTCTTCCAAAGAAAGGGGGATCAGCTCATAAAACAGCGGTTCGCACGCCGCCATGGCCGCCTCCACCTCTTCCCGTTTTCCGCGGACTGTAATGGTCGCCAGGCTGCCCCGGTACTCTACCTTGATCCGCTCCAGCCCCGGAATCTCCTCCGCCTTCATTCCCGGCTTTAAAACGCACTGGATCTTATGGATATTTAGCTTCATATCGTCCAGATCCTTCGATAACAGGATCCCGCCCTTATGGAGCAGGCCCACATGGTCGCAGATATCCTCCAGCTCTCTCAAGTTGTGGGACGCGATGATCGGCGTCAGGTTCCGCTCCGCCATATCGTTGGCAAACAGACTTTTCACCGCCTGGCGCATCACCGGATCCAGCCCGTCGAAGGTTTCGTCGCAGAAGATATAATCCGTTCCCGCGCATAGGCCCAGGATCACCGAAAGCTGCTTTTTCATGCCCTTGGAGAAGGTCGCGATCTTTCTTCTGAAATCCAGGCTGAAGGAATCCATCAGCTTATAAAACCTGGGCCCGTCGAAGGCCGGATAAATATTTTTATAGAACCGCATCATTTCCTCCGGGGACGCGTTGGAAAAGAAATGCTGGTCGTCGGAAATATAAAAGAATCTGGACTTTACCTTGGGATTCTCAAATACGTTCTCCCCGTCGATCTGGATCGTGCCCTCGTCCGGCTTCATCACGCCGCTGGCCATTCTTAAAAAGGTACTTTTTCCGGCCCCGTTGGTTCCGATGAGGCCAAATACATATCCATCCCGGATCTTGGCGTTGATATGATCCACCGCCACGATCTCGTCAAATCGCTTCGTAAGGTTTACCGCCTCGATCATTGTCCGCCACCTCCTGTCTTTCCTGCCGCCTCGTATTGGATCTCCACCATATTTTTAAGCTCCTCCCCGGAGATCCCCAGGCGGATCGCTTCATCGATCATCTCGCTTACCTGGATCAGGAGCTCCTTTTTCCGGTTGTCTTTCATTTTTCCATTCTCTGCCACAAAGCTCCCCCTTCCTTTTACCGTATAAATATAACCCTGCCGTTCCAGCTCCGCGTAGGCCCGCTGGATCGTATTGGGATTGATCGACAAGTCCATCGCCAAACTCCTGACAGACGGAAGCGGATCATTTTCTTTTAGAACGTCCAAGAGCATCAATTCTTTCAGCTTCTCCAGCACCTGCTCATAAATTGGACGCCGGTCCCTGTAATCCAAAATAATCATCCCCGTCCTCCTTTCCGATTCAAATTTCATTCCTGGTTAAGTCTTTATGTGTATTAACACTCTTAATACAGTCAGTATAAAAGAAAAGACCCTGGGATGTCAAGGAACATCCCGGGTCTTTTTTCTTACGGATTCTTTAACTTCCGATTCCGTTTTTTATTTTATTTTTCGCTGCCGTCGTACAGAGCAACCAGCTTCTCCAGATACTCGTACTTATCCTTCGCGTTCTGCTCTGCCTCAGCAAACAATCTCTTCGCTCTCTCCGGATTCTTAAGAGCAAGGGAGGTGTAACGAACCTCGCCGCCGATGAAATCCTGGTAGGAAACCGTTGCCGGCTTGCAGTCCAGAGTGAACTTCTTCTCAGCAGCCGGGTTGTAGCGGAAGATATTCCAGTAACCGGACTGAACCGCTAACTTCTCCTCGGTCTGAGCCTTGGACATACCCTTCTTGATACCATGGTTGATACAGGGAGCGTAAGCGATGATCAGGGACGGTCCCGGATATGCCTCTGCCTCTGCCAGAGCCTTGATGGTCTGGTTCATATCAGCGCCCATGGAGATCTGAGCAACATATACATAACCGTAGCTCATAGCGATGGCCGCCAGATCCTTCTGCTTCACTTCCTTACCGCCTGCTGCGAACTGCGCGACCGCGCCGGTAGGAGTCGCCTTGGAGGACTGTCCGCCGGTGTTGGAGTAAACCTCGGTGTCGAAGATCATCACATTGATGTCCTTGCCGCTGGCCAGTACATGGTCAACGCCGCCAAAACCGATATCATAAGCCCATCCGTCGCCGCCGAATACCCACTGGGACTTCTTGGCCAGGAAATCTTTGTTCTTTACGATATCCTTGCAGATCGGGCAGTCGATTCCCTCAAGAGCGGCAACCAGCTTGTCCGTAGCCGTTCCGTTGAGCGCGCCGATTCCGAAGGTATCCAGCCATTCCTTGCAGGCCGCCTTTACTTCCTCGGAAGCCTTGTCGGAAGCGTAAACGGATTCTACCTTTGTCTTTAAACCGTCACGGATCGCGTTCTGAGCCAGAAGCATTCCGTATCCGAACTCAGCGTTGTCCTCGAACAGGGAGTTGTCCCATGCCGGGCCGCGGCCGTTCTTGCCTACGGTGTAAGGAGTGGACGGCGAGGAATTGCCCCAGATGGAGGTACATCCTGTCGCGTTGGCGATATACATTCTGTCACCGAAGAGCTGAGTTAAAAGCTTCGCGTACGGAGTCTCGCCGCAGCCTGCGCATGCGCCGGAGAACTCAAGAAGCGGCTGCTTGAACTGGCTGCCCTTCACGGTGGTCTCTTTGAATTTCTCGATCACATCCTGCTTGATATCCAGGGACTGTCCATAGTTGAAGCCTTCCTGGGCGGACAGGTTGTCCTCTAAGCTTACCATGGTAAGAGCCTTTTCGCCCTTCTTGCCCGGACATACGTTTGCACAGGAACCGCATCCGGTACAATCCAGAGCGGAAATGGTCATCGCAAACTTGTACTGCGGCATTCCGGTCATCGGGATCGTCTTCTGAGTCTCCGGAGCCTTGGCAGCTTCCTCCTCGGTCATAGCGATGGGACGGATTACCGCGTGCGGGCAGACATAAGAACAGAAGTTACACTGGATACAATTGTCCGGATTCCATACCGGTACGTTTACGGCGATGCCGCGCTTCTCAAATGCGGAGGAACCGGACGGAGTCGTACCGTCAACATAATCCTTGAACGCGGATACCGGCAGGTTGTTTCCTTCCTGGGCGTTTACCGCAGCCTGTACGGTGTTGACGAACTTCACAACGTCTTCTCTTCCTTCGGTGGCATGAACCATATCGAGTCCTTCGTCCTCGCAGTTCTTCCAGCTCTCCGGAACCTGAACCTCTACGACATGCTGTGCGCCTGCGTCGATGGCAGCCCAGTTCTTCTTAACAACGTCCTCGCCCTTTCTTCCGTAGGTGGCCTTTGCGGCAGCCTTCATAAGCTCGATGGCCTTCTCCTCCGGGATAATGGCAGCCAGCTTGAAGAATGCGGACTGAAGGATGGTGTTGATCCTGGTCGGGCCCATACCGGTCTCGATACCCAGCTTAACGCCGTCGATGGTGTAGAACTTGATGTTGTGGTCGGCAATGAACTTCTTAACCTGTCCCGGAAGATGCTTCTCAAGACCTTCCATATCCCAGGAGCAGTTTAAGAGGAAGGTGCCGCCGTCTACCAGCTCCTGGACCATGTTATACTTGCGGATGTATGCCGGGTTGTGGCACGCAACAAAGTTTGCCTTGTGGATCAGGTAGGTGGACTTGATCGGAAGATGTCCGAAACGCAGGTGGGACATGGTCACACCGCCGGACTTCTTGGAATCATAATCAAAGTATGCCTGAGCATACATATCGGTGTTGTCGCCGATGATCTTGATGGAGTTCTTGTTCGCGCCAACGGTACCGTCTGCGCCAAGGCCCCAGAATTTGCAGTTGATGGTTCCCTCGGGAGTGGTAACGATGGGCTCGCCCAGCTCAAGAGACAGGTTGGTCACATCATCCACGATGCCGATGGTAAATCTCTGCTTCGTATGGTTCTCATAAACGGCAACGATCTGTGCCGGCGTGGTGTCCTTGGAACCAAGACCGTAACGGCCGGTGAATACCGGAACCTGATCGAACTTGGAGCCCTTAAGAGCAGCCACAACGTCCAGATACAGCGGCTCGCCGATGGAGCCCGGCTCCTTGGTCCTGTCAAGAACGGAGATCTGCTTTACGGTATCCGGGATCGCAGCGATAAACGCCTCGGTAGCGAACGGACGGTACAGGCGAACTTTTACAACGCCTACCTTCTCGCCCTTCTTTGCCAGATAGTCGATGGTCTCCTCGATCGCGTCGTTGACGGAACCCATGGCAACGATCACATGCTCCGCGTCCGCGGCGCCGTAGTAGTTGAACAGCTTATAGTCGGTGCCGATCTTGGCATTTACCTTGTCCATGTACTCCTGCACGATCGCCGGAAGCGCGTCGTAGTAAGGATTGCAGGCCTCTCTTACCTGGAAGAAGATATCCGGGTTCTGAGCGGAGCCTCTCTGGCAGGGATGGTTGGGATTTAACGCTCTCTTGCGGAACTCGTCGATGGCGTCCATATCCGCCATCTCCTTCAGATCCTCATAATCCCAGGTCTCAATTTTCTGAATTTCATGGGAGGTACGGAATCCATCGAAGAAGTTGATGAACGGAACCTTGCCCTTGATCGCTGCCAGATGAGCAACCGGAGTCAGGTCCATTACTTCCTGAACGCTGGACTCGCAGAGCATCGCGCAGCCAGTCTGACGGCACGCGTAAATATCGGAATGGTCGCCAAAGATCGAAAGAGCGTGGGACGCCAGAGCACGGGCAGATACGTTGAATACGCCCGGAAGCTGCTCGCCGGCGATCTTATACAGGTTCGGGATCATCAGCAGAAGACCCTGGGAAGCCGTATAGGTGGTGGTTAACGCACCAGCAGCCAGGGAACCGTGTACGGCACCAGCCGCGCCTGCCTCGGACTGCATCTCAGTAATCTGAACCGTCTGTCCGAACATGTTGGTTCTTCCATCCGTCGCCCATTCATCCGTTGCCTCCGCCATCGGAGAAGACGGAGTGATCGGATAGATGGCAGCCACATCCGTAAACGCATAGGAAGCATGGGCCGCTGCGTGGTTACCATCCATGGTTTTCATTTTTCTTGCCATAGTTGATCGTTCCTCCTAACAAAATGTATCGCTTAAAAAGGATTTATAGAAGTAGTACAAGTCTTAATGGACATAAGACTACTTATATTTATTATAGCAATATTTCCCTAAAATGCAAATTAAAATACCGGCGTTTTACGTACTAAATCATGAACAATGTAAAATCCGGCCGCATTTTTTCCGCATTATGGAATCGATGTTTTTATCGTGGAATATCATTTCTCTTTGGAAAACTCCCTTTTGAAAAGCTCTTTTTGGGAATCTCCTTTTGGAAAACGTCTTTTGGGAAACCATCTCCAATTTCGCATTTTAGGCAGCCTTCCCGGCTTTCTTTCATGCAAAAAAGCGCCGCCAAACCTGGTCCGGTCTCCCGGCCTGGTCTGGCAGCACCTTTTTGATTCTCTAATATCGAACCCCCTAATATCCGATTCCTTAAGATCCGATCGGCGGGATCAGGCCCACCTCCGACGGTCCAGCCGTCTGCGCCGGCTGGGTTTCCACAGGCTGCGGCCCGCCGGTATTTCCCGGCCCCAGCTGCGAGGACGGCTGCGTCTGCGGCATGGTCACCACCGTACCCGCCGTCGTACTCTCCGTGGCCGCCGGTCCGCCCGAACCTCCGGGACCTTCGGAGACGGACGAAGGCTCCTTCTCAAAGCCAGGCCCGATGTTCTGGCTTCCCGTCGTCTGATCCGCGGGACTCGCCGGTCCCTGGGGCGCCGTCGTCTCCGCCGCGGACGAATCCATTACAGACTCGCTCTCTCCCGCCGCTCCGCTGCTTTCCAGGCTTTCTCCGGAGGAAGTCTCCGCTTCCGTACTCAGCACGCTTCCCGACGTGTTGCGCCGGATCGTCGCCGCTTTTCCATTATACGTACTGTTATGGAGAAGGACCTCATTTACAACCGTTCCGTTCTCCTTGGTTACCAGGTAAGTCACCCAGCGGCTGCCCATAACCGGCTGCTTTACCACCTTCTCCACACCCGGCTCCAGCGTCGGATCCTCTTCATAAACGGGGGCCGGAGGATCCAGCTCCGCCGTTTTTTCCGAACGCATGGAAAGGGTTACGCCCTCCTCCAGGATGGGGTTGCCATAAACGGAGATTGTCAGCTTCTGATTAGAAAAGCTGGTCTTTAAGCCTACCGCCGTCTGGGAATTATTGATAAACTTCATATCCGGCCCGGAATAGCCGTCGTAGCTGACCATCGCGTCCTCGCCCGGCGTTACATAGCTGGGCTCATAGCTGTGCGCATGGCGCTCCGTCGTCTTTAAGCCGGAAAATACGACCGCGTTATATAAGGTTGACGAAACCTGGCAGACTCCGCCGCCCGGCTCCTCCACCAGCACGCCGTTCTGGTACGCGCCGGCCGGCCGGTAGCCCTTCTCCGTCGTCCGGTTGCCCGTGGTCTGATTAAAGGAAAATTCTTCTCCCGGCTGCACGATGACGCCGTTGATCGCTGCCGCCGCGAGACGGATATTCTCATTCCGGTCCTTATTGGCCGTCGTCGTTGTCGTAAAGGTGCCGATCCGCTGGAAGTTCTCTCTGGCCTCGTCTCTTGTGATCTCCGGCTCCACAACCGTCGCCGAAGCCGTGATCTCAGCCGTATAATCGGCCGCCGCCATCGCCGCCAGAATATCATTTTTCAAGCTGTCCCTGTCGATCAGGCTGCCGTTCTCCTCATCGGAAAATACGAACTGATCCGTTGACGCGTCATAGGACGAGATCGAACCGTTTTTCGGCTGTACGTCCCACTGGGAGGCCAGCTCATCCACCTGCGCCGTTACCGCCTCCTCCAGGCCCTCTGTACTCAGCGCATAATCCTTGGCTGTCCCGGAGGCAAAAGCCTCCGCGATCACCGCGTCAACATTCCCCTCCATCAGGTTGGGAAGCTCCTTTGTCTCTTCGCCGTAAACCACCGTCATTCCCCAGCCGATGCTCTCCATCACCTGTTCCTTCGCCTGGGTCTGCGTCAGCCCATGGACCGAAACGCCGTTGATGGTGATCTCCGCCTCCATCTCCGTCTCAGGCATCGACGTGCTTTCCGCAGGATCTCCCTCTCCGTTCGTTCCCGAAGAGCAGCTTTTTAACCCCACGGCCAGACAGATCAAAACGATCAGGATTCCGATTATAATAAGAAGAAGCTTCGCAAAATCCGGTCTCTGGTTTCTTCTCCTGGCCCGTCTTCTGGCGCTGGTTCCCACAGACGATACCCGCTTCGTTGACCTTGCGCCCTGCCGGGAGAAACCGCTGTTTCCGGCCCGTGACGCCAAGATCCGGTCCGAACTGTCCAAGCGGCTGCTTCTGGCCGCCCCGCCTGTCCTGGCGGCTGAAGTCCTGGAAGCCGATGTTTGGGAGGCCGACGCTCTGGAAAACTCCGTTTTCCTTCCGCCTCCATTCCTGTTCCTGTATGTTTCACTCATTCCGTTTCACCCTTGAATTTTTTATGCCAATACGGACTCCCGGCTCCCGGAAAATCCGCCACATGTTAAGATCCGTCCTATGCCTGCCAAAACCATTTTTCCCGCGTCCGGGCAGACTACTCCCGTATCTTGTGTCAGCACTGCAAATAGTATAGCATAATTTGTGGAAAATGGAATAACAGAATTTTTAAATTTCCATCACATTTTTATCTCAAATATGTTAAAAATGCCGGTGTCTCCTTACATTTTCCAGAACGGAATACGGGATCCGCAAATTCCCTCTTCCTCTCCCCAGCTCAATATCCGGTTTGGCCGCCCCATGAAAGTCTGAGCCGCCGGTTGGAAACAGTCCGTAGGCTTCCGCCAGAGAGCGAAGCTTCCGGCTTTCCTCGATATGATTGGAAGAATGCCAGCACTCCACCCCATCAAGTCCCAGATCCTTCAAATAGGAAAGGAGGACTTCCGTCTTGTTCCAGCCAAACCGGTACTGGCAGGGATGCGCCAGGACCGAAAGCCCCCCGGCGCTTCGGATCGCCTCCAGGGCCTCTTTCGGGAGGATCGCCTCTCTGGGACGGTAATAGGGACATTCCGGATTCAGATACTCCCGGAACGCCTGATCCACCGAAGAAACATAGCCTTTCTTTAAAAGTGCTCTTGCAAAGTGCGCCCTGGTAACGGTTGTTTCCTGATGGCCGGACAAAAGATCCTCCCAGCTAAGCTGGAACCCGTCCCTTTGAAACGCCTCTAAAATCTTTCGATTCCGCTCCTTCCTGCGCGCGGCCGCCGCTTCCAGGAAACAAGCCAGACCGCGGCTGTGATGGTCGATAAAAAGGCCCAGGATATGAAGCTCTTTTTCCTCATAAATACAGGAAATCTCGATCCCCGGAATCACCTCGATTTCCCCGGCCGCCGTCAGCGCCTCGTCAATTCCCGAAACCGTATCGTGGTCGGTAAGGGCAATGGCGGAAAGCCCGTTTTTTACCGCAAGGGAAACCAGCTCCGAGGGCGTAAGCGAACCGTCGGAGGCCGTGGAGTGGACATGAAGATCCACCGGCCCGGGCTCTTTCTTCCTCTGCTTTTCGCCGCGGCTCTCCCCCCGCTCCTTCATATAGTCCCTGACCACCGCGGAAAGAGAGGCCGCCAGCCGGTGATCCGTTCCCCCGGAGGTAACTCCGATGACCGTCTCTCCCTGGCGGATCAGGCCCGGGAAATAGAAATCACACCGTTCCTTTTGGGAAGCGTCGTTGACCGGAATCCCCAGACTGCGGCAGTCGCGGACCACCGCCTCGTTCACCCCTGACGGCCCGGCAGCCAAAACAAACGCCGGACGGCCCTCGTCCAAAAGCGTCCCTGTCTCATACTTCTTTTGAAGCCAGTCGATCTGCCCGTTCTTCAAAAGGCGGCGAAGCTCCTTGCAGATCTCAGGAGAAACCACCCGGATCCGGCAGCCGAAGCCGGAAAGGGAAGCCGCCCGTCTGGCCGCCACCTTCCCTCCGCCGACGATCAGCACCAGCCGGTCATTTAGATTTACAAACAGCGGAAAATACGCCATATCAGTTTTCTCCCTTTCCGTCCGCGTCTTTCCTTTTCCTCTCCCATTCCTCAAGATACAGATCGGTGAAGCTGTATCGGGTGTTTCCATGATATCCGGTTACGGTACGGGCCATGGCCAGGGAATTTAAGATCGCCTCCTCGATCGCCTCCGCAGCCGCCTCAAAGACCGGATCCAGCGCCTCCTCCCGCAGGATCACCGTCGGAACAAAGGCCCGCTCTTCCTTATAATAGAAACGGTTCGCCGTGGAAAAGCCCAGCATAATGTCGCCGCTTCCATGACCCATAAAGGAACCGCACCGGGAAAGGCCCACGCCGGCCCGCCGGAGGATCCGATAAAGCTGCCGGTCGGAAACCGGCAGATCCGTTCCGATCACCATCATGATCGAACCCTCGTCCTTCTGCTTTTCCCGGATCCGGGCATCTAATTCCCGTCCCAGCATCCGTCCGTTCAGCATGAAGTTCTCCGTGCTTCCAAAATTGGACTGTACCAGCGCCCCGATCACGAACTCCTTTCCGTCCAGCTCCAAAATCCGGGAGGCCGAGCCGATCCCGCCCTTCATGCCGAAGCAGGAGGTCCCTTTCCCGGCGCCCACATCGCCCTCCTCAAAATCACGGGAGGCCGACTGGATTGCCTGATAAACCTCTTCTTTTCCAACCGCCCGCTCCCGGATCCGGTTTAGGAAGCCGTCGTTGCACTCCCCCACAACGGCGTTGACCGTGCTGACCTGGACCTTCTCCGCCCGGCATTTGGTGATCATATAATCCACCAGCGCGTCCTGAACCAATCCCACGTTTAGCGTATTAGTCAGTGCAATGGGCGTCTCCAGCGTTCCCAATTCCACAATCTGAAGCGTCCCCGTTGTTTTTCCGAATCCATTATGCACATAGGCAGCAGCCGTTAATTTATTCACAAACGGATTGTCCTCGCACGGCAGGATCACCGTCACGCCGGTTTTATGATCTTCGGTATCCACTGTGGCATGTCCCACCCGTACCCCCGGCACGTCCGTGATTTTATTGAGCGCGCCCGGCCGGTGCTTTCCAATTATGATGCCATAGTCCCGAATTCTTTTTCTCATTTTGACTGTTCCCCTTCCTTTCCGCCTGTCCTTACCCTGCAAAATAGATAAAAACAGCGAAAAAGTTCG
>DVFQ01000007.1 GCA_018713185.1 Candidatus Copromonas avistercoris (nom. illeg.) | reverse complement strand
ACCCTGTTTAATATGCTCCAGAACCGGCTGTACGGCTGTACGTTCCTGGATCTGTTTGCCGGAAGCGGCGCCATCGGGATCGAAGCCTTAAGCCGCGGCGCGAAACGGGCGGTCTTTATCGACAGCGGAAGACGTCCCGTCGCCTGCATCCGGGAAAATTTAAAAACCACCCGCCTGGAGGACCGGGCCCAGGTGCTGGCCTGCGAGGTATCCGCCGGACTGAAACGGCTTTCCGAGGAGGGCGCCGCCTTTGACTTTATTTTTATGGATCCGCCTTACGGCCATGGGCTGGAAAAGCAGGTATTGGAGCAGCTAAAAAACTCGCCCCTTGCGGACGGCCATACGGAAATCATTGTCGAGGCCGATCTGAAAACGGATTTTTCCTGGGCCAGCGGGCTGGGATACGAAATTATCCGGCAGAAAATTTATAAGACCAATCAACATGTATTTATAAAAAAGAAGGAATCAGAAGAGGAAGAGCTATGAAATGTGCAGTTTATCCGGGGAGTTTTGATCCGGTGACCTTGGGGCATATGGACATCATCAAACGGGCGTCCAGCCTCTTTGACCGGCTGATCATCGCGGTTTTGAATAATCGGGCGAAAACTCCATTGTTTTCTGTGGAAGAACGTGTTAAGATGTTAGAAGAGGTGACGAAGGACCTTCCCAATGTGGAGGTAAAAAGCTTCGGCGGCATGACGGTGGATTTTGCCAGAGAATGCGGGGCCAACGCGCTGGTGAGGGGACTGCGGGCTATTACGGATTTTGAATACGAGCTTCAGATCGCCCAGCTGAACCGGGTCATGGATCCGGATATCGATACGGTTTTCCTTACGACAAACTTAAAATACGCTTATTTAAGCTCCAGCTCCGTCAAGGAGGTGGCGGCTTACGGCGGGGATATTTCCCACTTTGTTACCCCTTATGTAGAGAATGAAGTACATAATAAATTGAAAGATAGAAGCAGAGAAAGGAATCGGGAAACGAAATGAGCAGAATTGAACAGTTGATTACGGAAATCGAGGAGTATATCGACAGCTGTAAATTCCAGCCGCTGTCAACGACAAAGATTATTGTAAACAAGGAGGAACTGGACGAGCTTTTGGTTGAGCTGCGGCTTAGGATCCCGGATGAGATCAAGCAGTACCAGAAGATCATCAGCAATCAGGAGGCCATTCTTTCGGACGCCCATTCCAAGGCAGACGCGATGTTGGCCGAAGCGACGGCCCAGACCAACGAGCTGGTAAACGAGCATGAAATTATGCAGAAGGCTTACGCCCAGGCCAACAGCATTATCGAGCAGGCCCAGAGCCAGGCCCAGTCCATCGTGGACAACGCGGTTGCGGACGCCAATAACATCCGTCAGAGCTCGATCCAATATACAGACGATATGTTAAAGAGCCTTCAGACGATCATCAATCACTCCATGGAAGGCGCTCAGAGCCGGTTCGACGCCTTTATGAACTCGATGAAGTCCAGCTACGATATTGTTTCTTCCAACAGGAAGGAGCTTTCTGCCGGCGTGATCACGGAGAAGGAAGAAGAGAACGCCGAGGCCTGATCATCAGGCCTCAAGCGTCAGGAGTATCGCTGCTGTAAGACATGCGTACAGCAGCTTCCAGGCGCAATACTGCCGGATGGATAATCCGGCTTTTTTCTTTTGAGCAAGCGCGCCGAGGGCGGCTTTTGTTTGAAGGATTCCGGAAAGGCCGCCGAAGGTCAGGGAGGCGCAGGCGGCGGCCGCGGAATACGGATAAGGAAGGGCCGCCGCCAGTTCCCGGATCCCGGTGGTCATCTCCATCGCCCCCATAAGGAACAGGCGGAGTCCGGCTGGAAGCTGTCTTGCGCCGCGGAGAAATTCGACGGCAATGGAAAAAAGGATCAGCAGGCCGCCGATCCTGCATAAAACCTCAACCGAGGAGAGGATGGCTTCGTCGGCGGATAAATTCCCGGGATTTGATTGAATTGGAAACGGAGGATTTGGTCCCGGTATTTCCTGCGGCTCCGCTATTCCCTGTATCTTGGGCTTTCTTCCTGCCGGAGCGCCGTTTCGGTAGAGGAGCCTTGCGGGGAGCGCCAGCAAAAGCGCGGGGCCATATACGGCGGCGAGAAGCTTCCATAGGGGCAGGTTTCCGTGAAAGAGCGGGTAAACATAGCCCAAGAGGAACATGGGGCTGGCATGATTGCAGACGGCCATTAGAAATTTTCCTTCTTTTAAGGAGATCTGGCCCCTAGAGAAAAAATCGGCGCAGGTTTTCGCGCCCATAGGAAAGCCGCAGACAAGGCCGGAAAGAAGCGTATAGCATCCTTCTGCGGACAGACCCAGGAGCGGTCCCAGGACCAGCTGGACCGGAGCCATCAGGACGGACAGGCTCCCGGAGGCGACGATCAGGGAAGACAGGACCATAAACGGGAAAAGAGCCGGGACGACGGAGGAATACCAGAGAAGCAGGCCGTTTGAGGCGCCTGTTACGGTAATTGCCGGATGCAGCAGCATAAAAATCAGCAGGATCAAAAGAAGGAAGGATTTTTTCATACCAGGTCCAACCGAGGGTTTTGATACAGCTTATGAGGAAGAAAACGGCGGTATGAGGATTCTATAAGAGCTGCTTTCTGTTGGGGCTTTCTGCCGGAGCTGTTTTCCCCGTTGTACTTTCCCGGGGATTCTGGTATCATAGACTCTGGTACGATACTGAAGAGCGGAGCATAGAATGATGGCGAAACAGATGCGGCTGGACCGGTTTTTGGCGGAGATGGGCCAGGGTACCAGGAGCGGCGTTCGGGAACAGATCCGAAAGGGACGTGTAACGGTAAACGGAAGCCTGGAGAAAAAGCCGGAACGGAAGATAGAAGCCGGGAAGGATCGAATTGTTCTGGACGGCAGGGAGATTTCCTATGTTTGTCTGGAATATTATATGTTAAACAAGCCGGCGGGGGTTCTCTCCGCCACGGAGGATAAAAAAAGAGAGGCGGTCGTAGATTTGATCAAGGAAAAGAGCCGGAAGGATCTGTTTCCGGTGGGCCGCCTGGATCTGGATACGGAAGGCCTTCTTCTGATCACCAACGACGGAGAGCTGGCCCATCAGCTGCTGGCCCCGAAAAATCATGTGGATAAGGTCTATTATGCCCGCTGCAAGGGCCGGCCGGACGAGGAGGCTATCCGGCAGTTTGAAGCGGGCTTTGTGCTTCCCGACGGCCTTTCCTGCCTTCCTGCGGGACTTAAGGTTTTGGACTCGAAAGATCTGCCGGAGGGGGACGAGGCTGGCTTGGAAGGAACGGTTTCGGAGGTCCTTATTACGCTGCGGGAAGGAAAATACCATCAAGTCAAGCGGATGATGGAGTCGGCCGGCTGCCCGGTCCTTTATTTAAAACGGCTGTCCATGGGGCCGATCCGGCTGGATCCGGCATTAAAGCCGGGGGAATACCGGCCGTTAACTGAGGAAGAAGTGGAGCTGTTGAAGAAACGATGAGATTGAATTTATTGGAAGGGAAAAAGGCGGTTCTTTTTGATCTGGATGGGACCTTAGTGGATTCCATGTGGATTTGGGGAGCCATTGATATTGAATTTCTCGGCCGGTATGGACATGCCTGCCCGCCGGATCTGGAGAAGGCTGTGGCGGGGATGAGTTTTTCTGAGACGGCCCGGTATTTTAAGGAGCGGTTTCAGCTTCCGTTATCGCTGGAGGAAATCAAGGCCTGCTGGACGGAAATGGCCGTCGGGAAGTACCGAAAGGAAGTCCCATTAAAGCCCGGGGCAGGAGAATTTCTGGAATATTGCAGGAAGAATGGGATTGTCACCGGAATCGCCACCAGCAACGGACGGGAGATCGTGGACGCGGTGATCGAAGCGCTGCGGCTTGGTCCGTATTTAAACGAGGTGGCAACGGCCTGTGAGGTGGCAGCGGGGAAGCCGGAGCCGGATATTTATTTGGAGGTGGCGAGACGCTTAAAGGTCGATCCCGAGGCTTGCCTGGTGTTCGAGGATATCCCAGAGGGGATTTTAGCAGGAAAGCGGGCGGGCATGACCGTGATCGCCATGGCGGACCGCTTTTCCGAAGATATGGAGAAGGAAAAACGGGATTTGGCCGACGGCTTTATTTCCGATTATCGGGAGCTTCTTTCAAGATAGAAGAAATTGACAGGGGGAAAAGGAATGGCCAATGAATTTCTTCCGATCTGCCGGGAGGATATGGAAGCGCGGGGATGGGACGTCTGCGATTTCGTTTATGTATGCGGGGATGCCTATGTGGATCATCCCTCTTTTGGACATGCGATCATCAGCCGGCTTTTGGAAGCCAGAGGCTATCGGGTGGGGATCATCCCGCAGCCGGATTGGAAAAAGAAGGAGAGCGTTATGGCCCTTGGACGGCCGCGCCTGGGATTTTTGGTGAGCGCAGGAAATATGGATTCCATGGTGAACCATTATTCCGTATCCAAACGGCGGCGGGAAAAGGACTCCTATACGCCCGGAGGCATAATGGGAAAGCGGCCGGATTATGCCTGTGTGGTTTACTGCAATCTGATCCGGTCGGTTTATCCGGACATCCCGATCATTGCGGGAGGGATCGAGGCCAGCCTGCGCCGTCTGGCCCATTATGACTATTGGTCCAACCGGGTAAAGCGTTCCCTGCTTTTGGATTCCCAGGCGGATTTGATCTCCTACGGAATGGGGGAGCGGTCCATCGCGGAAATCGCGGACGCGCTGGCCTCCGGCCTTTCTGTGCGGGATATTACCTTTGTAGACGGGACTGTTTACCGGACGGACCGGCTGGATTCGGTTTATGACGCGGTTGTTCTGCCGTCCTATGACGAAATCCGCCGGGATAAGAGACGGTATGCGGAAAGCTTCGCCGTCCAGTATCAGAATACGGACGCCTATTCCGGAAAGCGCCTCTGCGAGCCCTATGGGGATCACTTATATGTGGTTCAGAATCCGCCTGCGAAGCCGCTGTCGGTCCAGGAAATGGACGACGTGTACGATCTTCCTTATATGCGGACCTGGCATCCGGTTTACGACGAAGCGGGCGGGATTCCGGCTTTTTCCGAGGTGAAATTCAGTCTGGTCAGCAACCGGGGATGCTTCGGCGGCTGCAGTTTCTGCGCCCTTACGTTCCATCAGGGCAGGATCGTGCAGGTCAGAAGCCATGAATCCATCGTAAAGGAAGCCGAGCTTCTGACAAAGGAGCCGGATTTTAAGGGATATATCCACGACGTCGGCGGGCCGACCGCCAATTTCCGGTTCCCAGCCTGCAAAAAGCAGACGAAATACGGCGCCTGTCCCGACCGCCAGTGCCTGTTTCCCAGGCCATGCCGGAATTTGATCGCGGATCATACCGACTATATCGCGCTTTTAAGGAAGCTTAGGAGCCTCCCGAAGGTGAAGAAGGTGTTTATCCGTTCGGGAATCCGCTTCGACTATGTGCTTGCGGACAAGAAGAAGGACTTTTTAGAGGAGCTTTGCCGCTATCATGTCAGCGGGCAGTTAAAGGTGGCTCCAGAGCATGTGGCAAAGCCGGTTTTGAAACGGATGGGAAAGCCGGAACCGTCCGTTTATCAGGAATTTGTCCGCGAATATACGAAAATGAACGAGAAGCTGGGATTAAAGCAGTACCTGGTTCCTTATTTGATGTCTTCCCATCCCGGCTCTACGCTTACAGAGGCGGTGGAGTTGGCGGAATATCTGCGGGATATCCGTTATACGCCGGAGCAGGTGCAGGATTTTTATCCTACGCCCTCAACGGTTTCCACCTGCATGTTTTACACCGGTCTGGATCCCAGGACGATGGAGCCGGTGCCCGTACCGGTAAATCCCCATGAAAAGGCCATGCAGAGGGCGCTGATGCAGTACCGGCTTCCTAAGAATTACGAGCTGGTCTACGAAGCGCTTAAAAAGGCCGGCAGAGAGGATCTGATCGGCTTCGGGCCGAAATGCCTGATCCGGCCAAGAGACGGCCGCGCCTGGCAGGAAAACGCCTGGAGAGAAAATGCCTGGAGGAAAAATGCCTCGAAGGGAGACGGCGGCAAAGAAGCAGCCGGCAGGGGAAATCACGGAAGAAAAAGTTCCGGTGAGTGGGAAGCTGCCGGAAAGACGGGAATGGGAAAGAAATCCGCCGCCCAGCCGGCCAGGAAGAAGTCTACGATCCGGAATGTTCATAAATCACCGAAGGGGAAGGGACAGAAGCAATGAAGATCGCCATTGTAACGGGGGCGTCCTCTGGAATGGGAAGAAAAATGGTGTTTCTGCTGGCCGACCGGTTTGGAGGGCTGGAGGAAATCTGGGTCGTGGCCAGACGGAAGGAAGCGCTTTGCGCGCTTAAAGGGCAGGTTCCCGTAAAGCTTCGCGTCTTTCCTATGGATCTTACCAAAGAAGAGGGAAAGGAACATTTTTCCCATACGCTAGAGCTTCTTCACCCGGACGTCAAGCTGCTTGTCAACGCGGCCGGAACCGGGACTTCGGGTTTGGCGGAGGAGATCCCGGTTTCCCGCCAGACAGAGACGGTCCGGTTAAACTGCGAGGCGCTGGTCTGGATGACGGAAACAGTTCTTCCGTATATGAACGCCAACAGCCGGATCCTTCAGTTTTCTTCCGCCGCGGCCTTTCTGCCGCAGCCAGGATTTGCAGTCTACGCGGCGTCGAAATCCTTTGTGTTAAGCTACAGCCGCGCGCTGGCGGGAGAGCTGAAAAAGCGCCGGATCTATGTGACCGCCGTGTGCCCGGGGCCTGTTCGTACAGAATTTTTCCAAAACGGAGGGATGGGGCCTCTTCCGTTCTATAAAAAACTTTTTATGGCGAAGCCGGAAAAGGTTGTAAAAAAAGCGTTAAAGGACGCGATGAAGGGGAAGGAACTTTCAATTTACGGCATGGGGATGAACCTGTTTTTTGCTGCCTGCCGGATTTTCCCTCACCGCTTGTTGATGAGATTTGCAGAATTTTTTACCGATCAGAAAAAGGACAGATAAAACGTGATTCATTGGAAACAAAAGGGAAGCTTTGGATATCGGGCTTTTTATAAGAAAAAACAAGGATTTTTCGTGGGGATTTTCCTGGCGGCGATCATCGCCCAGCTTATCGCCCGCTCCATGACCGATTGGGAGGCCATGAAAAACGTGCTGACGGTCAGCGCGATCTTAACGGTCCTCCCCATGGCGAATCTTGCGTCGCCGCTTTTGGTAATGCTTCGGATCCCTTCCATGAGCCGGGAGCTTTATGAGAAGTGCCGTCAAAGCGGACAGGAGGAACGGCTGCTTTATGAGCTTGTGATCACTTCAAAGGACCTGATCCTTCCTGTGGACGCCGTTTTGATCCATCCTTCCGGCACCATCTGTTATTGCCCGAAAAAGGATATCAGCACGAAAAAGGCGGAAGAGTATCTGAACGGAATGCTGGGGAAATGGAAGTTAAATAAAAATGCCCGGGTGATCACAGAGGAACGGACATTTTTAAAACGGCTTGGCGCCATGCCTCACGCCTGCGGGCTTTCGGAGGATACGGAAGGGACTTACGCTGCCGAGCTTTTGAAAAATCTTTCGATATAAGGACGGCAGCGGATCCTGCCGTAAAAAGAAAGGAACGGAATGCGGGAGATTACCATAGGAACGAACGAGGCCGGACAGCGGCTGGATAAATTTCTGGCGAAATATCTGCGGCAGGCGGGAAAAAGCTTTCTTTATAAGATGATACGAAAGAAAAACATCACCTTAAACGGAAAGCGCTGCGAGGGAGCGGAAAAGCTTGCGGAGGGCGATGTGGTGCGCCTCTTTT
>DVFQ01000111.1 GCA_018713185.1 Candidatus Copromonas avistercoris (nom. illeg.) | reverse complement strand
GATCCGGATCAATTCCTCTTCGCCCGGCCCGGCCGTCAAATTGTCAATCCTGATATGGCCGATTTCCTGCTTTCCGTCTGTAACCGCACACTCCAAGGCGATTCCTGCGAGGGAGCGGAAATCAAAATAATTCTTTACCGCGTATAGATCCGTTTCGCTTCCCACTCTGGATACGGAAACCGGACAGATCACCTGTTTGTATTCCACTAACCCCGGAGACGGCGTCCGGTCCGGCATCAAAAGCCCGTCGATACAGAAATTCCCGTTGGTGGGGAAATCGCCGTAATTGCCGCCGTAGCGGTAGGTGACCATCCCGTCCTCTTCCCGGTGCAGGATTCCGTGATCGTACCATTCCCAGATAAAGCCGCCCTGCAGCCGGTCGTAGGTCCGGTAAAGCTTCTGATAGTCCGCCAGGCATCCCGGCCCATTTCCCATGGCATGGCCATATTCGCAGTGAACGTGCGGCTTATTATGCTTTCCCTTGCTCTCGCCCACCTTCTTAAGGGGCTCCAGCCAGGTGTACATCGTCGAATATACGTCCGCGATCTCCGCCTCAAAATCCCCCTCGTAGTGGATCAGGCGGGAGGGATCCATGGCCCTGAGGGCCTCCGCTTCCTTTTTAAAGTTGACGCCAAAGGAGGATTCATTTCCCAACGACCACATAATGATCGAAGGATGGTTGTAATCTCTGGCCGCCATCCGGACCGCCCGGTCCACATAAGCCGCTTCCCATTCCGGATCGTCGGTGATCCGGTCGTAAATATGGGACCATTCAAATCCATGGCACTCCAGATCCGCCTCGTCGATCGCGTACAAGCCGTACTCGTCGCAGAAATCGTAGATCGCCTCGATGGACGGATAATGGGAGAAGCGGATAGCGTTGATATTATTCCGCTTCATCATCAGGATATCCTGACGCAGCACCTCCGGATCCACGGTACGGCCGCCCTCCGGCGAATAATCGTGATGGTTGACGCCGTTTAACAAAATCGCTTTGCCGTTGACAGTAAACACATTTCCTTTTACCTCCACCGTCCGAAAACCGGTGCGGTAGGAAACCTGGTGGCTTCCGTCTTTCCCGCTTAACGTCAGCGTCAGCGTATAAAGATACGGGGTCTCGGCCGTCCAGGCATGCACCTTGGGGAGCTTTGCTTCGATGGAGCATTCTTCCGTTTCCGGCATGATCCGTCCCTCGGCCGCCGGGTTCCCCTCCTGGTCCTTAAGGCTCCAGGAAAGCGTTCCTTCCGCTTTCGAAAGGCGGACCGCCGCGGAGAACACGCCCGTCGTATATTCATCTTCCAGGCCACTTTGAATCCGGCAGTCCTCGATCCGAAGCTGTGGCGTACTCAATAAGGAAACGCTGCGGAAGATCCCGCTGAACCACCACATGTCCTGATCTTCCAGATAGGAACCGTCCGACCATTTATAAACCCGAACCGTCAGGTTATTGCTTCCTTCCTTTATATAAGAAGAAATATCAAACTCCGCCGGAAGCCTGGATACCTTGCTGTATCCGGCATGAACGCCGTTGACCCAGACGTCGTAGGCGCTGTCAACGCCCTCGAAGCGGAGCGTCGTCCGGTTTTTCAGCCATTCCGGCGCGATCGTAAATTCCCGTTTATAGATTCCCGTGGGATTCTCCGAAGGTACAAAGGGCGGATTTAAAGGAAACAGATAATAAACATCCGTATAATGCATCCGGTCGTAGCCCTTGATCTGCCAGCAGGAGGGAACCTCAATAGAATCCCATTTTTCCGTGTCGTAATCCTTTCCCTCAAAGCCCTTCGGGCTATATTCCGGAGCGTCTAAATAAAGAAACTTCCACATTCCATCCAGAGAAAGCTTCTCTGCAGAGTCTGAAAACCGGGATGCGCGGGCCGCAAGACGGCCGATTCCTGTCAGGCTCTGGTCCTCCCAGCGTTTTTTCTGTCTCGTCTGCATCTCCTACCTCCTTTTGCTGTCTTGATTCCTGTCGTTTGTGTCTTTTCTATCGTTTCTGCCTTACAAGTTTATGTCTTTCCAATCCTGCTTCTGGCAATTCTGTATTGTTTTAACCCCATTATAATCCGTTTTTTAGTAAAAGTCAAACATTTTACTCATTATTTTTACTATTATTTTTTACAAAAACATGTTGACTTTTCCCTTGTATGGGGGTATTATGATGATGATATTAGTAATTTTACATAATTTTATCCCTCGACAGCATGTCCTATTTTTCGGCAGGATAAATAGGATAGGAAAACTTTTTAGTAAATTATTTAGTAAATTTTTTTTAGGAGGTAACTATTATGAGAAAAACAAAGCTTATGGTATCAGCAGCCGCTCTTTCCATGATGGCGGCACTGGCACTGACCGGCTGCGGCGGAGGCACATCCGAGAGCGCCGCTGCTGACGGCGGATCCGCAGAGGGCGGAAACACCATTACCGTATGGGCATGGGACGTTGCCTTAAAGCAGCTCCAGTCCGCGGCGGAAAAGTACAAAGAAACCAATCCGGATGTGGAATTTGTATTTGAAGAGATGGGTACGGATCAGATCTATACCAAGCTGGCCACCACTCTTTCCACCGGAAAAGGACTTGCCGACGTAATCCTTCTGGAGGGCGAGCAGGTAAGCGGCTACGCCAGCAAATATCCGGAGGGCTTCGCTGATCTGAGCGACATCGTAAGCGCCGACGATTTCCTTCCTGTAAAAATGGGTGAAGTAACCGTAAACGACAAGGTTGTCGGCTTCCCCTGGGACGCGGGTCCAGTCGCTGTCTTCTATAGAAGAGATTATTTTGAGCAGGCCGGCGTAAACGCGGAGGATATCCAGACCTGGGACGACTTTATCGAAGCCGGCCAGAAGATCATGGAAACCTGCACGACGCCCAACGGCGAGCCGGTAAAGATGCTTCCGGTTTCCCCCAACAGCTCCGGCTTCTACCGTCTCCTTCTTACCGAAAATAAGGGAAGCTTCTTCGACGCAGAAGGAAATACCATCGTAAATTCCGCCGAATCCCTGGAAGCTATGGAAATGGCGAAAAAGATCTATGATTCCGGAATCGCTTACAATTACGCCGACTGGTCCGAGTACGAGGGCGTTGTTGTAAACGAGACCGTAGCAACGATCCCGGAGGCCGTATGGATGATGGGAACCATTAAGGACAAAGGACCGGAACAGTCCGGAAAATGGGGCGTTATGGCGCTTCCGGCATTCCCCGGAAAAGAAGCCTCCGGTTCCACCAACGGCGGTTCCAACATCGTAATCCCGGCTGCTTCCGCAAGCGTTGACGCTGCCAAGGATTTCGTAAAGTTCGCTTTGACCGATATCGATCTCCAGGTTGAGGGCTTCGTAAACTACGGTCTGTTCCCGTCCTACATCCCCAGCTATGAGGATCCCACCTTCTCCGAGCCGGATGAATACTTCGGCGGCCAGGAGATCTACGGCATCTTCATCGACCTTGGAAAAACCGTTCCGGCTGTTAACTACACCGAAAACTTCAACGAGGCGTTAAGCGCCGCCGGAGCCGCCTGCGCACGGGTTTACCTGGAGGGCGCCGCTCCTTCGGAGGCTCTGGAATCTCTCCAGACGGATCTGGTATCCAAATTCGGAAAATAATTCCGTCGCAGCCTGCGGGATACGAAGTGATTTTTCAGACGGTTTCGGACCGCTGGCATCTGCAATCGCAAACGGTTTGACGGTCCCGGAGGGCGTCCATCCCAGGACGTCCTCCGGATATTCATACCCGGCCGGCAGTCCTTGGCTGGTGAGTCCTTGGCCGACAGTCCGAAATAAGACGGTCAGAATGCGCTGGCCGCAATCTCAGTATGGGAGGCAGACATGAAATTAAGTAAAAAAACAAGGTTCTTTCCTTACGCGATGCTGCTCCCCACAATCGTTATCTTTGCCGTCTTCATGATCTATCCGATCCTTTACTCCTTCTATTTAAGCTTTACGGAGTTCACCGGCGGCACATATGAATTTGTGGGGCTTCGGAATTACATCGAGCTTTTTAACGATCCGGTCTTTTATAAAGCCCTGTTCAATACCTTCTTCTACCTGATCATCCAGGTACCGGTCATGATCAGTCTCGCGCTTCTTCTGGCGGTGCTGGTAGAGCAGAAATTTATCCGGGGCAAGGGCTTTTTCCGGATGGCGACCTTCCTTCCGACCATTACCTCTCTGGTCGCCTACTCTCTGGTCTTTAAGGTATTATTTAATACCAACTACGGCCTGATCAACTACATCGTCGAATTTTTCGGCGGCGAAAAGATCCAGTGGATCTATTCCGCATGGCCCGCGAGAGCGTCCATTATTATCTCCATCACCTGGAGATGGGTAGGCTACAATATGATCATTCTTCTCGCCGGGATCCAGGCGATCCCCACGGAGATGTATGAATCCGCGTCTCTGGACGGAGCAAGCTTCTGGCAGCAGTTATTCTACATTACCATTCCTGCCATCAAGCCGATCATCCTGTTCACGACCATTACGTCTACCATCGGTACCTTACAGCTCTTCGACGAGCCCTATATCCTGACCCAGGGCGGTCCCAACTACGCGACCATCACCCTCGGCGAGTACCTCTATGACAACGGTTTCACCTATCTGAAGTTTGGTTTTGCATCGGCCCTTGGCTATGTCATGGTGATCATCATCGGCCTGCTGTCCTGGCTCCAGTTCCGGGTCAATAAGGAGGAGTAGCATGATTAAGAAATTTGGCGTTTACTTCTTTTTGGTGCTGGCGGCTTTTCTGTCCCTGTTCCCCTTCTACTTTATGTTCGTAAGCGGAACCAATACCAACCAGGACATTCTTTCCGCGCCGCCCAGACTGCTGCCCGGAGCAATGCTGCTTTCCAATTTTTCCGTTCTGATCGAAAAGATGGATATTATCCGGGTCGCCTTCAACACCCTGTTTATTTCCACGGTGTTCACGGTTTTAACGGTACTCCTTTACTCTACCGCCGGTTATGTGCTGGCAAAATTCGAGTTTAAAGGCAAAGGCCTGATCTTCGGCTTTATCATGGTCTCCATGATGATCCCGGCTCAGGTTATGTACGTTCCGCTGTTCCAGCTGTTCGTTTCCACTAATATGACCAATACCTTCGCAGCCGTTATCCTGCCGTCTTTGGCCAACGCCTTCGGCGTCTTCCTGATGCGGCAGAACATGGTCAACTTCCCGACGGCGCTGGTGGAGGCCGCCCGTATCGACGGCTACAGCGAATTCGGCATCTTCTGCCGGATCGTAATCCCCAACGTAAAGCCGGCTCTGAGCGCTCTGGTCATTTATATGTTCACCAATATGTGGAACAACTTCATGTGGCCGTTGATCGTTCTGGAAACGGACGATATGTATAACTTCCCGGTGGCGCTGGCCGTTCTCGACGGAAACCCCACCAACAAAGACTTCGCGGTAATCCTTTTAGCCACCGCCATCGCAACGCTGCCGATCCTGATTATCTTCATGGTATTCCAGAAGCAGTTCGTCGCCGGTGTCATGGGCGGAGCCGTTAAGGAATAATAATAAAAGATGGAAGCCCGCGCTGCCGGTCCGAACAATCCGGGCCAGGCGGCACAGCTTCCATCTTTTTTCGTTTTCATTCTTCCTAGTTCTATTCTTCCTCGCTTTATTCTTTCTTGTTCTCTTCTTCCCTGCCGCATTTTTCCATGTCATATTCTTCCAGGAAATTGTGCCGCTCCCCGTGACGCACGTATCCGATGCAGGCGTCTAAATTGACGTTTCCAACGCTTTTAAAGATATTCGTTTCAATATAAGGATTCGTCTGGCGGAAACCGGCGATCAGCTTCTTCATCTCCTTGCGCTTGGACATTTCCTCATTCTGGTTGCGCTCGCTTTCCTCCGTAAACCGGCAGGCGCACTGCAGAAAGCGCAGGCCGTTATAATCCTTCCAGGCGAGAATATCCGCCTCCTTCACCAGGTAAAGCGGACGGATCAGCTCCATGCCGGGAAAATTCGTACTGTGGAGCTTGGGCATCATGGTATTGACCTGGGCCCCGTAAAGCATGCTCATCAGGATCGTTTCGATCACATCGTCAAAATGATGGCCCAAAGCGATCTTATTACAGCCCAGATCCCTGGCGTTGGCGTAGAGATTCCCCCTGCGCATCCTGGCGCACAGGTAACAGGGAGAATCCTTCACATCCGCCACCGTCTCGAAAATATCGGTTTCAAAAATATGCACCGGGATTCCTAAAATCCTCGCGTTCTCTTCGATCAGCGCCCGGTTCTCCGGCCGGTACCCGGGATCCATCACCAGAAACTTCAGATCGAATTTCATTTTTCCATGGCGCAGGATCTCCTGCATACACTTGGCAAGCAGCATCGAGTCCTTGCCTCCGGAAATACAGACCGCGATCCGGTCGCCTTCGGCGATCAGCTCATACTCGTTTAACGCCCGCACAAACGGCCGCCAGATCTCCTTTCGGAACCGTTTAATAATACTGCGCTCAATTTCTCTGGTACGTTCTTTTTCACTTTTCTCAATTTCCGTTATCAATTCCGTATCCTTTCCTAATTGAAAACCTTCTTATTGGAAAACAACCGGCTCTTCCATATACTGGGTTTTTACGATCAATACCGGATAGGACATGTCTGCGCCGGAGGCTTCTCCCTTTTCCGGCCCCAGAAGCTCCGTCTGTATCACCACGGCATTATCCGTCAAATACAGCTCGTTGACCGTTACGCTGTAGCCCCCGCCCTGCTGCGGCCCTTCTCCGATCACTATGTACATATCGCTGCCGTCCGCGTACGTCAGGCGGAACGAACCTTCCCGTTTCTGCGCGATGATCCGCGCCAGCTCGCCGGGTACGTCCCCCTCTCCAACCACCGTAAAATCCAGGTCTCGGATTTTCCCGCTGTCCTCTTCGTCGGCCCGGCAGCCGGTAAATCCCGCGCAGACAGCCGCCACAATGAGCGCCGCACAAAGAACCGGCAGCCATTTCGGACCGGGCCGGCTGCCCTTTCCCGGCATATGCATTCCGCCAAGCTTATGGGCTTTTCCAGACAGCCTCCATCTTAATTTCCACTTTTCAAACATAAAAATAAAAGGCTCCCTTTGAATTAATCATTACCATTCTATTTGGAAACCTTTTATTTTATGACGTCGCCGGCGGCAGATTTTATACCTGCCTCCCGCTTCATTCTCAGCCAAAAACACGCGTCAATCGCTGTCCGGAAGCAGCTTGATCGTCACGGAAATTTTCCGGATAAACTGCCCTTCCTTTAGGACGATATCCTCTTCATGGCTGGCAAACGGCAGATCGCCCTCAAATTCATCCAGTTCCACCTGGATCCAATTGTGCGCCGCGTCCCTGGCGTTCTCGATCGCGTCCTCCAAATCCGGACCATCCGCCTCGCAGCACTCCAGATCCGGGAAAAACGCGTGAAATCCGCTGTCTTTCTCATGCGGTGTAAACACCGCCGGATATACAAATGTCATTTTGTTCCTTCCCTGCCTTCTCTATTTCATTCGTGTCTATTATAAGCGGCAAAGGCGGTGTTTGTCAAATTAAGCCTTGCGCGGAGTTATGAAAGCTTATCCCGGCTGCAGGCCTGCAGCCGGTGCTCATACTTCTCCTTCGTCGCCAGCCCGCCGCGAATATGGCGTTCCGCCTTGTTGATGTCCAAAACCACCCGCGCCTCCGCCGCGAGGGAGGGATTGATGTGGATAAGGCGGTCGGTGACGTCTGCTGGTGTCCCATTAGGAATAAAAAATTTTGAGGTTCCGGAGTATCAGCACTTTGGACTGTTACTCCATCGCCTCGATTGCGGCGAACACATCCTCAAATTTCCAGGTTATCTTGATGTGTTCCGTGTCAAATACCAGAACCTTCTCTACAAATCTCTGTTCCAACTCTTTGGTCAGCGTTTCCGCATATCTGTACTTCTGAACCAGGCAGGAAAATTCACTGAGTTTTGTCTCTCCGTTTTCTCTGGCTTCCCGCTCCAGCCGAATCTGCTCCAACCGTCCTCTGTATTCCTCCAGCAGAAGATTCACCCGGTTTCTCTCTGCAATGTATTCCTCACGGCTTAACCTGCCGTCCCGGTACTTTTCATAGAGGATTGTCTT
>DVFQ01000110.1 GCA_018713185.1 Candidatus Copromonas avistercoris (nom. illeg.) | reverse complement strand
ATACATAATTCGGTTTCTTGTTTCGGTTATGGCGAGTGTAACTGGCTATTACATTCGCAAGTGGCTAGACCGGAATGATAATGACAGCTAGCCCAAAAAGAACCCCCAGAGACTGGCCTCTCTGGGGGTTCACCTTAGCTGTGGAATACATTCGATTTCTTAGCTGACTCCATGATACATTCTTTTGAAAAAAAAGTCAATAATCATACCATAGAAAAATGCATCTGATAGGAATCGAACCTACGCACGCGGCTCCGGAGGCCACTGCTCTATCCACTGAGCTACAGATGCATCTCCACTATAATACAACATTTTATTCTGTCTGGCAAGTGCTATTTATTGATTTTTAAAAAATATTTTGTTAAAATGAAACCGCTTGGAAATGGACCGGGCAAAGGAGAGAAAAACATATGAAAGTTACGGATTTTAATTTTGAACTGCCGCAGGAGCTGATCGCCCAGGATCCCTTGGAGGACCGGGCATCCTCCAGGCTTTTGGTACTAGATAAAGAAACGGGAGAGATCAAGCACCGTCATTTCCGGGATATCCTCAGATTCCTCCATAAAGGAGACTGTCTTGTAATTAATGACACGAAGGTAATTCCCGCCAGATTGATGGGGCATAAGGAGGACACGGGCGCCGCCATCGAGGTGCTTTTGCTGAAGCGGAAATCAGATACGGTCTGGGAGACGTTAGTCAAGCCAGGGAAGAAGATGAAGGTGGGCGCCAGAGTGTCCTTTGGCGGCGGACTCCTAAAAGGTACAGTGACGGACGTAGTAGAGGAAGGAAACCGGCTGATCCAGTTCGAGTATGAGGGGATCTTTGAGGAGATTTTAGATCAGCTGGGCCAGATGCCGCTGCCGCCTTATATTACCCATCAGCTAAAGGATAAAAACCGGTACCAGACGGTATATGCGAAGCACGACGGTTCCGCTGCCGCGCCGACGGCCGGGCTGCATTTTACAAAAGAACTGCTGGAGGAAATCGAAAGGATGGGGGTCGCCATCGCCCATATCACGCTCCATGTTGGGCTGGGCACCTTCCGCCCGGTTAAGGTGGATACCATTGAAGATCACCATATGCATTCGGAATTTTACGTGGTAGAAGAGTCGGAAGCGGAGAAGATCAACGCCGCCAAAGCGTCGGGCGGCCGGATTGTCTGCGTTGGCACCACCAGCTGCCGGACCCTGGAGTCTGCCGCGGATGAAAATGGGATTTTAAAGGCAAAAAGCGGCTGGACGGATATTTTTATCTATCCTGGCTACCAGTTTAAAATCCTGGACTGCCTGATCACCAACTTCCATCTGCCGGAATCGACCCTTGTAATGCTGGTGTCGGCACTGGCGGGAAGAGAACATATTTTAAACGCGTATCAGGAAGCGATCCGCGAGCGCTACCGGTTCTTCAGCTTTGGGGATGCGATGTTTATAACAAACGATATGGAAGAGCGGGAATAACGGGACAAAACAAGGGCGGACGGAAACCAAAAGACTAGCTATAGAAGAAAGGGAATCAATGGCCTTGGAAAAAGGGATTCGGTTAAATAAATATCTGAGCGATGCCGGGGTTTGCTCCCGACGGGAGGCCGACCGGCTGATCGAGGCGGGAGAAGTCCTGGTGGACGGAAAAAGGGCTGTGATGGGACAGCAGGTCCTTCCGGGCCAGACGGTGGTTTGCGGCGGGAAGCCGGTGGAGGAACGGAAGAGGGATATTTTTCTGGCGGTTTATAAGCCGAGGGGGATCGTCTGCACCACCTCCGATAAGGACCGGGCGGAAAATATCGTAGAATTTTTAAATTATCCGGAGCGGGTTTATCCGGTGGGCCGTCTGGATAAGGATTCGGAAGGGCTGCTCTTGATGACCAATCAGGGAGACATTGTGAATAAGATCCTCCGGGCTGGAAATCATCATGAAAAGGAATACGCGGTGGCGGTGAGCCGGCCGGTAAGCGCGGAATTTCTCGCGAAGCTGCGGGAGGGAGTCTGGCTGGAGGAGCTGGAAACAACGACAAAGCCGTGCCGCGCCTGGAAAACCGGGCCTTATACGTTCCATATTATATTGACCCAGGGGCTGAACCGCCAGATTCGGCGGATGTGCCGCGCCCTGGATTACCATGTGGTAAAACTCAAACGGGTTCGGATCATGAACATCCAGCTGGGGGACATGAAACGGGGCGAATTTAGGGAATTGACCAAAGAGGAGATAACGGATTTGAAGCGGCTTTTGGAGGATTCCACCAATCTTCCGGCCAGCGCAGCGGGAAAGGGATAGAATGGACGAAAAATTAAAGCGTATGCGGGAGCTGATCTCCATTTTGACACAGGCCTCCAGGGCTTACTACCAGGAGAGCCGGGAGATCATGAGCAATTTTGAATATGACAGGCTGTATGACGAGCTTTTGGAGCTGGAAAAGGAAACGGGAACGGTCCTTGCCGGAAGCCCGACCCAGAAGGTGGGGTATGAGATCGTAAGCGAGCTTCCGAAAGAGCGCCATGAACGTCCCATGCTCTCCTTAAATAAAACAAAGAGCGTTGAGGAGCTGCGGGAATGGCTGGGGAATAAAAAGGGGCTTTTGTCCTGGAAGATGGACGGCTTGACCGTGGTGCTGACCTATGAGGAGGGCGTTTTAAAGAAAGCGGTCACCAGAGGAAACGGCGAGATCGGCGAGGTGATCACAGCCAACGCCCGCACCTTTATTAACCTTCCGGCGGTGATCCCGTTTAAGGGTCAGCTGATCCTGCGCGGGGAAGCGGTGATCACGTATCCGGATTTTGAGCGGCTAAATGAGGCGATACCGGATATGGACGCCCGCTATAAAAATCCGAGGAACCTTTGCAGTGGTTCTGTCCGCCAGCTGAACAGCGAGATCACGGCGGCCAGGAACGTCCGGTTCATGGCATTTTCCCTGGTCCAGGCCAGCGAGCCGCTGGATTCCCAAGCCAATGCACCTCTGGATTCCCAGGCCAGCGAGCCGTTAGATTCCCAGGCCAATAAGCCGCTGGATTTTAAGAATTCCAGGAAGGAACAGTTTTTGTGGCTCCGGCGGTTGGGTTTTGAGACGGTGGAGTTTGTCGAGGTGACGGCGGACACCCTTGCGGACGCGGTGGAGACGTTCGCGAAACGGATCGAGGATTATGAGATCCCGTCCGACGGGCTGGTGCTTTTGTATGATGATATCGCGTACGGCCAGTCTCTTGGACGGACGTCGAAATTCCCGCGGGATTCCATCGCCTTTAAGTGGCAGGACGAGGTGCAGGAGACGACGCTCTCCTACATTGAGTGGAGCGCTTCCCGTACCGGGCTGATCAATCCGGTGGCGGTTTTTGAGCCGGTGGAGCTGGAGGGGACGACGGTCAGCCGGGCCAGCGTCCATAATATCAGCATCATGGAGAGCCTGGAGCTGGGAGCGGGAGATACCATCACCGTATATAAAGCGAATATGATCATTCCGCAGATCGCGGACAACCTGACGCGAAGCGGCGTGCGGGATATCCCGGCCCAGTGCCCCGTCTGCGGAGGGAAAACGGAGATCCGGAGCGTCAACGATGTGAAGGCGCTGTACTGCACCAATCCGGAGTGCCAGGCGAAAAAGATCAAAAGCTTCGATCTGTTTGTCAGCCGGGACGCGCTGAATATTGACGGGCTTTCGGAGATGACTCTGGAAAAATTCATTGGCCATGGTTTTATCCGGGAATTTGACGATATTTTTCACCTGGACCGCCATAGAGACGAGATCGTAAATCTGGAGGGCTTTGGTGAAAAATCTTATGAGAATTTAGTGGAAGCGGCCAAAAAAGCGTCCCATACGACGCTCCCGAGACTGATTTACGGGCTTGGGATCCCGGGGATCGGCGCCGCCAACGCGAAGATGATCTGCCGCCATTTTTCCTATGATCTGAACGCCATGCGGGAGGCGGACCAGGAAAGCATGTGCGCCATCGATGGGATCGGGCCGGTATTGGCAAAGGCATGGGAATGCTTTTTTAAAGAGCCGAAGAATCAGGAGATCTTGGATCATCTTCTTAAGGATCTGACCTTTGAAGAAGAGGAGCAGACGGAAGGCGCGCAGCCGCTTGCGGGAAAGACCTTTGTCATTACCGGCTCGCTGGAGCATTTTGCCAACCGCAGGGAGCTTCAGGAACGGATCGAGGCGCTGGGAGGAAAAGCGGCCGGTTCGGTTTCGTCAAAGACGGATTATTTGATCAATAATGATGTGACCTCTAATTCAGCAAAGAACCGGAAAGCCAGAGAGCTGGGGATTCCGATTCTTTCTGAAGAAGATTTTATAAAGCTGACGGGAAATGAATAAGGCTTAAATTGGTCTGGAGGGCCGCCGGTTTAGCCGGTGGTTTTCCAGAGAATGTCATGATTGACGGTGCGGTAGAACAGCTCACGGATGCGGTCCGGCTCCCGGGTCTGTCCCAGGATCCACATTAATTTCGTTACGGTGGCCTCAAGGGTCATATCATAGGATTCGATCAGGCCGAAGGCGTTTTTGATCTTCTGGCCCACCTCGTAAACGGACATATTGCTGCCTTCCTGTGTTACCTGCGTCGTCATGACGATGACCTTTCCCTGGGAGATCCATTTTTCGATGGAGCTGTAGAAATCCCCGGAATCGTAGGACGGAAGGCCGCCTACGCCGAAGGACTCGATCACGACGGCGTCATGATGCTCCGCCAGATAGTCGAGGACGGAGGACCCCATGGACGGGATCAGCTTTAAAAGGGCAACGCGGCTGTCCAGATCATGATAGAAGCGGACCGTCTCCTTGTCCTGCCATTTGTCGTCGATATAGAACAGGATATGCTCCTCTTGGATTACGGCCAGATACGGGAAATTGATGCTGGAGAAGGCATTGTAGCTTTTGGTGCGTTCCTTTTTCCCGCGGGTTCCGGCGATGACCTTCCCGTCAAAGACGATGCTGACTCCATGAGCCCTGTCGCAGGAGGCGAACCGAAGGCTGTCCAGCAGATTGGTGCGGGCGTCGGTTACGTCCAGGTCGATGGGCTTCTGGGCGCCGGTGATGACGATGGGCTTGCTGGAATGCTGTACCAGATAGGACATGGCGGCGGCGGTATAAGCCATGGTGTCGGTGCCGTGGCAGATGACGAAGCCGTCGTAATTATCATAATTTTTTTCAAGGACCTGGGAAAGCATAAGCCAGTGCTTGGGATGGATGTTGGTGCTGTCGATATTCAGAACCTGGATCGCGTCGACATGGCAGAATTCTCTGGCGGCGGGAACATAGGATAAAAGCTCGTCTCCCGTAAGGAGCGGAGTTAATCCGTTGTCGCCCCGCTTGCAGGCGATGGTGCCTCCCGTGCCCAGCAGTAAAATATGTTTCATAAGGACCGTTCCCCTTTCGTGTTTTCAGATGCCTTTATTATACCATGGAGCGGGCGGACGGTTCAACTGGATATTGAGGGAGGTGGAGAGGATGGGCGAAATTCCGAAAGACCCTGTCATGCTGTTAAGCTATGTGAATTTAAAGCTGAGAGATTTTTATCCGGATCTGGAGGAGCTGTGCCGCAGTTTGGACATTGAGCGGGAAGAACTGGAAAAGACGATGGGTTCCATCGGCTATGAATACGATCCCAAGAGCAATCGGTTCGTGTAATGCATAGCGGACGCCCCTTTTAGGCAAACTAGCTCCATGAACAAACAGCTTTCACGATTTATCATCAACTTTGCCAAATGCGGGATTGCGGGCTGGTGCCTGGAAATTCTATTTACGTCGGCGGAATCCGTGGCGGCGGGAGATATGCGCTTGATGGGACGGACGTCGCTTCTGATGTTTCCGATCTACGGCTTGGGCGTATTTTTGGGGCCGATCTGCCGGAGGTTGGATCAGTGGCTGGGGGACGAGGGCGTCCTGCGGTCGCGGGACCGGTTTTGGCGCCATGGGATCAATGATATGGTCCTTATTTTTACCACGGAATATCTGGCCGGCTCTTTTCTTCGGGGCGCCGGGATCTGTCCCTGGGACTATACGGGCCGGGTCATGAATATCGACGGACTGATCCGCCTGGATTTTGCTCCGTTCTGGTTTTTGACCGGACTGCTTTTTGAATGGCTGACGTTGGTAAAAAAGAGTTAGGAGGCCGCCGGCGAAAAAGGCTGAAGTGGGAGGAAAAAGGCCGGAACGCCGGCGAAAAAAGGCCGGAAGCGGTTGCAATTGCAGGGGACGTCCGATATAATGAAGAGGCGGGGCGCTTAAGGGAAAGCGCGCTCGCCTCTTTTCATAAGCAGGATAATAAGCGGATAAACGAGGATAAGACATATGATAAGATTTATTTCCATCGCAGTTTTGCTGTTTTGCTTTTTGGTGCCCGGCTATCCTTTGCTGGCGGCCCAAAATTCGTTAGGAATGAAAGATCCGGCGGCCAGGGACCGGGAAAGCTTAAAGATTGTCCAGTTTATGTTCTGGCTGATCCTAAAAATCGCGGGCGTTGAGGTGACGGTAAAAGGCGCGGAAAATATCCCTAAGGATCAGGCGGTCCTTTATGTGGGCAATCACAGAAGCTATTTTGATATTCTGGTGGGCTATACGACGGTGCCGGGGCTTATGGGATTTGTGGCGAAAAAAGAGATGCTCCGATATCCGTTTCTCCGCAGCTGGATGAAAAACGTCAACTGCCTGTTTTTGGACCGGGAGAATATCAAGGAAGGGTTAAAGACGATCCTGGAAGGGATCGATCATGTAAAAAACGGGATTTCCGTCTGGATCTTTCCGGAGGGAACCAGGAACCGGAACGAGGACTTGAGGGAGCTGCTTCCTTTTAAGGAAGGAAGCCTTAAAATTGCCGAAAAAACCGGCTGTCCGGTGGTTCCGGTAGCCATTATGGGGACGGCGGACGTATTTGAAAAGCATATGCCGTTTATCCGCCCGGCGAAGGTAACGGTTTATTATGGAACGCCCTTCTATATTAAAGATTTGGATCCTGCCGATCGAAAAAAGGCGGGAGCTTACACAAGAGAAGTGATCCGGGATATGCTTCTTTCTTTACAGGAGGAAAAGGAATGGACTTGATGGAATGCAGAAAGCGGCTGGATGAGATCGACCAGGAGATCGTCCGCCTGTTTGAAGAACGGATGAGCGTCTGCAAGCAGGTGGCGGAGGATAAGATCCGG